>JAYSFF010000051.1:0-12456 GCA_041913425.1 Arenimonas sp. | reverse complement strand
GCCGATTGCATTGGCTGATGGCCGTGATGATCGCCCTGGCCTATGTGGCCATCGAACAGCGTGACCTGTTCGAACGCGGCACGCCCGGACGCTTCGCCATGATGCAGAGCCACTTCTGGCTCGGCATCGGCATCTTCCTGCTGGTCTGGGTGCGCCTGCAGCAGCGCCTGAAACACGGTGCGCCGCGCGTCACCCCGCCGCTGCCGGCCTGGCAGAACGCCATCTCGCGCATCATGCATTTCGCGCTGTACGCGTTCTTCATCGTCATGCCCGTGCTCGGCCTGATGACCGCCTGGACCGACGGCAAGGCGATCATGATCCCGTTCACCGACATCGCCCTGCCGGCGCTGATGGCCGAGAACGAGACGCTGGCGAAACAGCTGGAAGAGCTGCACCACGACATCGGCGAGGCGTTCTACTGGGTGTTCGGCTTCCACATCGTGGCGGCGCTGTACCACCACTTCATCCGCAAGGACGACACCCTCGTCCGCATGCGCTAAGGCGCGCCCGACCCGGCCTCAGGGCCGGGTCAGGAAATCCACCAGGCGGTGGATGAGCTTGCCGTAGGGCGCGTCGAACAGCGCCATGCCGTTCAGGCGCGACTGATACATCACCGGCATCGCCTTGCTGAAGGTCAAAAAGCCGTCATGGCCGTGGTAATGGCCCATGCCGGAGGCGCCGACGCCGCCGATTGGCAGGTCGTCCTGGCCGAACTGCACCAGCACGTCGTTCACGCACACCGAGCCGGCGCAGACCCGGCCGAGCACGGCGTCCACGCGCGCCGGCTGGTCGTCGAACGGATAGAAGGCCAGCGGCTTGTCGCGCTCTAATATGTAGGCCACGGCCTGGTCGTAATTCTCGTAGGTCACCAAGGGCAGCAGCGGCCCGAAGATCTCCTGCCGCATCACGGTAAGCTCCGCCGGCGGATTCACCAGCAGGGTCGGCGGCAGGCAGCGCACGCCGCCGGCATCCGCCGCTTCCGGCCCGCAGGCCACGGTGCGCACGCCGGCGGCCTTGGCTTCATCCAGCCAAGCGCGCAGGCGCCCGGCCTGGCGTTCGTTGACCACCGCGGTGTAGTCGGGGTCGTTGGCCATGTCCGGGTAGCGGCGCTTGACGCTGGCCGCGAACGCGGCGATGAACGGCTCCAACTCCGCTTCCGGCAGCAGCACGTAATCGGGTGCCACGCAGGTCTGCCCGGCGTTGAAGCATTTGCCGAAGGCGATGCGCTCGGCGGCCTTGGCCACCGGGTAGCCGGGCGCGACCAGGGCCGGCGACTTGCCGCCCAATTCGAGTGTGACCGGCGTCAGGTTGGCGGCGGCGGCGGCCATCACCTGCCGGCCGACGGCGGTGGAGCCGGTGAAGATCAGGTGGTCGAACGGCAGCTGGGTGAACGCGGCGCCGACGGCGGCATCGCCCTGCACCACCGCCACCTCGTCCTGCGAGAACACCTCGGCCACCAGCTTCTCCACCAAGGCGCTGACCGTGGGCGTGAATTCCGAGGGTTTGATCATCACCCGATTGCCGGCGGCGATGGCGTTGACCAGCGGAATCAGCGCGAGCTGGAACGGGTAGTTCCAGGGCGCCACCACGCCGACCACGCCCAGCGGCACGAAGCGGATCTCGCCGCGTGCGGGCCGGAAGGTGAGGTTCACCGAACGCCGCTGCGGGCGCATCCAGCGGCGCAGATGCTTGCGGGCGTATTTGATCTCGTCCAGCGTCACCATCACGTCGGCGCCGAGCGTTTCGATGCGCGCGCGCCGGCCGAAGTCGGCGTTGCAGGCCGCCACCAGCGCCTCGCGGCTGCGGCGCACGGCGGCGTCCAGCCGGGTCAGCAGTTCGATGCGCTGCTCGTAGGTGAACGCGCCGTTGAGGTGGGCCTGTTTCAGTCGGTCGAACGGGACGCGGAGATCCATGGCGGTCGGGTAGAATGGGGGCTTGCCCGATTGTAACCCCGAACCCGCACCCAGAGGCCAGCCCATGCCCGCCATCCGCCCCTTCAACGGCATCCTTCCCCAGCTCGGCGCGCGCGTCTACATCGACCCGGCCTGCACCGTGATCGGCGACGTGCATATCGGCGACGACAGCTCGGTCTGGCCGGGCACCGTCATCCGCGGCGACGTCAACCACATCCGCATCGGCGCGCGCAGCAACATCCAGGACGGCACCATCATCCACGTCAGCCACGACGGCCCCGACGGGCGGCCGGTCGGCTACCCGACCCTGATCGGCGACGACGTCACCATCGGCCACGGCGCCATCGTGCACGCCTGCACCATCGGCAACGCCTGCCTGATCGGCATGGGCGCCACCGTGCTGGACGGCGCGGTGATCGAGGACCACGGCTTCGTCGGCGCCGGCGCGGTGATTCCGCCGGGCAAGACCGTGCGCCGCGGCGAACTGTGGCTGGGCAATCCGGCCAAGTGCGTGCGCACGCTCAGCGAAAAGGACATCGCCCAGCTGTATTATTCAGCGCAGCATTACGTGCGCCTGAAGGACAAATATCTGGCCGAGGCCTGATTCACTATTCCAAAGGCCATTCGTAGACCCGCTCCACGCTTTCCAGCGGAATCGGCGCGGCGATGTGCGGATACAGCTCGCCGGTCACCGGATGCGCGTCCCATCGCAGGTAGTCCACCAGCGAGGCCTCGTCGAGCTTGAGCACGAACACCTTGGTGTGGTCGGCGAAGTGGCGGGCGTACACGCCCGGCACTTGTTCGTGGCTTGCGGCATGGATGAAGCCCTCGCGCTCCAGCGCCGGCGTATGCCAATAGCCGAGCTGCTGCGCGCGCGCCCATTCGTCCTCGCGCGCCAGGATGTACAAGCCGAACGGCAAGGCGCGCGCGTTCATTCGGCGGCGGCCTCGCCGTCGGCCAAGCGGCGCAGGTCGGCATACACGGCGTCGGTTTCCGGGCGCACGCCCTGCCAGAGGAAGAAGCTTTCCGCGGCCTGTTCCACCAGCATGCCGAGGCCGTCGAAGGCCTGCCCGCAGCCGGCGGCCCGGGCCCAGGCCAGGAAATCGATGGCGGCACGGCCGTAGCTCAGATCGACCGCTACGGTATGCGTGCCGGCCAGATGGAACGGCAGCGTCAGCGGCTCGGTGCCGCGGCCGGCCGAGGTGGCGTTCACGATCAGATCGAAATGCGCCAGATCGGGCAGGTCGCGCCAGTACCGGCTGTGCGCGCGTTCCGGCGCGGCCAAGGCGTCTACCAAGGCGTCGGCACGTTCAGCGCTGCGGTTGCAGACCACCAGTTCGCCGATGCCGGCATCAAGCAGGGCCGGCGCCACGCCGCAGGCGGCGCCGCCGGCGCCGAGCAGCAGGGTGCGGCGCGCGCGCAGGTCGATGCCGCGGCGCTGGGTCAAATCGTTCACCAGGCCGACGCCGTCGGTGTTGTCGCCGTGCCAGCCGCCGTCAACATAGCTGAGCGTGTTGACCGCACCGGCGCGGCGCGCGCGTTCACTCACGCCGGAACACAGCGCCATCACCGCCTGCTTGTGAGGCAGCGTGATGTTCAGGCCGGCGCCGCCGGCCGCCGCGAAGCGGGCGATGCCGGACGCCAGCTCGACCGGTGCCAGTTCGATGCGGCTGTAATCCAGATCCACCGACCACTGGCGCGCGAACGCCCGGTGGATGTGCGGCGACAGCGAGTGGTCGACCGGCTGGCCGATGACCGCGAAACGCGCCTGCGGCTGCCGGAGCGCCACGGCTCAGTCCTTCAGCGCCGCCGCGGCGTCGAGCGCGAAATAGGTCAGGATGCCGTCGGCGCCGGCGCGCTTGAACGCCAGCAGCGATTCCAGCATGCAGGCGCGCTCGTCCAGCCAGCCGTTCTGGGCCGCGGCCTTGATCATCGCGTACTCGCCGGACACCTGATACACGAAGGTCGGCACCTCGAAGCGGTCCTTCACGCGGCGCACCACGTCCAGATACGGCATGCCGGGCTTGACCATCACCATGTCGGCGCCCTCTTCGATGTCGAGCGCGACCTCGCGCAGGGCTTCGTCGGAATTGGCCGGATCCATCTGGTAGGAGTATTTGTTGCCCTTGCCGAGCGCCGAAGCCGAACCGACCGCATCGCGGAACGGGCCGTAGAAGGCGGACGCGTACTTGGCCGAATAGGCCATGATCTGGGTGTTGACGAAGCCTTCCTCCTCCAGCGCCTCGCGGATGGCGCCGATGCGGCCGTCCATCATGTCGCTGGGCGCCACCACGTCGGCGCCGGCATGCGCGTGCGACAGCGCCTGCGCCACCAGCACCTCCACGGTTTCGTCGTTGACCACATAACCCGAATCGTCGAGCAGTCCGTCCTGGCCGTGGCTGGTGTACGGATCGAGCGCGACGTCGGTGATCACGCCCAGCTCCGGGAAGCGCGACTTGATGGCGCGGATGGCGCGCTGCGCCAGACCGTTTTCGTCGTAGGCCGCTTTCGCGTCGAGCGATTTGGCCTCCGGCGCGGTGACCGGGAACAGCACCATGGCCGGAATGCCGGCGGCGACCGCGCGCTCGGCGGTGCGCACCAGGGCCTCGAGCGACAGACGCTCGACGCCCGGCATCGACGCCACCGGCAGCACCGAATCCAACTCGTGCACGAACACCGGCAGAATCAGATCGCCGGTGCCGAGGCGGTTCTCGCGCACCAGCCGGCGGGAGAATTCGGCGGCGCGCAGACGGCGCGGTCGGGTCATCGGGAAGGACATGGCGGTTCTCCGGTAGGTGATGCCGCATTTTAACGCCACTGGCCGGCCGCAGTCGCCTAGCGCCGGTGGCGGGCAACTGCTAGAATCGATTTCCAGGGGGATACGCATGAATCGCAGTGGCCGACGCGCGGAGTAATCCGCAGGACTATCAAGCACTTGAACGGGCTACCGATTTGCAGCAGGCGGCCGAATGGCTGTGCCTGCAGTTGGCCGCGATCGGCGCATCCGGGCGGCCGCGCTGCCTGTGGCATCTGCCGCCGCCGCACCAGGACATGCTCGGACACCAATCGCATCCGGTGATGGACGTCAGCGCGATGGCGGCGCTGGAGCAGGGCGCCGGCGACGACATCGGCGACTGGCGCGAACGCCCGGTGCGCCTTGCGCGCCACGGCGACGGCTACTTCATTCTCGACGTGCAGGCCGCGAATCCCGATCCGGCGCAGGCCGAGGCGGTCGAACGGCTGCTGCGCGACGCGGCGGGCCGGCTGCGCCTGCTGCTGCTCGGCTGCATCGAAGCGCAGCTGCGGCAGCAGCTGGAGAAGTCCGAGAAGCTGCAGAAGGCGCTGTTCGACATCAGCAACCTGGCCTACCACGAGCATGACGCGGGCGTGCTGTACCGCGAACTGCACGCCATCGTCGCCGGCCTGGTGTACGCCGAGAACTTCTTCATCGCCGACTTCAACGAAAGCAAGGGCACCATGCGCTTCCTGTACTACGCCGACAGCGTGGACAGGGAGCCGATCGATCCGGAGGTCGAGTGGGACGAAAGCCTGCTGCCGAACAGCATCACCCTGGCCATGCTGAAGTCCGGGCAGTACGCCTGGGACAGCTCCGCCGCGCTGGCCGAACGCTTCGGCCTGGTCCGCGACCTGGCCACCGGCCCGGAGAGCATCGACTGGCTGGGCATCCCGATGCTGGACAACGGCGTGGTGGTCGGCGGCGTGGTGGTGCAGAGCTACCGCGCCGACCGCCGCTATTCGCAGTCCGACCTCAACCTGCTGTCGTTCGTCGCCGAGCACATCCGGCAATCGCTGACCCGCCGCGCGCAGACCGCCGAACTGGAACGCGAAGTCGGCGAGCGCACCGCCAAGCTGCGCCAGGAGATCCAGGAGCGCCAGCGCTCCGAGATGATCCAGTCGGCGCTGTTCAACATCACCCGCCTGGCCAGCCAGAGCGAGACGCTGGAGGAGTTCTATCCGGCCATGCACGGCATCGTGGCGCAGCTGCTGGAGGCCAAGAACATCTACGTCGCGTTCATCGAGGACGGCGGCCGCACGTTGCGCTTCCCCTATTACATCGACGAACGCAGCGACGACGACGCCCCGATGGGGTCGCGGCCGATGTCCAACGGCCTGACCGAGTGGGTGCTGGCCAAGAAGGCGCCGGTGCTGCTCGACGAGGCGGAAGTGCTGCGCCTGAAGCGCGAGGGCCGGGCCGTGGTCAAGGGCGCGGCGCCGAAGTGCTGGCTGGGCGTGCCGCTCACCATCCGCGGCGAGGCGGTCGGCGTGATCGCGCTGCAGAGCTACGACAGCGTGCGCGCCTACTCGCACAAGGAACAGGAGCTGCTGATGTTCGTCAGCAGCCACATCGCGCAGGCGCTGGAGAAGATCGAGTCGTCGAACAGGCTGAAGCAGGCCTACGCCGAGATGGAGTCGAACGTACGCAAGCGCACCATGGAGCTCGAGCTCAGCAACCAGGCGTTGCGCGAGCAGATCGCGCGCCGCGAGGAGGCTGAGCAGAAGCTGAAGTACGACGCCCTGCACGACCAGCTGACCGGCCTGGCCAACCGCAACCAGCTGTACGACCGGCTGAAGCAGTCGCTGACGCTGTACCGGTCCAATCCGGCGCGCATGTTCGGGGTGTTCTTCATCGACCTGGACCGCTTCAAGATCATCAACGACTCGATGGGGCACTGGGTCGGCGACGAGCTGCTGAAGGTGGTGGCCGAGCGCGTGCAGGCCTGCGTGCGCCAGCCGGACCTGGTGGCGCGCCTGGGCGGCGACGAGTTCGCGGTGATCCTGAACAGCATCCGCAGCATGCAGGAGGCTCGGCTGGTGGCCGAGCGCATGCTGCAGGAGTTCCACACGCCGATCCTGATCCAGGGCAAGGAGCTGTTCATCTCGCCCAGCATCGGCATCGCCATCTCGCACGAGCGCCACCACGACCCGGACGAGATCCTGCGCGACTCCGACATCGCGCTGTACCGCTCCAAGGAGCTCGGACGCAACCGCTACACCTTCTTCGACGACGCCCTGCACCAGTCGGCGCTGAACACGCTGATGGTCGAGGGCGACCTGCGCCGGGGCCTGGCGCGCGGCGAGCTGTTCCCGCACTACCAGCCGATCAGCGACCTGGCGACCGGCAAGACGCTCGGCTACGAGGCGCTGATGCGCTGGCGGCACCCCGAGCGCGGCGTGCTCAGTCCGGCCGAATTCTCCGCCATCGCGCGCGAGACCGGCCTGATCGAGCAGATCGACTGGTCGATCTTCGAGCAGGTCTGCCGCGACCTGCCGGTCCTGCTCGGCAACGCGGACTACGTCAGCATCAACGTCTCGCCGCGGCATCTGGGCCACGAGGGCTTCGCCATCCGCCTGCTGGCGCTGATCGGCGAATACGGCGTGTCGCCGGCCAACCTGTGCATCGAGGTGACCGAAGACGCACTGATCGAACATCCCGAGCTCGGCCTGAAGGTGCTGACCCAGCTGAAGAACGCCGGCATCCGCATCAGCCTGGACGACTTCGGCACCGGCTACTCCTCGTTCTCCTACCTGCACCGCTATCCGCTGGACTGCCTGAAGATCGACCGCAGCTTCATCGGCACGCTGACCGACAATCCGAACAACAAGACCTTCCATCTGGTGCAGGCGATCCACGCGCTCGGCGTCTCGCTCGGGCTGGAGGTGATCGCCGAGGGCATCGAGACCCCGGCGCAGCGCGACTGCCTGCGCCGCATCGGCATCGGCAGCGGACAGGGCCACCTGTTCGCGGGCGCCCGGCCGATCGAAGAGATCGGCGGCACGCTCAGCGCGGCTGCGGGCTGATCACCCCCTCGGCGGCCATCCAGGCCATGGTGTCGGCCATCAGCGCGCGTAGCGGCGTTTCGCGGTAACCCAGCATCCGGATGGCCTTGCCGGAATCCACCCGCAGGTGATGGCAGGTCAAGGCCACCGCCGCCGGGGTGATCTGCGGCATGCGGCCGGTGAAGCGCGACAGCGCCTCGCTGGCGTGGCCGACGCACCACAGCAAGGCCCCGGGCATGGCGCGTTTCGGCGCCGGACGGCCGGACAGCTCGGCCGCCAACCGCGCGAACTGCAGGAAGCTGGCGTGCTCGCCGCCGAGCAGGAAGGACTCGCCGCGGATGCCGGCCTGCCAGGCGCGGACCTGGGCCTTGGCGATCTCGCGCACGTCGGCGAAGGCGCCGGAGCCCGGCGGCACGCCCGGCAAGCTGCCGTCGTGCACCATCTTGATCAGGCGCGCCCAGTTATTGCGGTCGCCCGGGCCCAGCACATGCGAGGGATTGAAGATCAGGTGCGGCAGACCGGATTCACGCACCGCGCGTTCGCCCAGGAACTTGCTACGCTCGTAATTGACCCGGCTGTCGCCGCCGCGCTGCGGCACGTCCTCGCGCAGGGTATCGTGCACCAGATGCGAATAGGCCGAGACGCTGGAGGTATGTACGAAGCAGCCGACGCAGGCCTCCTCGGCCGCGCGCAGCAGGCGCCCGGTGCCGGCGATGTTGGTATCGTCCTGCTCGGCTTTGTCGCGGATCCAGGCGCTGGTGTTGGCGGCGCAGTGGAACACCGCCTGCGTGCCGCGTGCCGCCGCCAGCAGCGAATCGGCGTCGCCCAGGCTGCCGCGCACCGGCACCGCGCCGGCCGCCGCCAATGAGGCGTCGGACGCCGCCGAGCGCGACAGCGCGCGCACCGTGTGGCCGTGCGCCAGCAGTTCGCGCAACACATGGCCGCCGACGAAACCGCTGGCGCCCGTGATCAATACCTCTGCCATCTCCATCTCCTCCGGTCGAGGCCTTAAGTGTATGCGCAGGCGCGCCGGATGCGCGACAATAGCACCATGACCGCGACCGACCATCCGCTGCACGCCGAGCTGTGCCGGGGCCTGAACGCCCTCGGCATCGACCCGGCGCATGCGCCCGCCCTGCTGGCCTACCTCGACCTGCTGGCGCGCTGGAACAAGACCTACAACCTGACCGCAATCCGCGACCCGCGCGAAATGCTGGGCAAGCACCTGCTCGACAGCCTGGCCATTCACCGGTATTTCACCCAAGCCAATCTGGCCGATCTCGGCACCGGGCCGGGCCTGCCCGGCATCCCGCTGGCCATCATCCGGCCCGAGGCGGCGGTCAGCCTGGTGGAAAGCAACGGCAAGAAGACCCGCTTCCTGCGCGAAGTGGTGCGTCAGCTGGGTCTGAAGAACGTCACCGTGATCGAATCCCGGGCCGAGGCCGTGGCCGAACCCGGCCGCTACCAGGCCATCACCGCCCGGGCCATGGACCGGTTGGCCGGCATCCTGGCGGTCGGCGGCCACCTGTTGGCGCCCGATGGCGTCCTGTTGGCGATGAAAGGGCCGCAAATCGCCGATGAAATCGCGGAGTTGCCGGCCGTTTGGCGGGTTTCGGCCGTGCATCCCCTGCAAGTACCGGGCCTGGACGCCGAACGCCAGCTGGTGGTGGTGCAACGGGCCGGCGGCGGCTGAAAAACCCCGGCCGCGGGCAAAGCGCGGCCGGTTTGGGCATAATGACGGGCTAGGGGAACCCTTTCCGTCAATGGAAGCCGCATGAGCCGCATCATCGCTATCGCCAATCAAAAAGGCGGGGTGGGCAAGACCACCTCGGCCGTCAATCTGGCCGCGGGCCTGGCTGCCGCCCCGAAAAAGGTGCTGCTGGTCGACCTCGACCCGCAGGGCAACGCGACCATGGCCTCGGGCGTCGACAAGCGCGAGCTGGAGCATTCGATCACCGAAGTGATGCTGGGCGAATGCACCCTGGCCCAGGCGCGGGTGCGCAGCGAAGAGGGCTACGACCTGATCCCCGGCAACATCGACCTGACCGCCGCCGAAATCCAGCTGATGGACATGCCGGCGCGCGAAAGCCGGCTGAAGCAGGCGCTGGACCCGGTGCGCGGCGACTACGACTTCATCCTGATCGACTGCCCGCCGTCGCTGTCGCTGCTGACCCTGAACGCGCTGGCCGCCGCCGACGGCATCATCGTGCCGATGCAGTGCGAGTACTTCGCGCTGGAGGGCCTGAGCTCGCTGATCAACACCATCAACGCGCTCAAGCAGCAGCTCAATCCGGCGCTGGAGATCGACGGCATCATCCGCACCATGTACGACGTGCGCAACAACCTCGGCAACGCGGTCAGCAACGAGCTGACCGAACACTTCGGCGACACCGTGTTCCGCACCCTGGTACCGCGCAACGTGCGCCTGGCCGAGGCGCCCAGCCACGGCATGAGCATCCTGCGCTACGACCGCAGTTCGCGCGGCGCGCTGGCCTACATGGGCCTGGCCGGCGAGATCATCCGGCGCAACAGCCAAAAACGCATGGAGAAACACTGATGGCGGCGAAGAAATCCGGCCTCGGCCGCGGACTGGACGCCCTGTTGGGCAGCAACCTGAAAGCCGCCGCCGCGCCCGCCGATCCGGCCAATGAAGGGCTGACCCGCCTGGCGATCAGCAGCCTGCAGCCCGGCAAGTACCAGCCGCGCCGCGACATGAAGGAGGAGCAGCTCACCGAACTGGCCGACTCCATCCGCGCGCAAGGCGTGATCCAGCCGATCGTGGTGCGCGAGATCGCCGCCGGCCGCTACGAGATCATCGCCGGCGAACGGCGCTGGCGCGCGGCGCAGCTGGCCGAACTGCGCGAGGTGCCGGTGGTCATCCGCGCCGTCGACGACCGCGCGGTGATCGCCATGGCGCTGATCGAGAACATCCAGCGCGAGGACCTCAATCCGCTGGAAGAGGCCAATTCGCTGCAGCGCCTGATCGACGAATTCGACCTGACCCACCAGCAGGCGGCGGAAGCCGTCGGCCGTTCGCGCGCGGCGGTGTCCAACCTGCTGCGCCTGCTGGAGCTGCCGGAAGCGATCCGCAAGCTGGTCGAAGCCGGCCGGCTGGAGATGGGCCATGCCCGCGCCCTGCTGACCCTGCCGGCCGAGCTGGCGATTCCGCTGGCGCAGCTGGCTGCGGCCGAACAGCTCTCGGTGCGCGAAGTGGAGCGCCGGGCGCAATCGGCCGGCAAAGGCGGCAAAACGCCGGCCAAAGCGGCCGCGCCGGCGGCGCGCAGCGACGCCGACATCGCCGCGCTGGAGCGCGAGATCGCCGACCTGCTGGGCGCCAAGGTGGCGCTCAACCACGGCCGCAAAGGCAGCGGCAAGCTGGTCATCCACTACCACGGCCTCGACACGCTCGACGGCATCCTGGAAAAACTGCGGCGTTGACGCGCTACAATAAGCACTTGACCACGCCCGGGAGCCGCACGCCATGACGCTCGACAACCTCGCCCATCCGCAGGTTTCGGTGGTCGTTCCGGTATTCAACGAACGCGACAACATCGCGCCGCTGGTGCACGAGATCACCGCCGCGCTGCGCGGCCTGCTGCCGTTCGAGATCGTCTACGTCGACGACTGCTCGAAGGACGACTCGCGCGCGGTGCTGAAGGCCCTGCAGGCCGAAGTGCCGGAGCTGCGGGTGTTCGGCCACAGCCGGCAGAGCGGGCAGAGCACCGCCATCCGCAACGGCGTCAAGCAGGCGCGCGCCGAATGGATCGCGACCCTGGACGGCGACGGCCAGAACGACCCGGCCGACATCCCCAAGCTGTTGGCCGCGCGCGACGCCGCCGATCCGGCCATCAAGCTGTTCGCCGGTTGGCGCGTGCAACGCAAGGACTCCGGCTCCAAGCGCTGGGCCTCGAAAGCCGCCAACGCCATCCGCTCGCGCCTGCTGCGCGACGAGACGCCGGACACCGGCTGCGGCATCAAGCTGTTCGAGCGCGCGCTGTTCCTCGACCTGCCGTATTTCGACCACATGCACCGCTACCTGCCGGCCCTGGTCAAGCGCGCCGGCTGGCAGTCGGTCAGCGTGCCGGTCAACCACCGCGAACGCGGCGCCGGCGTGTCGAAATACAACAACCTGGGCCGGGCCTGGGTCGGCATCGCCGATCTGCGCGGGGTGAGCTGGCTGATCAAGCGCAGCAAGATCACGGACACCGTCGAACTATGATGAACCAGCCGATCGAGTGGCTGTTCTGGTCCGGCCTGCACATCACGCCCTGGAAACTGATCGGCTATACCGGCGCGCTGATGTTCGGCGGCCGCTGGCTGGTGCAGTTCGTGGCCTCGCGCCGGGCCGGCAAGCCGGTCATCCCGCGCCTGTTCTGGTACATGAGCGTGGTCGGCAGCCTGATGACGCTGAGCTATTTCCTGTTCTCGGCCAAGCAGGACTCGGTCGGCGTGCTGCAGAACCTGTTCCCGGCCTTCACCGCCCTGTACAGCCTGTCGCTGGACATCAAGCACCGCGGCTGGCACCGCGACAAGGCCTCGCATTGAAGTAGGGGCGGACCCATGCGTCCGCCCATGGCGCGAATCGATAAGGGCGTCCCCTGTGTCCGCCCATGTCACGCACCGTCAGGGCGAACACACAGGTTCGCCCCTACCTCCATATGAATCAACACGTTACCGCGCCGGATACCGGCGATTCAGCTAAGTGTTTGCGGCACAAGGGCTTTTCCGGCATAATAGCGGGCTC
>JAYSFF010000050.1:0-12640 GCA_041913425.1 Arenimonas sp. | reverse complement strand
TGCTGCGCTTCGCCACCTGCCTCGGTGGCGGTGAGGTCTTGGCGTTGATGGCCGACGCCGGCTTCCCGGTCGAGGCCTCGGCGTTGGAAGGCGTGCCGTCCGAGTGCTGCGGCGGCTGCGGCGGCTGAGCTGCACAGTCAGGAGCGTGTCATGTCGATCGAAAGCGAGCTCAAGAACCTGCCCGACCTGCGTCTGCTGGCGGCCGCGCCGCATCGGCTGATGTTCTTCGTCGGCGCCGGCAATGTGCTGCTGGCCATGGCCTGGTGGACGTTCTGGCTGATCAATTCGCGCTGGCCCCTGCTGGATGCGCCGCAACTGGCGATACCGGCCGGCTGGATGCACGCGCTGATCATGCAGTACCAGGTGTTGCCGTCGTTCATCTTCGGATTCCTGCTCACGGTGTTCCCGCGCTGGATGGGCCTGCCGGCGTTCAGCCGCTGGCAGTATGTGCCGGTCGGCTTCGGCCTGCTGGCCGGACAGGCGCTGACCCTGGTGTCGTTGTTCGGTTTCGAACACCTGCTGTTCCTGGGTTGGCTGCTGACCCTGGCCGGCTGGCTGACCGGCGTGGTGTATCTGGCGATATTGCTGTGGCGCGACCCGAACACCACCTGGCACGCCATCAGCGCATTCGCGGCGCTGCTGCTGGGCCTGATCGGCATCGGCCTGGTGTTCGCCTATCTGTTCAGCCGCGACCCGCACTGGATGTTCGCCGCCATCAAATTCGGCGGTTTCGGCTTGCTGCTGCCGGTGTACTTCAGCGTCTGCCATCGGATGCTGCCGTTCTTCGCCGGCGCCGCCCTGCCGGGCTACCGCGCTTATCGGCCGATGCCGGCGCTGGGTGTGTTCTGGTTACTGGCGATGGCGCATCTGGGTCTGGAACTGGCGCATGCCTATGCCGGCCTGTGGCTGGTCGACCTGCCGTTGGCGGCGCTCTCGGGCTGGCTGCTATGGCGTTGGTGGCCGCGCCGGCGCATGCCCGCGCTGCTGTCGGTGCTGATGTTCGGCTTCGCCTGGTTGCCGGTGGCCGCCCTGCTGTATGCGCTGCAGAGCCTGTGGTTGGTCAATACCGGTGAATTCCTGCTCGGCCGCGCGCCGGCACATGCGCTGTTCATCGGCTTCTTCGGCAGCCTGCTGGTGGCGATGGTGACGCGGGTGACCCAAGGCCACTCCGGCCGGCCGCTGCAATTGGGCGGCGTGGCGGCTTTCGCCTTCATCGTGGTGCAGCTGGCCGCCGTGGCGCGCATCGGCGCCGAGCTGGCGCCGGATATCCTGCTCTGGCATGGCGCGGCCGGACTGCTGTGGCTGCTGGCATTCCTGCCCTGGGGCATGCGCTCGCTGTGGATCTACCTGACGCCGCGCGCCGACGGACAACCGGGATGACGCCATGATCGAATTTTATGTACCTATCAAATCGGTGCACGTCGCGGCGGTGCTGGCCAGCGGCGGCCTGTTCACGCTGCGCGGCTTGTTGGTGCTCGGCGGCCACGTCTGGGCGATGTCGGCGCCGCTGCGCTATCTGAGCTACAGCATCGACACCGTCTTGCTGACCGCGGCGCTGATGCTGGCCACCATGCTGCCGGGCGCGGTGTTCGCCAACGGCTGGCTGGCGGTGAAGCTGACGCTGTTGGTGCTGTACGTGCTGCTCGGCAGTTTCGCGCTCAAACGCGGCCGCAGCCGGCACATGCGCATGGTGTGCTTCGTCGCCGCAATCACGGTGTACGCCTTCATGTATTCGGTGGCGCGCACGCATCAACCGTTGGGCTGGTTCTACTGACTCACCAATCGCCGTTCAGGCTGATTGCATAACTGCTGCCGCTGGCGCTGTAGAAATCCAGATCGGTGGCGGTGGCCAAGGCGCCGCGCATCGAGGCCCATTGCCAATAGCGGCGGTCGGCCAGATTGCCGAAACTCAGGTTCAGGCGTAGCTCGGGCGTGACCGCCAACCAGACGTTGGCGTCCAGCACGGCATAACCCGGCGGCGCGAACAGATTGGCACTGCTGCGGTCGACACGCGAGACCCGCGCCACGCCGGTGCCGAGCAATTCCACACCCCAACGGCCGTGACCGGGCGCATAACCCAGGCCGAGGCTGGTGCGCGCCGGCATGATCGAATTCAGCGGCCGGTCGCGGCCGGTGTCGTCGCCGCGCGACCAGCTGCCGGAAGCCAATAACTGCCAGTCCTCAGCCTGCGGCCAGAAGGCATCCAGGCCCAGACGGGCATCGAATTCGGCGCCGACGATGCGCGCCGTGTCGCGGTTGATCGACTGGAACACCAGCTGGCCGTCGCCGTTGACGCCGCGGTTGGCGCGCGATTCGATCAGGTCGCGGAAGCGGTTGTCGTACAGCGCGACGCTGGCCTGCAGCGGCCCGTTGCCGTAACGCAGGCCCCACTCCAGGCCGTGGCTGCGTTCCGGTTTCAGGTCCGGATTCGGCAAGGCCACGTAATTGAAAGCCGGCAGGTTCAGGCCGATGTTGACGTCGGAGAACGGCGGCGCGCGGAAGCCGCGCACGTATTGCAGATAGCTCGACCAATCGCCGCCCTGCCAACGCAGGCCGAGCTTGGGTGTGAACGCCTCGGACTCGGTGGCGGCGATGCCGGCGCCCGGATTGTCGGCGACCCAGACGGCGTCGCGGTAGCCGCGCGTGCGTTGCCGCTCCCAACGCAGGCCCGGCACCAGCGCCCACGCCGGCGCAAGGCGGATCTCGTCCTGCCAGAACAGGCCGAGCTCTTCGCCGCGGCTGTTGGGGAAGTCGCGCACCGGCAGCACTTCGCCGAGGATGACCTGGCTCTCGGCGCCGGTGTTCAAATTGACTTCGGTACCGTAACGGATGCTGCGGTAGTCATGGCGGGCGGCATCGACGCCGACGATCTGCCAATGTTCGGCGCCCAGCCACTGCCCGCGCCATTGCGCGTTGAGCTCCAGACCGGTGCTGGTCTGGTCGAGATGGAAATCGCGTTCGCGCAGGGACGGAAAGCGCGTGGTGCGGTCGGCCAGACGGTATTGTTCGCTGGCCTGACGCGTGCGGCTGTCCTGCCGGTACAGCAGCACGGATACATCGCTGAATGCGCCGGCGGCAGGTACCGCGCCCTGCAGGCTGATGCGGTCGCGCCGGAAGGCGTCGTCGCCGGTCAGCGCATACGTGGTGGAAAAACGCCCCGGCCCGAACAGCAGCGACTGCACGTCGGTCAGCTGCCGGCCTTGGCTGCGATCAAACGCGATTTGCCAGCGACCGGCCTCGGCCAGGTCGATGCCGGCTTTCAGCATCGCGCTGTCGCGCGTGTAGTCGGCCGGGTTGGCCCGATCGCCGGGCGCCTCGGCGGCATTCATGGTTTCATGGCCGCTGCGGCGGCCGGCCGCGAGCAGCAGGTCGAAACGGCCGTCGCCGCCCTGCGTCATCCACTGCGCGGCCCAGCGTTGGCTGTCGTCGCGCGATTGCGTGCCGAGCGAGGCGCCGGCTCGCCAAGTACGATCGGAAAAATCGGCATTGGCCGGATCCAGCGTGTGGTAGGCCACCACGCCGGCCAGCGCCTTGCTGCCGTATAGCGTGGAAGCCGGACCGCGCAGGATCTCGACCCGGTCAATCACGCCGAGCTCGACCAGATCGCGGCCGGCCGATGCGAACTGGCCGACCGAGAACGCATCCGGCAACGGCACGCCGTCGATCTCGATGCTGACCCGGTTGCCTTCCAGTCCGCGGATGTTGAAGCCCTGACTGCCAAAGCGGTTGGCGTCCTGGGTGACTTCGACGCTTGGCGTGTAACGCACCATGTCCTTGATGTCCTGCACCGCGCGGCGCTGGAACTCCTCGCGGTCGAGCCGCGACACCGCGCCGACCACCTGTTCGATCGGCTCCGGCCGGCGTTGGCCGACCACCACCACCGAGTCCAGCAAGTCGGCTTCTCGCGGCGGCGTCTGCGCCTGCGCGCTCTGGCACAGGACAAGGGCGATGGCGGCGGCGAGCGGATGTCTCATGGTGGTTCCCGATGCAGGCAGATGTATGCCATCAGACTACGGCAAAGCCGTGCCTCGATAAAGCCTTACGCCGCCATCGCTGGCGGAAAAACCCCGCGGCTTGACCTAGGTCAGGGAACGGCGCAGACTAGCGGCGCAGTATGACTCCATGGCATCGCAACGATGCGCAGAAATCCAATAACGGAAGCGAGGGACATACCATGAAACACCCCCTACAGAAACTGCTGGTGCTGTCGATCGGCCTTGGCGTGATCGGCGGCGTGGTCGCGATGAGCGACATCAGCAACGAACGGCCGCCGAAGGACGTGATGGAAGCCGGACAGGCCGCCTATCTGGCCAACTGCGCCGCCTGCCACCAGCCGGATGGCAAGGGCCTGGCCGGCGCATTTCCGCCGCTGGCCGGCTCCGACTTCCTGACCGCCAACACCCCCGCGACGGTACTGTCCTCGATCCTGAAAGGCATCTCGGGCAAGCTCAAGGTCAACAATGTCGAATACGACGGCGTGATGCCGGCCATGAGCCATCTGTCCGACGAGGACATCGCCAATATCGCCAGCTACGTGTATTCCAGCTGGGGCAATCCGGGCAAGCGCATCGAGCATGGCCAGGTCAAGGACGCGCGCGAACGGCTGGCGGTGTCCAGCGACCCGGCCCAAGGCGAACGCCATCCTTCGACCAAGGAAGGCGTAATGAACTACCAGGGCGCGCCGTCGACCGCCGGATCGGAAGGCGTGGAGATGGTGATCAACCCGGACGCGCCGCCGATCAGCAAGGCCGAATTCGCGCAGGCCAGCAAGATCTACTTCGAACGCTGCGCCGGCTGCCACGGCGTACTGCGCAAGGGCGCCACCGGCAAGCCGCTGACGCCGGACATCACCCGCAAGAAAGGCACGCAGTACCTGGAATCGCTGATCCGCTTCGGTTCGCCGGCCGGCATGCCGAACTGGGGCACCTCCGGCGACTTGACCCCGGCGCAGGTCAATATGATGGCGCGCTACATCCAGCACGATCCGGCCAGCCCGCCCGAGTGGGGCATGAAGGAGATGCGCGAGAGCTGGAAGGTCATCGTGCCGGTCGACAAGCGTCCGACCCGCAAGATGAACGATTACGACATCGACAACATCTTCGTGGTCACACTGCGCGACTCCGGCGAAATCGCCCTGATCGACGGCGCCAGCAAGCGGATCATCAACATCATCAAGACCGGTTACGCCGTGCACATCTCGCGGCCGTCGGATTCGCGCCGCTACATGTACACCATCGGCCGCGACGGCAAGATCGATTTGGTCGACCTGTGGATGGCCAAGCCCGACCGCGTCGCCGAGATCAAGATCGGCCTGGAAGCGCGCTCGGTGGAGACTTCCAAATACAAGGGCTTCGAAGACAAGTACGCCATCGCCGGCGCCTACTGGCCGCCGCAGTTCGTGATCATGGACGGCCCCAGCCTGGAGCCGAAGAAGATCGTGTCGACCCGCGGCATGACCGTGGATACCCAGGAATACCATCCGGAACCGCGCGTGGCCGCCATCGTGGCCAGCCACGAGCACCCGGAGTTCATCGTCAACGTCAAGGAAACCGGCCGCATCCTGCTGGTCGACTACCGCGACATCCTCAACCTGAAGATCACCACCCTGGACGCGGCCCGCTTCCTGCATGACGGCGGCTGGGACTCGACGCACCGCTACTTCCTGACCGCCGCCAACCAGAGCGACAAGATCGCCGTGGTCGACTCGCGCACGCAGAAGATGGCGGCCCTGGTCGACGTCGACAAGATCCCGCACCCGGGCCGCGGCGCCAACTTCACCCACCCGACTTACGGCCCGGTCTGGGTCACCTCGGCGCTCGGCAACGAGAAGGTCACCATGGTCGGCACCGATCCGGAACGGCACCCCCAGTACGCCTGGAAAGCGGTCGGCGTGCTGAAGGGCCAAGGCGGCGGCTCGCTGTTCGTCAAGACCCATCCCAAGTCCAGCAACCTGTGGGTCGACACCACGCTGAATCCGGATCCGAAAGTCAGCCAGAGCGTGGCGGTATTCGACACCCGCAACCCGGAGGCCGGCTATCAGGTGCTGCCGATCGCCGAATGGGCCGATCTGGGCGAAGGCCCGAAACGCGTGGTGCAGCCGGAGTACAACAAGGCCGGCGACGAAGTCTGGTTCTCGGTCTGGAACGGCAAGGACCAGAAGTCCGCGCTGGTGGTGGTCGACGACAAGACCCGTACGCTGAAGGCGGTCATCCGCGATCCGCGCCTGATCACCCCGACCGGCAAGTTCAACGTCTACAACACCGGCAAGGACATCTACTGAACCCTGCCCGCCGCGTCACCCCGAAAACCCCGGCTCCGGCCGGGGTTTTCATTTGCCGAGAGGAATCCGGGTCAGTACAGCCAGCCGCTGCGGAACGAGACGCCGGTCGCCAAGAACAATACGGCGATCAGTGTGACCGCCACGATGTGCCAAGCCAGGCCTTTCAGTGTGTCGGCTGACAGCCGGGGAATCACGCGCAGACGGGCATCCGCCGCCAAGGCCAGGGTCGACGCCAACAGAACAAGCTTCACCATGATCGGCCGCGCCACCGGCACGTCGGGATCGAACCACAAGGAAATGTCGGGCAAGGCGGCATGGGCCAGCCAAAGGCCGGTGAGCACTTGCACGGCCAAGGCCGGAACGCCGATGCGTTCGAATCCGGATTCGAAGCGTGCCACCTCCTCCACCGAGCGTGTGCGTAGCGCCTTGGGCAATACCGTGAGCGCCAGCAGAAGATGGCCGCCGGTCCAGATCGAGGCGCCGAGCAGATGCAGTAACAGAATATAGCCGTGCATGCGGGACTCCCGGTGGTGGGCAGACTGCCATTATGCCCGTGAAAAACCGCCTGACGGCGGTTTTTCGGATGAGGCCGCAGGGATGCTCAATACACGTATTCGACGCTTACCCAGAGTTTGCGGGTGTCGCGTGCGAACGCATCGGCGCGGTAATCGGCCAGTTTCAACAGGCCGCTCCAGTGCGGATCGAAGGTATAGCCGAGCGAGGCGTCCCACTCGCTGCCGTAGCGGACGCTGCCGGCGTCGGCGCGGAAGTCGTGCCAAGCCGCGGCGGCGTTGAACTTGCCGAACTTCCGGTTCCAGCCCAGATACGTGTCCTGCAGGCCACCGGCCGGTGTGGTCAGGAATTTGTCGGCCCAGCCGTTGAAGGCATGCAAGGTGGCGAACGGCGTGGCGAAGCCGTAACGGCCGTCGCCGCCCAAGACCTCCCTGCCGGCCTTCACGGTATGGCCGTGCCAGACCAAACCGGCCTCCAACAGGCGGTAATCGGCGTCGACCAGGTCGCTGCCGTCGGCATAGGCGTCTTGCCGGGCGTACTCGGCCGTCGCGGTCCAGCCCACGCCATCCGGCACGTCCTTCTTGGCGGCGTAGCGCAGGCCCAGGTTGCGGTGCGAACTGCCCGGCAGGGTTTCGTTATCGATGAAATGCGCGTAGCCGCTCAGCGTGCCCGGCCCAAGCGGCCGGCTCAGGCCGAGCAGGTTCGCATCCAGCAGGTAGCGGCCGATGTCGGGGTTCGGATGGTCGGCGCCGTAGATGCGCTGGGCGCGGCCGAGATAGTCGTAGCGCAGGGTCAACCCGCCGCCGAAACGATGGCTGAAATCGACGGCGTCGAAGGTCTGCTCGTTCTGGCGCCAACCGACGTTGCCGAAGAAGCGCTGGTTGTCCCATTGGATGCGTTGCCGGCCGAGCGTCAGCCGGGTATCGGCGTCCGGCGCGTAGCGCACATAGGCCTGGTTGAGCTCGGTATTGTCCGGATCGGCCACCGTCGGGAATGCGGTCAGGCCGTTGGCGCTGCTGTTGAAGTCCTCGGCGAACAGGTGTTGGGTGGCCTCGGCCTCGATCACGGCGCTCCAGCCTTCATGCACGGCGGTGCGGTAACCGGCGCGCAGGCGCAGGGTATCGGCTTCGGCATCGCGGGCGAAAGCGGCGTCATCGACGTTCTCCAGCCGCCAGCGGGCCTCGAACAGCCATTTCCCGGCATCACCTTCGGCGCCGTGCGCCAGCCCGGAGGCGACGGCGGCGGCTAAAATTCCCAGAAGTCCGACCTGTTTCATGGCACGCTCCCGTTGTAGACTGAAGCGAGTCTAGGCCGACCGGGGGACGTCGGCAATGATTTGGGTCAAGACATGGCGGCGCGGCAAGCGCTAGCATGGCCGGCTTGAAATCATGCCTTGCAACCCCGCTCGGCATGAAGCCCCGCCACCGACCGCCGCCGATGACAGCCCACGCCCCCTCCCTCGCCCTGAGTTTCCTGCTGATCAGCCTGACCATGGCTTCGGTACTGGTATTCGCTGCCCACCGGCAAGCCGTCGGCGTGCGCTTATGGGCTGTGGCGCTGGTTTCCTACTCCATCAGCCTCGTCGTGGGCGGCATCGGCGGACCGGAAACGCTGGTATTGCGGACTTTTTTCGCCAATATCCTGCTCTCTGCGTCCTACGCCCTGCTCGGCCAGGGCCTGCTCCAGTTTCATTCGCCGAAAGCGGGCGGATGGCTGGTCTGGTCGCCGGTGGGGCTGGCGGCAGTTGTGTTCGCCCTGACCTCGAGCAACTTCCCGCTGCGCGTCGTGCTCGACAGCCTGCTGTTCATTGGCCAGATCCTGCTGGCGTTGCACCTGCTGAACGCCGGGCAGTCCGGAAGCAACGGACGCGGCCGACCCTTGATCGCCACCGGGCTGCTGGCGCTGGTCGCCATCATTCTGTGGCGGATGTGGGAAGTGGTCCGGCAGGCCGGGCTGGCCAATCCTTCCGGGTCCAGCAACATGACGGAAGCCATCCATCTCGGCGGCGCGATGGTGACGGTCACCCTGATCACCGTCGGTCTGCTGGTGATGAACGGCGAGCGCGACCGGCAGGCCTTGCAGGATGGGCTGGACTTCCTGGAAAAACTGTCCGCCAACGTCCCGGGCGTCATGTACCAGTTTCGCATGCGGCCGGACGGCAGCCTGCACTTCCCCTATGTCAGTCCGGGCGTGGCCGTATTCGGCATCGACCGCCAGAGCCTGGCCGAAGACGCCGCGCCGCTGTTCGCGCTCGGACACCGCGACGATACCGGGCGGACACTGGAGAAGATCCGGCATTCGGCGGCGGGACTAAGCCCATGGCACTCGCAGTTCCGCATGCGCCTGGCGGATGGCGATGAACGCTGGTACGAGGGCCGTTCCGTTCCGGAGCGGAACGCGGACGGCAGCACGGTCTGGCATGGCTATTTCGTCGACATCCAGGAGCAGAAGGACGCCGAGGCGCGCATCCGGCATCTGGCCCTGCACGACGCGCTGACCGGCCTGCCCAACCGCACCGTGTTCGACAGCCATCTGGCCGCCGAACTGGCTTCGGCCAAGCGCAACAAGGAAGGCTTCGGCCTGCTGTTCCTCGACCTGGACGGCTTCAAGACGGTCAATGACCGTTTCGGGCACGGCTTCGGCGACCGAGTGCTGAAGGAGGTGGCCGGGCGCCTGCGCACGGCGCTCCGGGAATCGGACCTGATCGCCCGCATCGGCGGTGACGAGTTCGTGGTGCTGCTGCAGCGGGTGACCCTGCTCCGTGATGCCGAACACGTGGCGGCCAAGATCCACGCCGCGCTGGCGGCGCCGTTCGAGCTCGAGACGCGCCGTATCGCCTGCGGCACCAGCATCGGAATCGCCCTGTATCCGCAGCACGGCGGGGATGCCTTGGCACTGGTCGCGCACGCCGACCAGGCCATGTATCGGGCCAAAGCCCAGGGGCTGGGGCGGACGGCGGTGTTCCATGCCCCGCAGCCCGAACAGTCCGCCGGTAATGGGCTATGATGCCCGAATGATCCATCCGAGCCACGCCCCCGAAGCGCGCAGGGCACTGGGCACCGTCGCCCTGCTCGGCCTGCTGTTGTTGGCCATCCTGATGCTGCCGGCCGCGCGCCTCGGCATCGGCGTACCGTACTACGTGCCGATACACACCATCATGGAAGTGCTGTCGGTGGCGGTGGCCGGCCTGATCTTCGCCATCGGCTGGAGCAGCAGCCGGCACCACGGCCCGCAGGCGGTTTTGTGGGTCTCCAGCCTGTTCCTCGGCATCGCGGTGCTCGACCTGATGCATCTGCTGACCTTCCGCAGCATGCCGGACTTCATCACGCCGAGCAATCCCGAGAAGGCGGTCGATTTCTGGCTGGCGGCACGCAGCTTCGCGGCGGCGGCCCTGCTGGCCGCGGCCACGATGTCCTGGCGACGGCCGGCGCTGCTGCCGCGCCACCTGCTGGCCGGGCTGGTGCTGTTGGCGGTGCTGCCGGTCTGCATTCTGCTGATGTTCCGGCCGGACTGGCTGCCCACGACCTACATTCCGGGCCGGGGCCTGACCGGCTTCAAGATCGGCTACGAATACGCGCTGATGGCGGTGCATCTGGCGATCGCGGCGCTGTGCCTGCGCCACCTTCGGTCTCCGCGCCGGTTCAACGCCGGCGCCCTGCTGGCCGCGACCTGCATCATCGCGATGAGCGAATTCCTGTTCACCCGCTATGCCGAGGTGACCGACCACTACAACCTGTTCGGCCATCTGTACAAGATCGTGGCCTACGTGTTCCTGTACGAAGCGCTGTTCACCGAAACCGTCGAGCGCCCTTACCAGCAGCTGCGCGAGTCGGGACGGAACCTCAACGCGACGCTGGACACCCTGCCCGACCTGCTGTTCGAGGTCGACGAGACCGGGACCTATCTCGACCTGCACACCGAAGAGCGCTCCAAACTGGTGGCTCCGGCGGAAAAACTGCTCGGCTGCAACATCCGCGACGTGATGCCGGCGGACGCGGTACACACCATACTGCAGGCCGTCAGCGAGGCCAAACGCACCGGCAAGTCGCGCGACAGCCGGATCGTGCTGGACGTGCCCGAAGGCCGGCGGCACTTCGGGCTTTCGATATCGCGCAAGGACAATCCGGACGGCAGCGTCAGCTATCTGGTGCTGTCCCGCGACATCACCGACCTGATGCTGCAAAAACAGGCCCTGGCGCAGGAGGCCCGCATCAACGGCGCGCTGCTGCAGCTGCCCGAGGCCGCCGGCAGCATGGACGAGGCCGAACTGCTCCGGTTCGGGCTGGAGACCATGGAGCGCCTGACCGGCAGCGAGGTCGCGTTCCTGCACTTCGTGAGCGAGGACCAGGAAACGCTGCAGCTGGTGAGCTGGTCGCGCAACACCCTGAACGACTGCCGCATCGAGCACGAAAGCCACCTGCCAATCAGCCAGGCCGGCATCTGGGCCGAGGCGGTGCGCCGGCACCGGCCGCTGCTGATCAACGACTACGGCGGCGAGCCGCTGAAACGCGGCCTGCCCGAGGGGCACGTCGGCCTGAAGCGGATCGCGGTGGTTCCCGTGCTGGACGGCAACCTGGTGCGCGTGCTGGTCGGCGTCGGCAACAAGGCGGCGGATTACGAACAGCAGGACATCGACGCGCTGCGGCTGTTCGGCGAATCGCTCTGGCAGGCCGTGCTGCGGCGGCGCCTGAACGAGGAGATCCGCATACGGCAGCAGGACGTCAACTATTTCTTCGACACCAACCTGGAACTGTTCTGCATCGGCAACCTGGACGGCGAGTTCATCCGGGTCAACAGGGGCTTCGAGAACATCTTGGGCTTCTCGGCCGAGAAGCTGGAGGGCTACAAGTTCCTGGATTTCGTGCATCCCGACGACCGCGAGGCCAGCGCCGAAAGCCTGCGTCGGCTGAAAACCGCACAGGACGTGGTCGATCTGGAGAACCGCTGGCTTCACCAGGGCGACGGCTACCGCCACATCGCCTGGCGCGCCAAGTCCAACGGCAGCGTGGTCTACGCCTCGGGCCGGGACGTCACCGAAAGCCGCCTCCGCGACGCCGAACTGCGACGCCTGTCGACCGCCGTCGAGCAAAGCCCGAACTCGCTGGTCATCACCGACACGGAAGCGCGCATCGAATTCGTCAACCAGGCCTTCACCCGGATCACCGGCTACACCCTGCAGGAAGTGCTCGGCCGCAACCCCAGGATCCTGCAATCGGGCAAAACGCCGGCGGCGGTGTACGCCGACATGTGGGGACGGCTGACACGCGGCGAACCCTGGAAAGGGGAGCTGTTCAACCGCCGCAAGGACGGCAGCGAATACACGGAAATGGCGCTGATCTACCCGCTGCGCGACGCCGGCGGCCGCATCACCCACTACATCGCGCACAAGGAAGACATCACCGAACGAAAAGCCTCGGCCGAGCGCATCCAGCAGCTGTCGCACTACGACCAGCTGACCGGGCTGCCCAACCGGGTCTTGATGGAGCAGCGCTTCCATGCCGTGCTGGCGCAGGTGAAGCGCCGCCAGCAGCCGCTGTGCCTGATGTGGCTCGACCTGGACAACTTCAAGGACATCAACGACGCCATCGGCCACGGCATGGGCGACATGCTGCTGCGCGAGGTGGCGCAGCGCCTGCGCGGCCAACTGCGCGACCAGGACGTGCTGGCCAGGCAATCCGGCGACGATTTCGTCCTGCTGCTGCCGGGTACGGACCAGGACGCGGCCGCCGCCACGGCGACGGCCCTGCTCGCCACGCTGCAGCTGCCGATCGAGGTCGGCGGTCACGAGCTGTTGGTCAGCGGCTCGGTCGGGCTGGCCATGTACCCCAACGACGGCCAGACCCTGGA
>JAYSFF010000049.1:0-13145 GCA_041913425.1 Arenimonas sp. | reverse complement strand
CAGGCCGCCGCGCTGTTCGGCTATGAGGCCGCGCTGTATGCCGGCAGCGGCTATCTGGCCAATCTGGGCACGCTCACAGCCCTGCTCGACGCGGGCGCGCTGTGCGTGCAGGACAAGCGCAACCATGCCTGCCTGATCGACGGCGCGCGCTTCTCCGGCGCCGCGCTGAAGCGCTATCCGCACGCCGACTTGAATGCCGCCGAAACCGCCTTGGCCGGCGCGACGCAGGACGTGCGCATGCTGGTCAGCGACGGCGTGTTCAGCATGGACGGGGATGTGGCCGATGCGGCGGGCTTGGCGCAGATCGCCGCGCGCCATGACGCCACGCTGATGCTCGACGACGCGCATGGCGTGGGCGTGCTCGGCGCGACCGGCCTGGGCAGCCTGCAGGCCGCCGGGCTCGATGCGACGGACGTGCCGATCCTGGTGATTCCGGCCGGCAAGGCGCTGGGCGGGCAGGGCGCGCTGATCCTGTCGAACCGCGAGGTGATTGCGCATCTGGTGGATACCGCGCGACCGTATCTGTTCAGCACCGCGCCGGCGCCGGCGATGGCGGCGGCGCTGTCGCAATCGCTGCGGCTGTTGGCAACCGAACCGGCGCACCACGCCGCGTTGCAGGCCAATATCCGGCAGTTCACCGCGCTGGCGGCACAAGCCGGCTTGCCGGTTTTGCCGTCGCAGACCGCCATCCAACCGCTGCTGGCCGGCGGCAACGAACGCGCCATGCGCTGGAGCGAAACGCTGCGCGCGCGCGGCTTCTGGGTCGGCGCCATCCGGCCGCCGACCGTGCCGCAAGGCACGGCGCGGCTGCGCATCACGCTCACCGCCACGCACACGCCGACGCAGATCGAGGCGCTGGTCGAAACATTGCACGCGTTGCTCAAGGACGACGATGGCCCTGCACATTGAGTCGTCCGGCCACGGTCCGGACCTGATCCTGCTGCACGGCTGGGCCATGCACGGCGGCGTGTTCGCGCCGCTGCTGCCGCTGCTGCAGGCGCGCTTCACCGTGCATGCGGTCGATCTGCCCGGCCACGGCCGTAGCCGCGACTGCGGCCTGCCGCTGGCGTTCGACGCGGTCTGGGACGAACTGCGCGCGCGCATCCCGCAACCGGCGCTGGTGATGGGCTGGTCGCTCGGCGGCCTGTTCGCCTTGCACGGCGCGCTGGCGCATCCGGCGGCATGCCGCGGCCTGATCCTGCAGAACGCCAGCCCGTGCTTCGTGCATCGGCCGGATTGGCCAGACGGCATGCCGGCGCAGGTGTTCCGCCAATTCGCCGCCGACCTGCAGCGTGATTACGCGCAGACTCTGCACCGCTTCTTCATGCTGGAAGCGCAGGGCTCCGAACACCTGCGCGACGACCTGCGCCTGCTGCAGCGCACCGCCTTCGAATTCGGCGAACCGGACGCGCGCGTGCTGGTCGAAGGCCTGCATCTGCTGGAAACCGTCGATCTGCGCGCGCGACTGCCGGAGTTGACGATGCCCAGCCTGTGGCTGGCCGGCCGGCGCGACCGTCTGGTCAGCGCCTCTGCGATGCAATCGGCCTGTAAAGCCGCCGGCGGCGCCTTCGTCTGCGACGAACACGGCGGCCACGCGCCGTTCCTTACCCACCCGGCGGCGGTCGCCGCCGCCATCACCGGATTCACCGAACACCTATGAACCAGGACGACAGCCTGTTCCAACGCGATGCGGTGCGCCGGCATTTCAGCCGGGCCGCGGCCTCTTATTTGGAGGCCGCCGCGCTGCAGAAGGAAGTGGAGTCGCGCCTGCTGGAGCAATCCGAATTTCTGGAAACGCCGCCCGAGCGCGTGCTCGATCTGGGCGCCGGCCCCGGACGGGCGTCCGGCGTGCTGAAAAAGCGCTGGCCGAAAGCCGACGTGGTGGCGATGGATCTTTCATTGCCGATGCTGCGCCAAGTGCCGAAACAGACGCGCTTCTGGCGCCCGGTAAAGCGGGTCTGCGCCGATGCCATGCAATTGCCGTTCCAGGACCGTAGTTTCGATCTGGTATTTTCCAGCCTGTGCCTGCAGTGGGCGCATCCACTGCCGCAGGCTTTGCGCGAAATCCGCCGTGTGCTGAAACCCGGCGGCATGCTGGTGTTCAGCACCTTCGGGCCGGACACCCTGCTGGAGCTGCGTGAAACCTACCTGGCCTGCGGCCTGGAACCGGCGGTGTCGCCGTTCGCCGCCATCCAGCAGGTCGGCGACGCCCTGCAGGGCGCGGGTTTCGCGCGCAGCGTGCTCGACCGCGAAATGTACACGCTGGACTATCCCGACCTGCGCGCGCTGATGCGCGAGCTGCAGGCCATCGGCGCCACCGACGCACGCGCCGGGCGCGCCCGCGGGCTGATGGGCAAAGCGCGCTGGCAGGCGCTGGATGCGGCCTATCCGCGCATGAACGGCCGCGCGGCCAGCAGCTGGGAAGTGATCGCCGCCATGGCGTTCCGCCCCGAGCATGATCCGCCGCCGCGCGAAGACGGCATCGTGGCGCGCATTTCGCCCGAAGGCATCAGCCGGAGAGTGCGCTGATGCGCCGATGGTCGATTGCCGCACTCCTGCTGTTCTGCGCATCGGTGCAAGCTACCGGCCATCCGACACCGGAAGACGACCTGCGTCGCGCGCAGGCTCAGATCGACGAAACCCGCGCGCGTCAGCCGGCGCTGGATCTGCTGGCACGGCAACAACCGGGCTTCGAGGCGGCCTGGCGCGAGCAGCTTCGGCAACGGCTGGTGGTGGCGCCGAGGCGGGAAGCGCGCGCGGCCAGCGAAGCCATCGCCGTCGGCTTGGCCTTGAATACGATCAACGGCCATCTGGCGCGCGCCGGCGATCCGGCGGTGGAAGGCCTGTTCGTGCAGCAACGGCGGCTGATGGCGGCGGCCAAGGATGACGGCGCATTGTGCGCCATCCTGCTGAACACGCCGGCGGCGCGCGAGGACCGCGCGGGCGCCATGCCCTGGCTGCTGCAGAAACCTTGGCGCGACGTGCGCGCCGATCTGCTGGCGGCGGTCTCGGCGCTGGTGATCGACACCGAAGACAAACCCGTGCGGCGTCTGCCGCCCGAACAGGAGCGTTGGTTCACGCAGCGTATCGCCGGCCGGATTTCCGGCCGCTTCGGCGCGGACGGCTTGGCGCGTTACGAACGCCTGCAGAACGGGAACGGCGCGCCGCTGGAGCGCTGCCGCGGCCTGCACGAGCTGTTCGAGGTGTTGGCGGAACAACCGCCGGCGCTGCGCGCGATGCTGCTGCGCGCGTATTTCGGCCAATAAGCGCGTTGCCGCCTCTGGTGCGGAACCATCACAACAGCGGCTTCAGCGCCTTCCAGACGTGGTCGCGCAGTTTCAGCTGGCCCTTGGCGTTCGGGTGCAGCTGGTCGGGCAGGAAATAGCCGCGGTCGAGCGCGATCGGCTCCAGCAGGAACGGCAGCAAGGCGGTCTTTTCCTGTTTGGCCAAGTCGGTGTAGATGGCGGCGAAACCCTCGGTGTAGGCCGGGCCGTAATTCGGCGGCATGCGGATGCCGATCAGCAGCACCTTGGCGCCCTGGGCCTTGGAGAGCCGGATCATCTTGCGCAGGTTGGTTCGGGTCTGTAGCAGCGGCAGGCCACGCAGGCCGTCGTTGGCGCCGAGCTCGATGATGACCAGGTCCGGCATATGCCGCTTCAGCGCCGCCGGCAGACGCGACAGGCCGCCGGCGCTGGTCTCGCCCGAGACGCTGGCGTTGACCACCTGCCAGTGCGGATGGGATTTCTTCAGGCGCGCGGCGGTCAGCCCGACCCAGCCCTGCTCGGCCGGCAGGTTATAGGCCGCCGAAAGTGAATCGCCCATGACCAGCAGGGTCTGTTTGGCCGAAACCGGCAAAGCCGTGACCAATAGCACAAGCGCCAGGAACACGAATCCTTGATATTTGCTGTGGCACACTGCAGGCAATCTATTGAGCATGTCTTTTCCGAGGAGCGAATCCGTGAACACCGCCATAAGGGTAACAAACCTGGGCAAGCGCGTGCGCCTGCCGGACCATGAGCTGCGCATCCTGGAGGACGTCAGCTTCGCCATCGAACGCGGCCGCAGCGCCGCCATCGTCGGCGCCTCGGGCTCGGGCAAGAGCACCCTGCTGTCGCTGATGGCCGGACTGGATACCCCGAGCGAAGGCGGCGTCGACATCCTCGGTACCGCGCTGGCCGGACTCGACGAGGACGGCCGTGCCCGTCTGCGCGGCGAATCGGTCGGCTTCGTGTTCCAGAACTTCCAGCTGCTGCCGGCGCTGACCGCGCTGGAGAACGTGATGCTGCCGCTGGAGCTGCGCGGCGACGCCGATCCGGCCGCGGCCGCGCGCGACATCCTCGGCAAGGTCGGTCTGGCCGACCGCCTGCACCATTACCCGCGCCAGCTCTCGGGCGGCGAACAGCAGCGCGTGGCCATCGCGCGCGCGTTCGTGGTCGATCCGGCGGTGCTGTTCGCCGACGAGCCGACCGGCAACCTCGACACCGAAACCGGCCGCGCCATCGCCGACCTGCTGTTCGAACTCAACGCCACCCGCGGCACCACGCTGGTGCTGGTGACGCACGACGAGCGCCTGGCCGCGCGTTGCCATCAGCAATTGCGCCTGAGCGCGGGCCGGCTGCTGCCATGAACCGGCTGCGCCTGGCCTGGCGCCAGACCCGGCGCGACCTGGCCGCCGGCGAAATCCGGCTGATGCTGCTGGCGCTGACGCTGGCGGTGATGGCGGTCAGCGCGGTCGGCTTGATCACCGACCGGGCCGAAACCGGTCTGCGCCAGGAATCCAACCGCCTGCTCGGCGGCGACGCCGCTCTGCGCGCCGACACCGCGATTCCCGATACCGTACCCGAACGCGCGCACGCGCTCGGCCTGCAGCACGCGCAGACCGCGACCTTCCCGAGCATGGTGCAGAGCGGCGGGGCGGTCAGCCTGGCCGACATCCGCGCCATCGATGCGCGCTTCCCGCTGCGCGGCCGCTTCGAAATCCAGGACAGCGCCGGCGGCCCGGTGCGCGAGGTGCAGGGCGGGCCGGCGCAAGGCACCGTCTGGCTGTCGGCCGATGCCGCGCGCAAACTGGATCTGCGCCTCGGCCAGACCTTGGGCGTGGGCAATCTGCAGCTGCGCTATGCGGCCACCTTGGTGCGCGAACCGGATGCCGCGCTCGATTACTTCAACGTCGCGCCGAAGGTGTTGATCGCCTACGCCGACCTGGCCGCCAGCGGCCTGGTGCAGAACGGCAGCCGCATCCAGTACCGCCTGGTGGTGGCCGGCGACGCCGCGGCGGTGGACAAGTTCACCGCGCAGACCCGCGCCGCGCTGGGCCGCGGGCAACGGCTGGAAACCGGAGACGACGCGCGTCCGGAAATCCGCTCGGCGTTGGAGCGCGCCAACCGCTTCCTGTCGCTGGCGGCACTGGTCTCGCTGATCCTCGCCGCGGTCGCCATCGGCTTGGCCGCGCGTCGGCACAGCGCGCGTCATCTGGACGGGAGCGCGGTGATGCGTTGCCTCGGCGCCAGCCAAGGCACCATCGCCACACTGCAAATCGGCGAACTGGGCTTCCTCGGCCTGCTCGGCAGCACGCTCGGCATCGCCTTGGCCTGGCTGCTGCAATGGGCGGTCGGCCTGTGGCTGGCGCAGGCCTTGGGCATGAGTTTGCCGGCGCCGGGTTGGCAGCCGGTGCTGGCCGGCTACGGCATCGGCTTCACCGTGCTGCTGGCGTTCGCGGTGCCGCCGATCCTGGCATTGCGCAAAGTGCCGGCGTTGCGCGTGCTGCGGCGCGACGTGCCGGTCAACGAACCCAGCGCCTGGACCGTCGGCTTGCTCGGCCTTGGCGGCTTGGCGGCATTGCTGTGGTGGAAAGCCGGCTCGGCCACGCTCGGCACCATCATCCTCGGCGGCATCGGCGGCACCGCCGCGGCGCTGGCCGGCTTGGCCTGGCTGCTGCTGTGGTGGCTGAAGCGCGCGCGACGCAATCTGCGCGGCCCCTGGCGCTACGGCCTGGCCAACCTCAGCCGGCACCAAGGCATGACCCTGACCCAGGTCTCGGCGCTCGGCCTCGGCCTGATGGCGCTGTTGCTGCTCGGCTTCGTGCGTACCGACCTGCTGTCGCGCTGGCAGCAGGCGCTGCCGGCGGACGCGCCGAACCGCTTCATCATCAACGTGCAACCGGAGCAAACGGCGGGCGTGGCCGATTTCGCCAAGGCCAACGGCTTGGCCGAACCGGTGCTGTATCCGATGGTGCGCGCGCGCCTGCAGGCGGTGAACGGCAAGCCGGTCAGCGGCAAGGACTATGCCGCGGCCGGCGAGCGCGCCAAGCGTCTGGCCGAACGCGAGTTCAACCTGTCCTCGGCGCGCGCGTTCGGCGACGACAACCAGCTGACCGCCGGCGAATACTGGGCGCCCGACCACCGCGGCGGCCTGGAGCTGTCGGTCGAAGAAGATTTCGCCGAAACCCTGGGCTGGAAACTCGGCGACCGCATCGGCTTCGACATCGCCGGCACGCCGCTGGAGGCGCGCATCACCAGCCTGCGCAAGGTCGAATGGGAAAGCTTCAAGCCGAACTTCTTCGTGGTGGTCTCGCCCGGCGGACTGGACGGCTTCGACGCCAGCTACATCTCGGCCTTGAACGTACCGCCGGCCAAGCAGGCGGCGATGGACAGACTGGTGCGCAGGTTCCCGAACCTGTCGGTGATCGACGTCGACGCCGTGCTGGCGCAGGTGCGCGGCACCGTGGTGCAGGTCAGCCGGGTGGTCGAGTCGGTGTTCTACTTCTCGCTGGCCGCCGGCCTGTTGGTGCTGCTGGCGGCGGTGCAGGCCTCGCAGGACGAACGCCTGCAGGAAGCCGGCGTGATGCGGGTGTTGGGCGCGTCGCGCCGGCAGCTGCGGCTGGCGCAGGCCACCGAGTTCGGCAGTCTCGGGCTGTTGGCCGGTCTGGTCGCTGCGGTCGCGGCCGGCGTCATCACCGGCCTGATCACCACCGAAGTGTTCGACCTGCCCTGGGAATTCGACGCCACGTTCCTGCTGTACGGCGCGGTCGGCGGCACGGCATTGGCCTTGCTGGCCGGGCTATGGGCCACGCGCAAGGTCACTGAAACGCCGCCGATGCAGACTCTCAGGGAGCTGTAGGAGGAGCATAGCCGCATGCCTCGGCCCGCAGCGGCGCAGACAGCGGCGTTTGGCTATACTGGCGCACCCGCCCGCAACGCCGCCCGCCCATGTCCTCGACCGCCACGCACGATGACTCGCCCTGCACCGCCTGCGGCGCCTGTTGCGCGTATTTCCGCGTGTCGTTTTATTGGGCCGAAGCCGAGCAAAACGGCCTGGCCGCGGAACTGGTGGAGCCGCTGACGCCGGTGTACAGCTGCATGGCCGGCACCAACTCGGCCACCCCGCGTTGCGCGGCGCTGTCGGGCACCGTCGGCGAAGCGGTGGCCTGCACCGTGTATCCGCAGCGCACCTCGCCCTGCCGCGAACTGCAGCCCGGCGACGACAAGTGCAACCGCGCCCGCGCCAGGCACGGACTGCCGCCGATTTCGGCCTGAAAAAAACCCGCCGGACGGCGGGTTTTTCGGCGGAGCGGAACGAAACTCAATCCAGCTCGACCACGTTGAACGGCACCACCGGATCGACGTCGGCGCCGTAATCCACGCCGGCCAGGCCGAAGCCGAACAGCTTCAGGAACTCGGTCTTGTAGGCGGCGTAGTCGGTGGTGTCGAACAGGTTGTCGCTGGTCACCGTCGGCCAGATCAGCTTGACCGCGTCCTGCACCTCGTCGCGCAGCTCCCAGTCGTCCATGCGGATGCGCTGCTGCTCGTCGCGGTCGTTGCCGGCGCCGTACAGCTCGGTGCGGAACATACGGTCGATCTGCTCGATCGGACCTTCGTGCAGGCCCAGCTGCTTCATCACCCGGAAGCAGATCGAGATGTACAGCGGCATCACCGGAATCGCGGCCGAAGCCTGGGTCACCACCGACTTCAGCACCGCCACGTTGGCGGCGCCCTGCACCGGCTTGAGCTTCTCGCGCAGCGCGGCGGCGGCGCGGTCCATGTCTTCCTTGGCCTTGCCCAGCGCGCCGTGCCAGTAGATCGGCCAGGTGATGTCGGTGCCGATGTAGCTGTACGATACCGTCTTGACGCCGTCGGCCAACACGCCGGCCTCGAGCAGGGCCTGCATCCACAGCTCCCAGTCCTGGCCGCCCATCACCGTCACGGTGTCGGCGATTTCCTGTTCCGTCGCCGGTTCGATCTCGGCGTGGATGATGACGTCCTTGCTGGTGTCGATGGCGGTGGATTGGTACGGCGCGCCGATCGGCTTCAGCGCCGAACGCACCAGCTCGCCGCTATCCGGCAACTTGCGCACCGGTGAGGCCAGCGAATACACCACCAGATCGACCTGGCCGAGGTCGGCCTTGATCAGCTCGATGACCTTGGCGCGCATGGCGTGCGAGAAGGCGTCACCGTTGACGCTCTTGGCATACAGGCCGGCCGCGTGCGCGGCTTTCTCGAAGGCGGCCGAGTTGTACCAGCCGGCGGTGCCGGGCTTGGTTTCGGTGGCGGGCTTCTCCAGGAACACGCCGAGCGTGGCGGCACCGGAACCGAAGGCGGCGGCGATGCGCGAGGCCAAACCGTAGCCGGTGGAGGCGCCGATCACCAGCACCTTCTTCGGACCGTCGGCGATCGGGCCGCGTTCCTTCACGACCTCGATCTGCTCCGCCACGTGCCGCTCGCAGCCGGTAGGATGGGTGGTGGTGCAGATGAAACCGCGGGTCTTCGGGGTGATGATCATGGCATGTGTCCTGATGCGGCCGGGAACGGCGCTGAAATGTCAGGAACGATTATAAAACGCGCGTCGGCCAACGGGTGTTTTAATTCGGGGTACGGGCCACAAAAAACGGGCCCGCCGAAGCGGGCCCGTTTTATCCAAACAGGATTGCGGCTTATTCGCCCAGCGGCTTGGACGGCTTCAGCTTCGGAAATGCGGTCCGGAAAGCGGTCAAATCGGACGGCGACAGGTTCGGACGGCCGGCCATGAAACCCATGTTGATCTCGCCGGAAAGGAAATAGGTTTCGCCTTCCTCGGCTTCGATGGTGGTGACGTCCTTGGCTTCGGAATGCACGGTGTACTCGTGCTTGCCCGGCTCGACCTGGAGGGTGAAGAAGTTGGCGTTGCGCAGCTTGCCGAGTTCCGTTTCGCCTTCGCGGACGATGAAGCCGATGGCCGCGCCCTTGAACGCGCTCGGGCGGAAGAACACGACCAGGGCCTTGCCGGGCTCCGGCGTACCGATGGCGGCACTGGCGGCATCGGGGGCTTCGGCGACGACCGGCACGGCATCCTGGGCGAAGGCCGGGGCCATGAACACGGAGGCGGCGAGCAGCAAAACAGTATTGATCGATTTCATGATTCTCTCGTGGTGGGTGGAATGAACGGATGGTTTATTGCGTTTCGGGCGCGGCGGAAACGGTCGTATCGGCGGCGATCGACGCCAAGGCTTCGGTGCCGGCGGGAATGACGATTTGGCCGCCGGTGATGAATACCGACATCAGCCCGGCATAGGGGACGAAACTTGCCGCCAAGGCGGCATCGGAGCGGTTCTTGCCGGCAAGCGGCGCCGCCAACGGCTTAAGCGACCGCAGCGGAATGCGCTGGCCGCGGTAATCCAGGTGGCGGGCGGCAAGAATGAGTTCGCCGCCGCGGCCACCCAAACCGGCCTTCTGCACGTGGACGACTTCGCCGAACGCGGGCGTGCCTTTGGGCACCACGACCTCGCCGATATGCAAGTCCTCCGCCAAGCGGAAGCGGACCTCGGCGTTCTTAAGCGCGGTCTTCGAAGACACCTCATCGGCGAACACGAGCAACACCGGGGTTTTGGCGGCAAGCACGGCGGGCGGCAGAGCCGGCTCGAGCGACTGTGCGTGGGCGCAAGACATGAGGGCCGTCAGTGCAGCCGAGAAAATCGTTCGAAACACAACCCGCCCCTTTGAGTGTTCCGGCGATTATTCAGTGCTCATGAATGCCTGTCAATGGCAATCCACACCGCACCGACCGATGCCGAAAACGCTCAGACGTTACCACCGGTCAGGATCAGGCCCAGGCGCTTGCCCTTGAACAGATCGGGATAGGCCAGCACCGCCGCCAGCACGGTGGCGCTGCTCGGCTCGATGACCATGCCGAGATGTTCGGCCGCCAAGGCCTGCGCCGCCACGCATTGCGCGTCGGTCACGGTCAGCACCTGCAGCACATGCTCGCTGATGATGGCGAAATTCGGCACGCCGACCACCGCGCGCAGGCCGTCACACAGCGTGTCCGGCACGATATAGGTGATGCGCTCCTTGGCCGCCAGCGACGCCACGGTGTCGGCAGCGCCTTCGGGTTCGACACCGTACAGCGGCACGTCGACCGGATCGAGCGCGATGGCGGTGCCGGAAATCAGGCCGCCGCCGCCGACCGGCGCCAGCACCGCATCCAGCTCCGGCGCTTGCGCCAGCAACTCCAGCGTGACCGTACCTTGGCCGGCCATCACCAGCGGATCTTCGTACGGATGCACCAGCGTGGCGCCCAGCTTTTCCACCAGTTCGCGGGTGGTCTGTTCGCGCGCGGCTTGCGTCGGGGCGCAACGGTGCACGATGGCGCCGGCCTCGCGGATGGCGTCGAGCTTGGACTGCACCGCGCCTTCGGGCACCACCACATGCGCGGCGATGCCGCGCAGCTTGGCGGCGCGCGCCAATGCCGCACCGTGATTGCCGGAGGAATGGGTGACCACGCCGCGCGCGGCCTGGGCGTCGCTCAACGCGAACACCGCGTTGCAGGCGCCGCGGAACTTGAACGCGCCGCCGACTTGCAGGTTCTCGCATTTGAACAGCAGCGTGGCGCCGGCCAGGGCGTCGAGCGCGGCCGAGGATTTCACCGGCGTGTTGACGGCATACGGCGCGATGCGCGCGGCGGCGGCGAGGATGTCGTGGTAACCGATCATGTCAGGACTCCTGTTTGCTCTGACCGAGCAGGCTGCTCAAAGCCGAACCGACCACCACCAGCGCCGCGCCGGCGAAACCGACGGCGCTGACGTGTTCCGGTGCGATGACCGACGGCCACAGCGCATGCACCGCCGCCACCGCCAACAGGCAGAGCAGGGGCGTGGTGGCCAGCACGGCCGACACGCGCGAGGCCTGCCAATGTTCCAAGGCTTCGGCGAACGCGCCGTAAGCCACCAGCGTGTTCAAGGCGCAGAACAGCAGCAGCCCCCAGTGCAGGGCATCCAAGCCAGCCAAGGCCGAGGGATGCGCCAGCGGCCACAGCAGCAGGGCGGATATCAGGTAGATCGCGGTCAGCACCTGCTGCGAACTCAGCCGCATCAGCAGCTGCTTCTGGATCAGCGCATACGCGGCCCAGGACACCGCCGCCAGCGCCACGATGGCCGAACCGAGCAGATAGGCGTCCCCGGATACGAAACCGCCGACTAATTGGTCGCGGAAGAACAGCCCCAGGCCGAGCACGATCACCGCCAGCCCCAGCCATTGGCCCGGCAGGAAATGCTCCTTGAAGATCAGCACGCCGCCGACCGCCATCAGCAGCGGCGCCAGCTGGATCAGCAGCTGCGCGTTGCCGGGCGTGGTGTACTGCACGCCGAGGATGTAGCCGACATAGTTGCCGACCAACAGCACGGTAGCGGCCACCAGCAGGACGCGGTGCCGGCCGCCCAAGGCCGCGATCGGCGCCAGCTCCCGCTTGCGGCCCAACCAAATCAGCATGAACACGGCGGCGAACGCGAAGCGGAACCAGGTCAGGGTCAGCGGATCGATGACCTGCAGGCTGAGCTTGAGCGCCACCGGCAAGGTGGCCCAGCACGCGGCGGTGACCAGGGCCAGCATCAGGCCGAGTTTCCATTGCCCTGAGGCCTGGTGCAGCATGCGGTTCTCCACGGAATCGGCGTCGGTGCCGGAACGCTATTGTCGGCGAATTCAGGCCGGATTCACAACGTCCGCCTACACTGGCTGCATGGGGTCAATTCCGGAGCCGTCCGAATGAAATTGCGACTGTTGCTGTGCGCCGTCGGCCTGAGCGCCTTGGGTGGCTGCGTCACCAGCCCGTACTACGCCGACGACGGCTATTACGAAGCACCGGACGACGGCTACTATGGCTACGACGACGGCGGTTATTACGGCGACGATTATTACGACGACCGTTACGATGACGGCTATTACGGCGCGCCCTACGGCGGCGGCGTGCACTTCAACTTCAACCTGCAGTTCGGCGGCTATGGCGGCTTCATCCCGTACGGCAACTGCTGGTACGGCGATGCCTACTGCTACGGCCGGCATCCGCGGTACGGCTGGGGCTACTGGCCGAATCCGTATTATTCGTATTACGGCCCGAGCTACGGTTGGCCGAATTACGGCGCCTGGCCCGGCTTCGGCTGGCCCTACTACGGCGGCTACCATCCGCCGCGCCCGCCGAAACAGAAACCGCCCAAGCCGCCGAAACCGGCACCGATTCCACCGGTGACCGAGCCGAGCGATCCGGATGCACCAATCGCCGAACGGCCGGTGACCCGCCCGCCGCGTCCAAGCTTCCCCGAAATCGAACGGCCGGGCCGGCCACGGTTGCCGAAGCCCACCGAGCCGATTCCCACCGGCGAATCGAATACCGGACCGGCGGATAACGAGCCGTTGCCGCCGCAACGGCCGCAGCGGCCACGCGTGCGCGAGGATCGTCCGCAAACGCCGACCTGGGGCACCCGGCCTCGCACCGAACAACCAGTGGTCGATACGGCAACACCGCAAATCCGTTTGCCGCGTGTCGAACGCCCGGTGCGAGTCGAATCGCCACGCACGGAGGAGGCGCGCGGCCGTGCCAGCCTGATCGAACGCCAACAGACGCCGCGTCCGCAGGCGATGCCGATGCCGCAAGCGGCCGTTCGGCAACCGATGTCGCAAGCGGCCGTGCCCGCATCGATGCCGGCCCGCGAAGCCCGGCAGCCGGCGCCGCAGGTGCGGCCGGCCGCCGCGCCCAAAGCGGAACGGCCGGCCAAGACGCAACGCAGCACGCCGACCGTCGACGACCAACCCTGAGCCGCGACGCCGGCTGAACGCCGGTGCGGCGCCGTTTGGTGTTTGGCCGGAAATCGGCGAAAATGGCGCGCTATGCACTCCCACCAC
>JAYSFF010000048.1:0-13571 GCA_041913425.1 Arenimonas sp. | reverse complement strand
AGAAGGGCGGGGTGCTGGTCGGTTTCCGCGAGACCGATCCGCGCTTCGTGGCGCAGTTGGCCGGCTGCCGCACGGTGGTGCCGGCGGTCGACGCGCTGATTTTGCCCTTGACCGAATTGATCGGCGCCATGCAGGCCAAGCGCGAAATCCCGCAGGTCGAATTCATCCGGGGCGACGGTCCGGTGGCCTTGGTGTTCCGCCATCTGACGCCGCTGGCGGCCGAAGACCTGGCTCTGCTGCATGCGTTCGGCGACGCGCACGGGGCGCAGATCTTCCTGCAGCCCGGCGGCGTGCACACCGTGCACCCGATCCGTGACGGCTACGCCGAGCTCGGTTTCGACCTCGGCGCGGGCATCCGCTTCGCGTTCCGCCCGCTGGACTTCATCCAGGTCAACGCCGCGCTGAACCGGCGCATGATCGACAAGGTCATCGAGCTGCTGGCGCCGACCCCCGACGACGTGATCCTCGACCTGTTCTGCGGCCTGGGCAACTTCACCCTGCCGCTGGCCAAGCACGCCGGGCAGGTGGTGGGCGTGGAAGGCGACCACGGCCTGGTGGCGCGCGCCAAGGCCAACGCCGAACGCAACGGCATCGGCAACGCCGAATTCTTCGCCGCCGACCTGACCCAGGACCTGTCGGCCCAGCTGTGGCGGAAGCAGCGCTTCAGCAAGCTGCTGCTCGACCCGCCGCGCGCCGGGGCCATCGAAGTGCTGAAGCAGCTCGACCTGCGCGGCGTCGGCCGCATCGTGTACGTGTCCTGCCATCCGGCCTCGCTGGCGCGCGACGCCGGCTATCTGGTGAACGAGCGTGGTTACCGGCTGGTGGCCGCCGGCGCCATGGACATGTTCCCGCAGACCGCGCACGTCGAGTCCATCGCCGTGTTCGAGGCCGTCTGATGGCGATCGAGATCGAACGCAAGTTCCTGCTGGCCGGCGACGGCTGGCGCGCGCAGGCGCACCATGCCCTGCGCATCGCGCAGGCCTATCTGAACGACGGCGCGGCCGTGGCCGCCGGCCGCGAACAGTGCTCGGTGCGCGTGCGCATCTGCGGCGAGCAGGCCAACCTCAACATCAAGTCGCGCGAGCTCGGCGCCAGCCGGCAGGAGTTCGAATACCCGATTCCGCTGAGCGACGCCGAAGCGCTGATGGCGCTGGCCTGCGAGGGCCGCATCGACAAGGTCCGGCATCTGGTGCAGGTCGGCGCGCATCTCTGGGAAATCGACGAATTCCGCGGCGACAACGCCGGCCTGGTGGTGGCCGAGATCGAGTTGTCGAGCGTGGACGAGTCGTTCGAGCGCCCGGACTGGCTCGGCCGCGAAGTCACTCAGGAGCGCCGGTATTACAATCTGGCCTTGGCGGCCCGGCCGTTCGCGCAGTGGACGGCGGAGGAGAAAACATGCTGATCATCGGCCTTGAAGGCCATGCGCTGAGCGCTGCCGAACGCGGCCATCTGCAGCACCCGGCGGTGGCCGGCGTGATTTTGTTCGCGCGCAATTTCGCCTCCAAGGCCCAGTTGCAGGACCTGTGCGCCGACATCCGCACCAGCGCGCCCCGGCCGCAGCTGATCACCGTCGACCAGGAAGGCGGTCGCGTGCAGCGCTTCCGCGACGGCTTCGCCAAGCTGCCTTGCCTGGAGGACATCGGCGCCGCGGCCGGCCGCGGTCTGCCGGCGGCCTTGGCCTTGGCGAAAGAGCACGCCTATTTGATGGCGGCCGAAGTGATCGCCAGCGGCCTGGACCTGAGCTTCGCGCCGGTGGCCGATCTGGGCCGCGGCAACCTGGCCATCGGCAACCGCGCCTTCAGCGCCGAACCGGAGACGGTGGCGGAATTCATCGCCGCCTACGTGGCCGGCCTGCGCGAGGCCGGCATGGCCGCGACCCTGAAGCATTTCCCCGGCCACGGCTCGGTGCTGGCCGATACCCACTTCGACGAAGCGGTCGACGACCGGCCGCTGGCGGAGATCGAAGCGCTCGACCTGGTGCCGTTCCGTGCCGGCTTGGCCGCCGGCGCCGAGGCGGTGATGATGGCGCACGTGCGCTATCCGCAGGTGGCGCCGGATCCGGCCGGCTATTCGCCGTTCTGGATCCAGACCCTGCTGAAGCAGCGCCTCGGCTTCACCGGCGTGGTGTTCAGCGACGACATCGGCATGGCCGCAGCGGAGAGCGCCGGCGGCGTGCGCGCCCGAATCGATAAACACCTGTCGGCCGGTTGCGATGCGGTGCTGGCCTGTCCGCCGGCCTGCGTGCCGGACGCCGTCGCGGCGATGGCCGTGCGCGAGTACCCGCTGGCCCGGCTCGACCGCCTGCGCGCTGCGCGCGCCTTCGACTGGGCGGCGTTGCCCGGCGATTCCCGTTATCTTGCCGCGTGCGCGGCCCTGAACGCTTTGGAGCGTGTCTGATGAAACATACCTTCGAACAGCTGCTGGCGGCTTCCGACTGCCTGTACGACCGGGACGCGGTGGAACAGGCCATCGACCGCATGGCCGAGAAGATCCGCAAGGATTTCGACGGCCAATTCCCGGTGTTCCTGACCCTGATGAACGGCGGCATGTTCTTCGGCGCGCGTCTGGCGCTGCAGCTCGGCATCGACGTCGAATTCGACTATGTGCACGCCACCCGTTACCACGGCACCACCACGGGTTCGGGCCTGGCTTGGCTGCGCCGGCCCGGCGCCGTCATCGAAGGCCGGCCGGTGTTGCTGGTGGACGACATCCTGGACGAAGGCCATACCCTGAAGGCGGTACGCGACTGGTGCGAGGACCAGGGCGCCACCAAGGTCAAGATCGCGGCGATGACGGTGAAGCAGCACGACCGCTGCGTGCCCGGCCTGATAGCCGACTACATCGGCCTGACGGTGCCGGACCGCTACGTGTTCGGCTACGGCATGGACGTCAACGAACACGCCCGCAATCTGCCGGGCATCTACGCGATGAAGGATTGAACGCCATGAACGACATCGCATTGGCCGTCATCGGCGGCACCGGCGTTTACCGCCTGCCGGGCGTGACCTGGCGCGACAGCGTGGACGCCGACACCCGCTACGGCCGGCCATCGGGCCCGGTGCGCATCGCCGACATCGGCGGCCGTGCCGTGGCGTTCCTGGCCCGGCACGGCGAGGGCCACGGCGTGCCGCCGCATCAGGTCAACTACCGCGCCAACCTGCAGGCCCTGTACGATCTGGGCGCGCGCCGGGTGTTGGCGGTCAACACCGTCGGCGGCATCACCGGGGCTTACGGCCCGCGGGTGCTGGCGGTGCCGGATCAGCTCATCGACTACACCTGGGGCCGTATAGGCACCCTGTGCGAGGAGCTGGGCAGCGAGGTCCTGCACGTCGATTTCGGCGACCCGTACACCGAACGGCTGCGGCAGGCCATCCTGTCGGCCTGCGCCGCGGCCGGCATTCCGGTGGTGGCCGGCGGCTGTTACGGCGCCACCCAGGGGCCGCGCCTGGAGACCAAGGCTGAAATCCGGCGCCTGCGCCGCGACGGTTGCGATCTGGTCGGCATGACCGGCATGCCGGAAGCCGGCCTGGCGCGTGAGCTCGGCTTGGATTATGCCGGCCTGTGCGTGGTGGCCAATTGGGCCGCCGGCTGCGATCCGCAGGATACCGAAATCACCCTGGCCGAGGTGCTGGCCAATGTCGACTCGGTGATCGGCCATCTGATGCCGATCATCCGGTGCGTGTTGGACGCCGAAAAAACACTTGGCAAGTAAACGCCGTTTGTGCATACTCTGGATTCACCGGCGATTCATGTTGGTGAATAATCAATCTTCAAACGGGGTGTTGCAATGAGTGTGGGTACGGTCAAGTGGTTCAATGACGCCAAGGGTTTCGGTTTCATCGCGCCGGAAGACGGCAGCGAGGACATTTTCGTGCATTTTTCGGCCATCGCCTCCGAGGGCTTCCGCTCGCTGAAGGAAGGCCAGCGCGTCACCTTCGACGTGGTCCAGGGTCCGAAAGGCAAGCAGGCCGCCAACGTCGTCGGCGCCTGATCGGCACGGCGGCGTCAGCCGCCGTCCCTTTCCCCCATGTGGTACATCGTTCTGGCCAGGGATAATCCCGGTACCTTGGCGCAACGTCTGGCGGTCCGGCCCGCTCATCTGGCGCGTCTGCAGGAACTGCTCGGGCAAGGCCGGCTGAAACTCGCCGGCCCGATGCCGGCCGTCGACAGCGAAGATCCCGGCGAGGCCGGCTTCAGCGGCAGCCTGTTGGTGGTCGAATTCCCGTCCATGGCCGATGCCCGCCGTTGGGCCGACGCCGATCCGTACATCGCCGCCGGCGTGTACCGCAGCGTCGAAATCCTGCCGTTCAAGCCGGTGCTGCCGTGAGCGCCGGCCGCGTTGAACGCATCCGCGAGGCGCTGTTGGCCTTGCAGCCGGTCCGGTTGGACATCCGCGATGACAGCGCCAAGCACGCAGGCCACGCCGGCGCCCGCGACGGCCGCGGGCATTTCAGCGTGGTCGTCGTGTCCGAGGCGTTCGAAGGCCTGTCGCCGATCCAACGCCACAAGCGGGTCTATGCCGCCATGGGCACGCTGATGGACACCGACGTTCACGCCTTGGCCATTGTCGCCAAAACCCCGGCCGAGGCCGGCGCCTAGCGCGATTCCGGCAAAAAAGCGCAATTTCCTATCGCCCCCGTCGGCCGTACGCGCTATACTGTCAATTGCGTCCTCATTTTGCCGATAAGCATATATAAATCATAAACTTATCACCGGCATTGAGGGAGAATTCCAGCCCCGCCGCGGAATCCGTTCCGCCGCGCCCCGAGCGAAGACCGAAAACCACATCCATGCGCCTTTCGACCATCAAACTGTCCGGCTTCAAGTCCTTCGTCGACCCCACGGTTTTCCATCTGCCCACCAACATGACCGGCATCGTCGGGCCGAACGGCTGCGGCAAGTCCAACATCATCGACGCCATCCGCTGGGTGATGGGCGAAAGTTCGGCCTCGCGCCTGCGCGGCGACGCGCTGACCGACGTCATCTTCTCCGGTTCGTCGACCCGCAAGCCGGTCAGCCAGGCCACCGTCGAGCTGATCTTCGACAACAGCGAAGGCAAGATCGGCGGCGAGTTCGCGCGCTTCAGCGAGATCTCGGTCAAGCGTTCGGTCAGCCGCGACGGCCAATCCAACTACTACCTCAACGGCTCGCGCTGCCGCCGGCGCGACATCACCGACCTGTTCCTGGGCACCGGCCTGGGCCCGCGCAGCTATTCGATCATCGAGCAGGGCATGATCGGCCAGATCATCGAGGCCAAGCCCGAGGAGCTGCGCGTGTACCTGGAGGAGGCCGCCGGCATCTCCAAGTACAAGGAGCGCCGCAAGGAGACCGAGTCGCGCATCAAGAGCACGCGCGAGAACCTCGACCGCCTGAACGACCTGCGCGAGGAGATCGACAAGCAGCTCGAGCACCTGAAGAAGCAGGCGCGCGCCGCCGAACAGTACCAGCAGCTGCAGGCCGAGCGCGCCGAGAAGGACGCCCAGCTGAAGGCCATGGACTACCGCCAGCTCGGCATCGAGCTGCACAAGCACCAGGAAGCCCTGCGCGACGGCGAATTGCAGCTGCAGAAGCTGTTGGCCGACCAGCGCCATGCCGAAGCGCAGATCGAGCAATGCCGCAGCCAGCAGACCGAAGCCGCCGAAGCCCTGGCCAAGGTGCAGGCCGAAGGCTACCGCGTCAGCGGCGAGCTGGCGCGCATCGAACAGCAGATCCAGCACCAGCGTGAACTCAAGCAGCGCCTGGAGACCGCCCGCGCCGAAGCCGATCAGGCCTTCGCGCAGATCGAAAGCCATCTGGGCGAGGACCAGGCCAAGCTCGACGCCGTGCAGGCCGAAATCGCCGCGCTGGAGCCGAAGCTGGCGGCGCTGCAGTCCGAGCAGGACGGCAAACTGGCGGCGCTGCGCCAGGCCGAGCACGACCTGCAGGAATGGCAGCAGAAGTGGGACGCCTGCCTGAAGGCGCAGGCCGAAGCCACGCGTTGGGCCGAGGTCGAGCGCACCAAGATCGAATACCTCGAAAAGCAGAATCTCGAACTCAGCCGCCGCAGCGAAGCTTTGCAGGCCGAGCGCACCAGCCTCGATCCGGACGCGATCCAGGCCGGCCTGCAGGCGATGGAGGCCGAGCACGCCACGCAGCGCGAAAGCCTCGACCGCCTCGCCGCCGAGCTGGAAGAGCGCAAGGCCGGACAACAGGCTTTGGCGGAGGAACAGCGCCAGAAACAGAACGAGCTGTCGGAAATCCGCAAGGAGTCCGAATCGGCGCGCGGCCGCTTGGCGTCGCTGGAAGCGTTGCAGCACGCCGCCCTCGGCCAGGAAGACAAGCAGACCAAGGACTGGTTGGGACGCCAGGGGCTCGCGGGCCAGTCGCGTCTGGGCGAGATGCTCGAGGTCGAGGCCGGCTGGGAATTCGCGGTGGAAACCGCGCTCGGCGCCTTGTTGGAGGCGGTTGCGGTCGACGACAGCGACGCCTTGCTGGCGCATGTCGCCGAAGTCAATCAAGGCCATCTGGCGCTGATCGACCAGACCCGCAGCGGCCGCGGCTTCCCCGACGGCACGCTGGCCGCGCGCATCCAGGGCCCGGACGCCATCCGCATATACCTGAGCCGCGTGCATACCGCGTCCGATCTGGCCGCGGCCCGTAACCGTCTGGCCGGTCTGGCCGAGCACGAATCGGTCATCACCCCGCAGGGCGAGTGGCTGTCGAAGGGTTTCGTACGCGTGCTGCGCTCCGGCCACGCCCAACAAGGCAGCCTGCGCCGCGAGGCCGAGATCAAAGCCACCCGCGCCGACATCGAACGCCTGGCCGAGGACGAAAAACGCGTGCAGGCCGATTTGGCCGCGCTCAAGGATCGGCTGCTGCAGGCCGAGCAGACCCGCGAAGACGCGCAGCGCAGCCTGTATCTGGCGCACCGCGGCGTATCCGAACTGTCCGGCCAGATCCAGGGCGTGCAGGGCAAGCTGCAGTCGGCGCAGAGCCGCATCGCGCTGATCGACGGCGAGCTGCGCAACGCCGCGCAGACGCTCGACGAGGCCCAGGTGCAGGTGCGCGAGGCGCGCGTGCGCCTGCAGCAGGCGGCCGACGGCATGGGCGAGCTGGAACGCCAGCGCCAGGTCTTGGACGAACAGCGGCGCACGCTGGGCCAGGCCCGCGACGAGGCCCGCCAGCAGCAGCGCGAACATGCCGACGCCAGCCACCAGATGGCCTTGTCGGCGCAGTCGCACCGCACCGCCGCCGCCGGCCTTCAGCAGTCGATCGAACGCCTGCGCCAGCAGCGCGTGCAGTTGGTCGCGCGCAGCACCGAATTGGCCGAGCAGCTCAAGCACGGCGACAGCCCGATCGAACAGCTGGCCGCCGAGCGCCAGCGCGTGCTCGACCAGCGCGTGCTGTTCGAGCGCGAGCTGTCCTCGGCGCGCTCCGCGCTCGACGGCGTCGAGCAGGAACTGCGCCGCTACGAGCAACAGCGCCAGAGCGCCGACAGCCAGGCGCTGGCGCAGCGCGAGAAGATCACCGGCGTCCGCCTGCACGAACAGGCGGTGGCCCTGCGCGCCGAGCAGCTGAAGACCGCCATCGAGCAGGCCGGCGGCAGCATCGAGCATGTATTGGAAAACCTGGGCGAGGAATTCAATCCCGAGCTCTGGGCCAAGAACCTGCTCGACATCGACAACAAGATGCGCCGTCTGGAGCCGGTCAACCTGGCCGCGATCCAGGAGTACGGCGAGCAGAGCGAGCGCAAGACCTATCTCGACGCCCAGAACGCCGACCTGACCCAGGCGCTGGAAACGCTGGAGGAGGCCATCCGCAAGATCGACCGCGAGACCCGCGGCCGCTTCAAGGAGACCTTCGACCGCGTCAACGCCGGCGTGCAGGATCTGTTCCCGCGTCTGTTCGGCGGCGGCCACGCCTACCTCGAGCTCACCGGCGAGGACCTGCTCGACACCGGCGTCGCGATCATGGCGCGTCCGCCCGGCAAGCGGGTGTCGAACATCACCCTGCTGTCCGGCGGCGAAAAGGCGCTGACCGCGGTCTCGCTGGTGTTCGCCATCTTCAAGCTGAATCCGTCGCCGTTCTGCCTGCTCGACGAAGTCGACGCGCCGCTGGACGAAGCCAACGTCGGCCGTTTCAGCACGATGGTGACCGAGATGAGCGAGTCGGTGCAGTTCCTGTTCGTGACCCACAACAAGGCCACCATGGAGTCGGCCAAGCAGCTGTCGGGCGTGACCATGCGCGAGCCGGGCGTCAGCCGCATGGTCTCGGTCGACCTGGCCGAAGCCACCCGACTGGCCGGCGTGGCCTAAGCGGAGGTGAGCATGCTTTCCAATCTCAGCGACGAAGCCATCGTACGGATCGTCATCGCCGCGGTGTTCGTGCTGGTCATCGGCTACATCGTGATCAGCAGCCGGTTGCGCGGCCGCGGCAAGCCGCAGGCGCGCAGCGCCGTGCGTCAGGAGCCGGAAGCCGGCGTCGACGGCGAGGACGCCACGGACGGTCAGGCAGCGGAAGAACCGGAATACCGCGAACAGGCCACGCTCGGCTTCGACAGCAGGCCCATGCCCGCCAAGGCCAGCCAGGTCGGCAAACGCAAGAGCGAGAACTACGAGAAGCTGGTGATGCTGTATCTGGCGGCCAAGAGCGGCCAGACGATTTCCGGCGCCGAGCTGGTGCTGGCCACCGAGAAGGTCGGCCTGGTGTACGGCCACCACAACATCTACCACCGCCTGGCCGACGGCCCGGACGCCGGCGAGCCGGTGTTCAGCATGGCCAATGTGGTGCAGCCGGGCTATTTCGACCTGGCCAACATCGACGCGCTGCAGACGCCCGGCGTCAGCTTCTTCATGACCCTGCCGGGCCCGGTCACCGCGGTGCAGGCCTGGGACACCATGCTGCCGATCGCCGAACGCATGGCGCAGCTGCTGGACGCCGTGCTGCTCGACGCCGACCGAAACGCGCTCGGCCGCCAGCGCATCCTGCACATCAAGGAAGAGCTGCGCACGTTCGATCGCGAAAAAGAGCGCCAGAACATCAAGCCCGGACGCTGAGATGGATCCGGTGCAGGAACGCATGCGGCAGCTGCAGGCGCGCATCGAGGACGCCAACTACCGCTACTACGTGCTCGACGACCCGTCTATCACCGACGCCGAATGGGACCGGTTGCTGCGCGAGCTGCAGGTGCTCGAAGCCGGGCATCCCGACCTTGCCGACCCCGCCTCGCCGACCCGCCGCGTCGGTGTCCGGCCGGCCTCCGGCTTCGGGGAGGCCATGCATTCGGTGCCGATGCTGTCGCTGGCCAACGCGTTCAGCGACGACGAGGTCGCCGAGTTCGTCGCACGCATCGGCAAGGAGACCGGCGACGGCGAGCCGGTGTTTTCGGTCGAACCCAAGCTCGACGGCTTGGCGATCAGCCTGCGCTACGAACACGGCTTGTTCATGCGCGGCGCGACCCGTGGCGACGGCGGCACCGGCGAGGACGTCACCGGCAACCTGCGCACCGTGAAGAGCATTCCGCTGCGCCTGCGCGGCGAGGCGCCCGCAGTGCTGGAAGTGCGCGGCGAGGTGTTCATGCCCAAGGCCGCGTTCGCCAAGTACAACGCCTGGGCCTTGGCGCATGGCGAGAAGACCCTGGCCAACCCGCGCAACGGCGCCGCCGGCTCGCTGCGCCAGCTCGATCCGGCCTTCACCGGCAAGCGGCCGCTGGCGTTCTACGCCTACGCGCTGGGCGAGGTCAGCGCCTTGCCGGCCGGCATCGACACGCATTCACAGGCGCTGGCCTGGCTGCGTTCGCTCGGGTTTCCGGTTTGCCCCGAGGCTCGCACCGCGCGCGGGCTTGCGGGCGTGCTGGCGTTCTACCGCGAACTCGGCGCACGGCGCGACGATCTGCCGTACGACATCGACGGCTCCGTGTATAAGCTCGACCGCTACGACCAGCAGCGCGCCATGGGCTTCGTGTCGCGTGCGCCGCGCTGGGCCATCGCGCACAAATATCCGGCGCAGGAGGAATCCACCGTCGTCGAGGACATCGAGGTGCAGATCGGCCGCACCGGCGCGGTGACGCCGGTCGCCCGGCTGGTGCCGGTGCAGGTGGCCGGCGTGGTGGTCACCAACGCCACGTTGCACAACGCCGACCAGGTCGCGCGATTGGACGTGCGCGTCGGCGACACGGTGATCGTGCGCCGTGCCGGCGACGTCATCCCGGAAGTGGTGCGCGTGGCCGATGGCGGCAGGCCGGACGGTAGCCGGCCTTGGACGATGCCGAAAGAATGCCCGATCTGCGGCTCGGCCATCGAGCGCGAGGACGGCGAAGTGGTGGCGCGCTGCACCGGCGGTCTGTTCTGCCCGGCGCAGCGCAAGCAGGCCCTGCTGCACTTCGCCTCGCGCCGCGCGATGGACATCGAAGGTCTGGGCGAGCGCTTCGTCGACGCGCTGGTCGAATTCGGCTATGTGCGCACGGTCGCCGACCTGTATCTGCTGACGCTCGCCGATTTCCTCGAGATGAAGCGCCGCGCCGACGAGCGCGACGGCAGCACGCCGGAGACGGTGAAGGCCGGCAAGGTCGCCAGCAAGTGGGCCGAGAACCTGATCGCCGCCATCGACGCCAGCCGAGAAACCGCGCTGGAACGCGTGTTGTTCGCGCTCGGCATCCGAGATGTCGGCGAGAGCACGGCCAAGACCTTGGCGCGCTACTTCGGCGCGCTCGATCCGCTGATGGCCGCCGGCGAAGACGACTTGCGGCAAGTGCCGGACATCGGTCCGGTGGTGGCCGCGCGCATCGCGCACTTCTTCGCCCAGCCGCATAACCGCGAGGTGATCGCAGCCCTGCGCGCCAACGGCGTGCATTGGCCGGAAGGTCCGCCGCAGCGTGCCAGCGAAGGCCCGCTGGCCGGCGTCACGGTGGTGTTGACCGGCGGTCTGGCCGCGATGTCGCGCGATGAAGCCGGCGCGAAGCTGGAGGCGCTCGGCGCCAAACTGTCCGGCAGCGTGTCGAAGAAGACCGGCATCGTGGTGGCCGGCGAAGCGGCCGGCAGCAAGCTGGCCAAGGCGCAGGAACTCGGCCTCGAGATCTGGGATGAAGCGCGCCTGCTGACGTTCCTGGCCGAACACAGCGGAGCCGGCGGTGTCTGATTGGCGCAGCTTGGCCGCGCCCGAGGCGTTGCGTCTGCGCGCTGCGGCGTATCGCCACATCCGCGAGTTCTTCCACGCCCGCGGTGTGCTGGAAGTCGAGACGCCGGTATTGTCGGAAGCCGGCAACACCGACCCGAACATCGAGTCATTCCGGCTCGAATTCAGCGGCCCGGCCGGCGCCGGCAGCCGGCACCGCTGGCTGCGCACCTCGCCGGAATTCCCGCTCAAGCGCCTGTTGGCCGGCGGCATCGGCGATTGCTACGAACTGGGTCGGGTGTTCCGCAACGGCGAATACGGCCGTCGGCACAATCCCGAATTCACCATGCTGGAATGGTACCGGGTCGGTTGGGACCATCTGCAGCTGATTGACGAGTGCGTCGAACTGGTGCTCGGTGTGTTCGCTCTGAATGGCCGCCAGCTGGATCTCGTGCGCTTCAGCTACCGCGAGCTGTTCCAGCGCCACCTCGGCATCGACCCGTTGACCGCGCCGCTGGAGCTGCTGTCGGCCAGCGTCGCAGGGCATGTGCGCATCGACACCGAGGGCCTGACGCACGACGACCTGCTCGATCTGCTGCTGACCCATGCCATCGAACCGGCGATGCCGGCCGAGCGCTTGACCGTGATTTACGATTTTCCCGCTTCGCAATGCGCATTGGCGCGCATCCGCCGTGACGCCATTCCGGTGGCCGAGCGCTTCGAGTTGTACGTGGGCGGCGTGGAGCTGGCCAACGGCTATCACGAACTCAACGACGCCGCCGAGCAACGCGCGCGTTTCGAGGCCGATCTGGCGCGCCGCCGCGAACGCAACGGCGCGCCGCTGCCGCCGGTCGATCAGCGCCTGTTGGCGTCGCTGCCGGACATGCCGGACTGCGCCGGCGTGGCGCTGGGCATGGACCGCTTGATGATGTGCCTGCTCGGTGCCGGCGCGTTCGCCGACATCGCCGCGTTCGACTTCAGCCGCGCCTGAGCCGTCGACCGGCGTCCTGCAGGCGCTTCAGCGCCGGCAAGGCCAGTTCGAACGCTTCTTCCGACCAGTTCCAGAGCAGTCCGGCCGGCAGTTTCAGGTTCTTGGCCAACGGCGCCGGCAGCCAATCCGAACCGAGCTTGCGCACGCGGCCGACACTGTCGGCATAGCGCCCGATGGCCCAGGTGCGGGCCACTTCCGCCAGCAATTCCGGCGCCCATTGCGCCAACGGCGCCAAGCGCATCAGCCAGCGGCTGGCGGTTTCGCCCAGGCTGCGGCGCAGACGCCGCTCGATCGCCGCGCCGTCCAATAGCTGCGGCGTGCCGGCATCGGCCACGGCGAGGATCGCGGCGATTTCCCAATTGGCCGGCTTCAGGCCGTAGCGGCGGTAGATGTCGCGGATCAGCCGCGCCTGGATCTTGGCCGGCGTGTTGCCGCTCAGGTTCTTGCGCAACGACGGCGCCAGGAACGGCTTGGCCAGGGGCAGGGCGCGGATGACGCGATGGGCGAGGGCATAGGCGCCGGCCTTGACGCAGGCGGTGTGCAGGACCAGCTCGACCGGTCCGGCCTCGGCGGGCGCGCGGGTGCGGGATTCAGCCATATGGGCCGGCCGCGGATTGGGTAAAATGGCGCATGCACAGGAACGATACCATGGATTTCAGCCGATACGACCGCGTCCGCCCCTTGCTCTGGAACGGCGACAGCCTGCGCGTGCTCGACCAGCGCGTGCTGCCGCACCGGCAGGAATATCTGGATTGCCGCGATCATGCGCAGGTGGTCGAGGCCATCAAGACCCTGGCCGTGCGCGGCGCGCCGGCCATCGGCATCGCCGGCGCCTACGGCGTGGTGTTGGCCGCGCGGGCGGTGAACGCCGCCGACGGCGCCGAGGCCCTGGCCCGCATCGCCGCGCCGTTGCTGGAACTGGAACATGCCCGCCCAACCGCGGTGAACCTGGCCTGGGCCGTGCGCCGGATGGCCGCCGCCCTGCGTGCCGCCGGCGCGGACTGGCGGCACGCCGTCGAAGCCGAGGCCGTCGCCATCCAGGCCGAAGACCTGGCCGCCAACCATGCCATGGGCCGGATGGGTTCCGACTGCCTGCCGCCGAACGCGCGCGTGCTGACCCACTGCAACACCGGTTCGCTGGCCACCGCCGGCTTCGGCACCGCGCTGGGCGTGATCCGCGCCGGCGTGGCCATGGGCCGCATCGCCGAGGTCTACGCCAGCGAGACCCGGCCCTGGCTGCAGGGTTCGCGGCTGACCGTCTGGGAGCTGCTGCAGGACGGCATCGAGGCGACCCTGATAGTCGATTCGGCCTCGGCCTACCTGATGCAGACCGGTCGGCTGGACGCGGTCATCGTCGGCGCCGACCGCATCTGCGCCAACGGCGACGTCGCCAACAAAATCGGCACCTACGCCCATGCGCTGGCCGCCAAGGCCCATGGCCTGAAGGTGATGGTGGTGGCGCCCAGCACCACGGTCGACATGGCCACCG
>JAYSFF010000047.1:0-14104 GCA_041913425.1 Arenimonas sp. | reverse complement strand
TGCCGAAAGCGATGTAAGCCGTGTTCGTCGGTCTGGCCGTCGCCACCGTCCTGCTCCTGGCGTTCGGGCTGGCGGTGCGCTTCGCCGGCGACGACCCCATCCTGAATCTGGTCGATTACCGCCGCGTCCGCGACCGGCGGGCCTTGCATGTCTTCGCCGGCCGCGTTCTGCTGGGCTTGGCGGCCGGCAGCGGCGCACTGGCGTATCTGGCTTGGCGCCACGACGAGTCAGCCGTGCTGGCGCTGCTCGGCTGGATACTTTGGCTCAAGGGGGGTATGGTGGCCTTGGCCGTGGGCAGCAGCCGCTACCAGTAAGCCGAATCCAATAGCCGAATTCAATCGTTTTTATTCAATCAATCCATTGGATAAATAATTGAGCGCGGCGCACCATGAGTCTACCGTCCACCCTCGTGAAGGAGAACATCATGTCCACCGAACCGAAATGCCCGTTCCATTCCGGCACCCCCGCCCAGCAAGGTGCGCAATCCAACGCCGATTGGTGGCCGCAGGCCCTCAACCTCGACATCCTGCACCAACACGACAGCAAGACCGACCCGCTCGGCCCCGGCTTCAACTACCGCGAGGAAGTGAAGAAGCTGGACGTCACCGCGCTGAAGAACGACCTCAAGGCGCTGATGACCGAGAGCCAGGACTGGTGGCCGGCCGACTGGGGCCACTACGGCGGCCTGATGATCCGCATGGCCTGGCATGCCGCGGGCACCTATCGCATCGCCGACGGCCGCGGCGGCGGCGGTACCGGCAACCAGCGCTTCGCGCCGCTGAATTCCTGGCCCGACAACGGCAACCTCGACAAGGCCCGCCGCCTGTTGTGGCCGATCAAGAAGAAATACGGCAACAAGATCAGCTGGGCCGACCTGATGATCCTGGCCGGCAACATGGCTTACGAGTCGATGGGCTTCAAGACCTTCGGCTTCGCCTTCGGCCGCGAGGACATCTGGCATCCCGAGAAGGACATCTACTGGGGTTCGGAAAAGCAGTGGCTGGCGCCCAGCGGCGGCGAAGGCAGCCGCTATTCCGGCGAACGCGACCTGGCCAATCCGCTGGCTGCGGTGATGATGGGCCTGATCTACGTCAACCCGGAAGGCGTGGACGGCAAGCCCGATCCGCTGAAGACCGCGCGCGACATGCGCGTGACCTTCGCCCGCATGGCGATGAACGACGAAGAGACCGTGGCGCTGACCGCCGGCGGCCACACCGTCGGCAAGGCGCACGGCAACGGCGACGCCGGCAATCTGGGCCCGGCGCCGGAAGGCGCCGACCTGGAAGAACAGGGCTTCGGCTGGATGAACCGCAAGACCAGCGGCATCGGCCGCGACAGCGTGACCAGCGGCATCGAAGGCGCCTGGACCACGAACCCGACCCAGTGGGATAACGGCTACTTCCAGATGCTGCTAAAACACGAGTGGGAGCTGACCAAGAGCCCGGCCGGCGCCTGGCAGTACAAGCCGGTGGGCATCCGCGAAGAAGACATGCCGGCCGACGTGGAAGATCCGTCCATCCGCCGCATGCCGATGATGACCGACGCCGACATGGCGCTGAAGGTCGATCCGGACTACCGCAAGATCTCCGAGCGCTTTGCCGCCGACCAGGCCTATTTCGAAGACGTGTTCGCCCGCGCCTGGTTCAAGCTGACGCACCGCGACATGGGTCCGAAAGCGCGCTACCTCGGTCCGGACGTGCCGGCCGAAGACCTGATCTGGCAGGATCCGGTACCGGCCGGCCGCAAAGACTACGACGTCGCCGCGGTCAAGGCCAAGATCGCCGCCAGCGGCCTGTCGGTGGGCGAGCTGGTCGCCACCGCCTGGGACAGCGCCCGCACCTTCCGCGGTTCCGACAAGCGCGGCGGCGCCAACGGCGCGCGCATCCGCCTGGCGCCGCAGAAGGACTGGGCCGGCAATGAGCCGGCGCGCCTGGCGAAAGTGCTGGCCGTGCTGGAGAAGATCGCCGCCGAAACCGGCGCCAGCGTGGCCGACGTGATCGTGCTGGCCGGCAACGTCGGCGTCGAGCAGGCGGCCAAGGCCGCCGGCTTCCCGGTGCAGGTGCCGTTCGCGCCGGGCCGCGGCGACGCCAGCCAGGAGCAGACCGACGTCGAGTCCTTCGAGGTGCTGGAACCACTGCACGACGGCTTCCGCAACTGGCAGAAGCAGCACTACACCGTGCAGCCGGAGGAGATGCTGCTCGACCGCGCCCAGCTGATGGGCCTGACCGCGCACGAGATGACCGTGCTGGTCGGCGGCCTGCGCGTGCTCGGCGCCAACCACGGCGGCAGCGCGCACGGCGTGTTCACCGACCGCGTCGGCGCGCTCAGCAACGACTTCTTCGTCAACCTGACCGACATGTCGTACCGCTGGGAACCGACCGGCCGCAACAGCTACGCCATCGTCGAGCGCAAGACCGGCGCCAGCAAGTGGACCGCGACCCGCGTCGACCTGGTGTTCGGCTCGAACTCGATTCTGCGCGCCTACGCCGAGGTCTACGCCCAGGACGACAACCAGGAGAAGTTCGTGAAGGACTTCGTGGCGGCCTGGACCAAGGTGATGAACGCCGACCGTTTCGACCTGGCCTAAGCGCCCGGATCCACCGCAGGAAAAAACGGGCCGTTTCGACGGCCCGTTTTTTTTGCCTTACGCCCGATGGTAGGGATGGTTGGCCAATAGGCTGGCGGCACGGTACAGCTGTTCGGCCACAATCAACCTCACCAGCATGTGCGGCAGCGTCAGCGCGCCGATCGACCAGCTTTCGTCGGCCTTGACGGCGACCTCGGGGCTATGCCCTTCCGGGCCGCCGATCAAAAACGCCAGATCCCTGCCCTGCTGCCGCCAGGCCTCCAGGCGCTGCGCCAGCGCTTCCGAGGAATGGTTGCGGCCGCGGCCGTCGAGCAGCACCACGTAGGCGTTCTTCGGCAAGGCGGCCAGCACGCGCTGACCTTCATCGGCCTGCGCCCGGGCGGCGTCGCGGTTCTTGCCGCGCACGCCGGGCGCGACCTCGACCAGCTCGAACGGCAGCCAGTGCGACAGGCGTTTCTGGTATTCGGTGAAGCCCTCGGCGACCCAGGACGGCGCCCGTTCACCGACGGCGATCAGGCGCGCTTTCACGGCTCAGTCGGCCGATTCGCCCTCGGGCGGCTGGTCGCCGACGGTCCACAGGCGCTCGATGGCGTAATACTCGCGGATGCGCGGCAGCATGACGTGCACGATGACGTCGCCCAAGTCGACCAGCACCCATTCGGCTTCGCGCTCGCCCTCCACGCCCAGCGGCATCACGCCGCATTTCTTGGCGAACTTCACCACTTCGTCGGCCACCGATTTGACGTGGCGGGTGGAGGTGCCCGAGGCGACCACCAGGAAGTCGGCGATGCTGGTCTTGCCGCGCACGTCGATCTCCACCGCATCCTTGGCTTTCATTTCCTCCAGCGCGAGGTGCACCTGCTTGAGCAGGTCCTCCGGCTTCGGCAGCGGATTCGGCAATTGGGTCTTGATGATGTGGGCTTGGGTCAAGCGGCTGTCCTCGGTTGGCTCGGCGGCCATTATACCCCCGATGGGTACAGGCCATGGCGGCGGATGTAGGCCGCCACCGGCGCGGGTAACTGCGCGTTCATGTCGTGTCCGGCGCGCAGGCCGTGGCGGATGCCGGTGGCCGACTCCGGCCGCAACGGCATCGGCAGCCGGTACAGCAGCCCGTGCGGCGCCTGCGTCAGCGCCTCCGGCGACTCACGCCAACGCGGCCGGCAGACAGCCGCCAATTCCGCGCCCATGCCCTCGAGCGAGCGCCCGGGGCGCTCGACCACGATGAAATGGGTGAATCCGAACAGCTCGCGCCAGGCATGCCAGCGATCCAAGCAGAGGAACGCGTCGATGCCGATCAGCCAACCGATCGGCTGCTCCGGCCCCAATTCGGCGCGCAGTTCGCGCAAGGTCAACAGGCTATAGGACGGCCCGCCGCGGCGCAGTTCGCGGCGGTCGCAGGCGAAACGGGCATCGCCGGCGATGGCGGCCTCGACCATGTCCGCGCGCTGTTCGGCGCTGGCCGCGGTCGGCTCGCGGTGCGGCGGGTCGGCGCCGGGCAGGAAATCGACCGGCGCCCCGAACGCGGCGGCGGCGGCGGCGGCCACGGCCAGATGGCCGTTGTGCGGCGGATCGAAGGTGCCGCCGTAAATCAGCTTCAGGCGCACACCGACACGCGGCCTTTGGTCTTGCCGTCGGCCCACTGCGCCAGCACGCGCTCCAGCGCGGTCCAGGCATCGCCGCCGAGGCGGCCCTTGGACATCAAATCGACTTGGCCGAGCTGGCCGGCCAAGGCCTCGAAATGACGGCTGGAGGCGCCGTCGATGCAGCGCAGCATCTGCGCCTGCTTGCTCTGCCAGACGCGGTCGGCCTGCATCTGCGCCTGCGCGCGGCGGGTGTTTTCCTGGATGCGCGCGTAATGCGCCAGCGTCATCAGCTCCTTGCCGACCATCGGCACCAGCGCCGGCACCTGTTCGCCCTCGGCCTTCAGCCCGCGCAGGATGCGCGCGGCGCGCGGGAAGTCGCGGTCGTAGCAGGCGTCGATCAGCTTGAACACGTCGAAGCGGCTGCTGTCGGCCACCCATTGCTGCATCTGCTCGGCGCCGATGCGGCCCTGCACGCCCTGCATGGCGAGTTTGTTGATTTCCTGGTTGGCGGCCAGCAGATTGCCTTCGACCCGCGATACCAGCAGCTGCAAGGCGTCGGGCGCGGCCTGGATGCCTTTGGCGGCTAGGCGCTGGCCGACCCAGGCGGTCATCTCGTGCGGCTTCACCGGCCAAGCGACCACCAGCTGGCCGGCCTTTTCCAGCGCCTCCGACCATTTGCCCCCGTGCTTGTTGCTCCAGTCCTGGCTGACGATCAGCAGCACGGTGTCCGGCGGCGGCGACTGGCAGTATTCCAAAATCGCCTGCGCGCCGTCCTTGCCCGGCTTGCCGGTCGGCAGCCGCAGTTCGATCAGACGCTGGCTGGCGAACAGGCTCATGCTGGCGCCCTGCTGGTGCAGGTCGTTCCAGTCGAAACCGCTCTCGTCGCTGTCGAGCACGGTGCGCTCGCTGAAGCCCGCGGCGCGCAGTTTGGCGCGCAGGGCGTCGGCGCATTCCTGCACCAGCAACGGTTCGGCGCCGGCGATCAGATAGACCGGCTTGACGGCGGCGCGTTCCAGCCCGCCCAGGAAGGCGTCGGCCGATACGCTCATCGCACCGGGTTCTGCTGCAGCACGAGGTTGGTGCGGCGCAGGATGGCCTGGATCATCTCGGCCTGCATCTCGCGCTTGAGCAGTTCCTGCTCGGCCGGGCTGCCGGCCGACAGGTTGACGTCGTAGGTGAACTCGCGGCGCAGCTCGACCGCCTGCTTGTCGATCAGGGGCTTGCCCTGCGGATCGGTCAGCGAATACTCGACCCGGTAGCGCGACACGTACTCGCGCACCTGCGCGAAGCTGTCCAACGACAGCGGCTGCAGCACCGCGTCCTCGCGCTCGATGGTGATGGTGTAACCGGCCTGCCCGGACTTGGCCAGTTCCACGCCGGAGGCGCTGAGCGCGCGTTCGATGTTGTCGGCCAGAGGGCTGTACGGATCCTTGGCCTTGACCGTGAACGGCGCCGATGCGGCCCGGAACTCGACCACGTTGCTGGGCTTGAAGCCGCAGGCGGCGAGCAGCAGGCAGAGTGCGGGGGCCAGCGCGCGCATCAGGGTGCCGCCACGATGTTGACGATCTTGCCGGGCACCACGATCACTTTCTTCACGTTCAGGCCCTCCATGAACTTCCGCACATTCGGTTCGGCCAGCGCCAGCGCCTCGATCTGTTCCTTGGCCGCGTTGACCGCGACCTCGATGGTAGCACGCAGCTTGCCGTTGACCTGCACCGCCAGCGCCACGCTGTCGCGCACCAGCGCGGCCGGGTCGGCGCTCGGGAAGGCCACCGTCTCCAATACCGTCTCGGGATTGCCCAGACGCTGCCACAGAGCGTGCGCCATGTGCGGGGTGATCGGGTTGAGCAGCAGGGTCACGGCCTCGAACAGCTCCTGCAGCAGGGCGCGGTCGTTGCCGTCGGCCGGCTGGAATTTCGACGCCGCGTTCAGCAGCTCCATCACCGCCGCGATGGCGGTGTTGAAGGTCAGCCGGCGGCCGTAGTCGTCGCCGACCTTGGCGATGGTCTCGTGCAGCTGGCGGCGCAAGGCCTTGGCCTCGGCGCCGAGCGCGGCCACGTGCAGGCCCGGCACCGGGCCGGCTTCGACGTGCCGGTTGACCTGCGACCACAGCCGGCGCAGGAAGCGCGCCATGCCCTCCACGCCCGACTCGTTCCAGTCCAGACTCTGCTCCGGCGGCGCCGCGAACATCGAGAACAGGCGCACGGTGTCGGCGCCGAAGCGGTCGACCATCGCCTGCGGATCGACGCCGTTATTTTTCGACTTCGACATCTTCTCGGTGCCGCCGATCAGCACCGGCTTGCCGTCGGCCAACAGCGTGGCGCCGGTGATCTTGCCGCGCTCGTCGGTCTCGATGGCGATATCGGCCGGGTTGTACCAGGTCTTCGAGCCGTCGGCCTCCAGCCGGTAGAAAGTGTCGGCGATGACCATGCCCTGGCACAGCAGGTGCGTGGCCGGTTCGTCGCTGCTTACCAGGCCGGCGTCGCGCATCAGCTTGTGGTAGAAGCGGAAGTACATCAGATGCATGATGGCGTGCTCGATGCCGCCGATGTACTGGTCGACCGGTAGCCAGTAGTCGGCGCGGCCGTCCACCAGGTCCTGCGCGCCGGGCGAGGTGTAGCGCGCGTAGTACCAGCTGGATTCCATGAAAGTGTCGAAAGTGTCGGTCTCGCGCTCGGCGGCGGCGCCGCACTGCGGGCACACGGTCTTGCGCCAGTCCGGATCGGTCTTGATCGGCGAACCGGTGCCGGCGAATTCGACGTCTTCCGGCAACCGCACCGGCAGCTGGTCTTCCGGCACCGGCACCGCGCCGCAGCCGGCGCAGTACACCATCGGAATCGGGCAGCCCCAATAGCGCTGGCGGCTCACGCCCCAATCGCGCAGGCGGAAATTGACCTTCAGCGCGCCGGCGCCCTTGGCTTCAAGCAGCTCGCGGACGTGCTGGAAGGCCTGACTGTAGGTCGAGCCCTCGGGAATCGGATCGGAGTTGACGATGTAGACCTCGTCGTTGTCCTTGCTGGAATACCAGCTCTTCCATTCGGCCGGATCGTAGGCGAAGGCCTGCAGGTCCTCGGCGCGGCGGCCGGCATTGACGCCGTCGACCCAGGCCGGATGCGCCACCACCTGTTTGACGGGCAGGCCGTATTTGCGGGCGAACTCGTGGTCGCGCTCGTCATGGCCGGGCACCGCCATCACCGCGCCGGTGCCGTAGCCCATCAGCACGAAGTTGGCGACCCAGACCGGCAGTCTGGCGCCGGAAATCGGATGGATGGCGTACAGGCCGGTGGCCGCGCCTTTCTTCTCCTGCGTCTCCAGCTCGGCTTCCGAGACCCCGCCCTGCTTGCAGGAGGCGATGAACGCGGCCAGTTCGGGATTGGCTTCGGCGGCTTTCAGCGCCAGCGGATGTTCGGCCGCCACCGCCACGTAGGTCACGCCCATCAGGGTGTCCGGACGGGTGGTGAACACGGTCAGGTCCTCGTGGCCGTCCACGCCGAAACGGATTTCCAGGCCTTCGCTGCGGCCGATCCAGTTGCGCTGCATGGTCTTGACCGCATCCGGCCAGCCGGCCAGATCGTCCAGGCCGTCCAGCAGTTCCTGCGCGTAGTCGGTGATCTTCAGGAACCACTGCGGGATCTCGCGTTTCTCCACCAGCGCGCCGGAGCGCCAGCCGCGGCCGTCCACCACCTGTTCGTTGGCCAGCACGGTCTGGTCGACCGGATCCCAGTTCACCACCGAGTTCTTGCGGTAGACGATGCCTTTCTTGTACAGGCGGGTGAACATCAGCTGTTCCCAGCGGTAATACTCGGGCGTGCAGGTGGCCAGTTCGCGCGACCAGTCGATGGCGTAGCCCAGGCTCTTGAGCTGGCTGCGCATGTGCGCGATGTTGGCGTAAGTCCACTTGGCCGGCGCGGTCTTGTTCTTGATGGCGGCGTTCTCGGCCGGCAGGCCGAAGGCGTCCCAACCCATCGGCTGCAGCACGTTGAAGCCCTGCATGCGCTTGAAGCGGGAGATCACGTCGCCGATGGTGTAATTGCGCACATGGCCCATGTGCAGCGCGCCCGAGGGGTACGGCAGCATGGACAGACAGTAATACTTGGGCTGCGCCGACTGCTCGTTGACCTCGTACGCCCGCTGGGCATCCCAGAAGCTCTGGGCTTGTTTTTCAATGGCTTGTGGCTGGTATTCGGCGTTTTCGGCGGGGGCGGACATGGGCGGGCGGAATCAAGGGAAATTCCTTATAGAGTACCCGATGCGCCTGGATTTAGACAGTAATCGCCAGCAGGAATCCTCTCCCCCGGAACCCCACTCACTAAGCCATTCTTTGCTAAGCTGGGATACAAAATGTTTACCGCAACCTGTAATGAATCCTTTGAATCTTCCCCGAAAGCCAGTCGTTGTCTGCGCATGCCTCGCCGTAGCCGCGCTTCACCTAGTGACTGGCCCCGGCTATAAGGGGCCGTTTCGGGCATTCGTGACTGGTCACCTGATTGATCTCGTCCTGCCCTTTTCCCTCGTTCTGCTTCTCGGTGTAGGTCTATCTTCCGTACCTTTACTCCGGCTCCCACTCAGCCGCGCCCTACTCGTCATCGGCTTCGGCATATTGGTGGAAATCTGCCAGTTTCTGGGCATTCCTCTATTCGGCCGCACGTTCGATCCTATCGACCTGCTGATGTATGCCGTCGGCGCATTTGCCGCCATTGGGTTTGAACGACTGGCTTTCCGAGCTACACAGCCCCAATGATATAATCAACTCTTTAGGGACGGAGGCACATCCTTCCCGAGATTTCAATCGGTCAGTGCCGGGTAATCGGTATAGCCTTCGGCACCACCGCCGTAATACAGCTCCGGCCGGCCGCGGTTGAGTTCGTGCCCGCCCGCCAGCCGCTTCGGCAAATCGGGATTGGCGATGAAAGTCCGGCCGAAAGCCACGGCGTCGATCAAGCCTTCGTCCAGTAGCGGCTGCGCCTTTTCCGGCGTGTAATTGCCGGCCGCCACCAAGGTGCCGGGGAACGCGGCGCGCAGCTGGCGGCGGAAGTCCATGTCCAGCGCCGGGCCACCGGCCCAGTCCGGTTCGGACAGATGCAGGTAGGCGATGCCGCGCTTGGCGAACTCGCCGGCCAGATACAGCGCCATCTCCAGGCCGGCGCTGTCGTCCAAGCCGTTGAACACGCCCAGCGGCGAAATGCGGATGCCCACATGCCCGGCGTTCCACTCGTCGATCACCGCGTCCAGCACCTCCAGGCACAGGCGTGCGCGGTTCTGCAGGCTGCCGCCGTAGGCGTCGTCGCGGAAATTGCTCTCGGCCGACAGGAACTGGGCCAGCAGATAGCCGTGCGCGCCGTGGATTTCGGCCATGTCGAAACCGGCGGCGCGGGCCAGGCGCGTGGCCTGGCGGAAGTCATCCACCACCCGCGCCAGCTCCTCGGTGCGCAACGCGCGCGGCGTGCTGCACGGCACCCGCATCGGTTTGCCGTGCTCGTCGCGGATGGTGGTGCGGTTCTCGTACGGCCGGCCGGAGGCCGACACCGGCGGCTGGCCGCCGGGCTGCAGGCTGGAATGTGATACGCGTCCCACATGCCAGAGCTGCACGGCCATGTGGCCGCCTTCGGCGTGCACGGCATCGGTGATTTCGCGCCAGGCCGCGGCCTGCTCCGCGCTGTAAATGCCGGGCGTGTCCATGTAGCCCTTGCCCTCGGGGGAGACCTGCGCGCCCTCGCTGATGATCAGTCCGGCCCCGGCGCGTTGGCGGTAATACTCGCGCATCAGCGCGTTCGGCATGTCGCCGGGCTGGCTGGCGCGCATGCGGGTCAGCGGCGCCATGAACACGCGGTTGGGCAGCTGCAGGGCGCCGAGGGCGATGGGCTGGAACAGTGATTTGCGCATAAGTACTCCGGAGTCGGTCCGTCATGCTGACAAACTGCGCTACACTTTTCAAATCCGGCTTCGCGCCGCATTCACAGGAACCGCCATGAAAGCCCTCCCGCTCGCTTCCGCCGCCCTGTTCATCCTGGCCGCGGACTCCGCCTCCGCCGCCGGCTATGCCCTGCAATGCGGCAAGACCTTCGATTCGGCTTCGGCCCGCCTGCTCGGCGCCAAGACCATCGTGGTCGAGGACAAGCGCATCCGCGAGATCCGCGACGGCAAGGTCGACATCGACGGCCTGCCGAGCGTCGACCTGTCCGGCCACACCTGCAGCCCGGGCTTCATCGACCTGCACGTGCACCTGTCGAACCAATCCAACCCGAACAGCTATTCCGAAGGCTTCCGGCTGAATCCCGAGCATTACGCGTTCCGCTCGGTCGGCTTCGCCGACAAGACCCTGAAGGCCGGCTTCACCAGCGTGCGCGACCTGGGCGGCGAGATCATCCCGGCCCTGCGCGATTCCATCAACCAGGGCCTGGTGCCCGGCCCGCGCATCTGGGCCGCCGGCAAGTCCATCGCCACCACCGGTGGCCACGCCGACCCGACCAACGGCCTGAACCACTTCCTGTCGGACGCGGTCGGCCATCCTGGCCCCGAGGAAGGCGTGATCAACAGCCCGGAGGAGGCGCGCCAGGCCGTACGCCAGCGCTACAAGGAAGGCTCGGACGTGATCAAGATCACCGCCACCGGCGGCGTGCTGAGCTACGCCAAGAGCGGCGACGCGCCGCAGTTCACGGTCGATGAGATCAAGTCGGTGGTCGACACCGCCCGCGACTACGGCTACAAGGTGGCCGCGCACGCGCACGGCAAGGAAGGCATGAAGCGCGCCATCCTCGGCGGCGTCGATTCGATCGAACACGGCACCTACATGGACGACGAGATCTTCGCGCTGATGAAGAAACAGGGCACCTGGTACGTGCCGACCGTCTCGGCCGGCAAATTCGTGGCCGAGAAGGCCAAGATCGACGGTTTCTACCCCGAGGTCGTGCGCCCGAAGGCGGCCCGCATCGGCGCGCTGATCCAGGACACGCTGTCGCGCGCCTACAAGGCCGGTGTGCCGATCGCGTTCGGCACCGACGCCGGCGTGGGTTACCACGGCGACAACGCCCGTGAATTCTTCTTCATGGTCGAAGCCGGCATGCCGGCCACCGCCGCCCTGCAGGCCGCCACCTACAACGCCGCGCGCGTGCTCGGCAGCACCGACGTCGGCCAGCTCAAGGCCGGCCTGTTGGCCGACGTGGTGGCCATGCCCGGCGATCCGGCCGCGGACATCACCGTCACCGAGCGCGTCGATTTCGTGATGAAGGACGGCGTCATCGTCAAGCGGCCCTGATGGACGACACGCTGCACATGCGCCGCGCCTTGGAACTGGCGCGGCAGGCGCATGGCCGCACCTGGCCGAACCCGATGGTCGGCTGCGTGCTGGTCAAGGACGGCCGCGTCATCGGCGAAGGCTTCCACACCCAAGCCGGCCGGGCGCACGCCGAACTCGACGCCATCACCCGCGCCAGTGAACCTGTCGTCGGCGCCACCGCCTACGTCAACCTAGAGCCCTGCTGCCACACCGCCAAGCGCACCCCGCCCTGCGCCCAGCGGCTGATCGCCGAAGGCGTCGCGCGCGTGGTGGTCGCCAACGTCGATCCGCATCCGGCGGTGTCCGGCGGCGGCATCGCCCTGCTGCGCGAGGCCGGCATCGAGGTCGTCACCGGCGTGTTGGCCGAGGAAGGCGAGGAACTCAACGAAGTGTTCTTCCACACCCAGCGTGAACGCCGGCCGTTCGTGCACCTGAAGCTGGCCAGCACGCTCGACGGCCGCATCGCCATGCCCGACGGCCGATCGCGTTGGATCACCGGCGAGGCGGCGCGCGAACACGCGCACCGGCTGCGCGCCGCGCATGCCGCCATCGCCATCGGCGCCGGCACGCTGCGCGCCGACAACCCGCGGCTGAGCGTGCGCCTGCCGGGCTACGACGGCCCTCAGCCGCAGCGGTTGGTGTTCAGCCGCAGCGGCGAACTGCCGGCCGACGCGCACGTATTCACCGACGCCGATGCCGCCCGCACCCGGGTATTCCGCGGCGTGGCGCTGGAAGACGCGCTCGCCCAGCTGCACGCCGAAGGCGTGGCCAACATCCTGCTGGAAGGCGGTGCCGGCCTGGCGGCCGCATTCATGCGCGTCGGCCTGGTGCAGCGCGTCAGCCATTACCTGAACCCGAGCTATCTCGGCGAGGGCCAGGCGGCGCTGGAAACCTACGGATTGGCCGATCTGCACCGTCGCATCACGCTCAAAGGCGTAAAATACACATCTCTCGGAAACGATCTGGTCCTGACCGGACGGATATAAGCCCATGTTCACCGGATTGATCCAAGCTGTCGGCATCCTGGCCGGCGCCGAACACCGCCCCGACGGCCGCCGCCTGCGCATCCATTGCCCGCAGCTGGCCGCCGCCATCGCGGTGGACGATTCCATCGCCAGCAACGGCGTGTGCCTGACCGCGGTCGCGGTCGACGCCGAGGGCTTCAGCGCGCACGCCATTCCGGTCACGCTGGAAAAGACCACGCTCGGCGGCTTGCATGAAGGCGATCGCATCAATCTGGAACTGGCGCTGCGCATGGGCGACCGGCTCGGCGGCCATCTGGTGCAGGGCCACGTCAACGCCACCGGCCGCGTGCTGGCCGTCACCGAACGCGGCGACAACCGGCTGATCCGCATCGCCTACCCCGCCGACCAACGCCGCTACCTGATGGCCGAAGGCTCGATCACCGTCGACGGCGTCAGCCTGACCGTGGCCGCGCTCGACGACGAGGCGCTCACCGTGTCGCTGATCCCGCACACGCTGGCACGCACCAACCTGCGCGACCGCAATCCCGGCGACGCGGTCAACCTGGAGGTCGATGCCATGGCCAAATACGTCGAATCCCTGCTGCGCGGCGATCCCGCGCTGGCCGCGCGCTGGCTGCCGGCGGTGCCGGCATGAGCGCCTCGCCGCTGAGTTCGATCGAAACCGCGCTGGACGAACTGCGCCGGGGCCGGATGATCATCGTGGTCGATGACGAGGACCGCGAGAACGAAGGCGACCTGCTGATGCCGGCGCAGACCGCCACGCCGGAAGCGGTCAACTTCATGATCCGCTACGGCCGCGGCCTGGTCTGCGCGCCGATCACCGCCGAACGCGCGCGCGAACTGGAACTGCCGCTGCAGGTGATGTACAACACCGAGTCGATGCGCACCGCCTTCACCGTGACGGTGGACGCGCGCGAGAACGCCAGCACCGGCATCTCGGCCGCCGACCGCGCCGTGTGCCTGAACCTGCTGGCCAATCCGGCGGTGAAGGCCGACGCCTTCAACCGGCCCGGCCACATCTTCCCGCTGATCGCCCAGGACGGCGGCGTGTTCACCCGTCAGGGCCACACCGAAGCGGCGGTCGATCTGGCGCGCCTGGCCGGTTTCCAGCCGGCCGGCGTGATCTGCGAGATCATCAAGGACGACGGTGAGATGGCGCGCCTGCCGGATCTGGAAACATTCGCCGCCGAGCATGGGCTGAAGATCATCTCCATCGCCGACCTGCTGGCCTGGCGCAAGGCCAACGAGAACCTGATTTCCGAAGTCGAGGCGGTGCCGATGCCGACCGGCCGCGGCGCCTTCAATCTGCACATGTTCCGCTCGGCCTTGCTGGGCGAGGAGCATCTGGCGCTGGTCAAGGGCACGCCCGAGCGCCTGCGCGAGCCGGGCACCCTGGTGCGCGTGCATTCCGAATGCTTCACCGGCGACGTGCTCGGCTCGCAACGCTGCGACTGCGGCAGCCAGCTGCAGGAAGCGATCGACGCCATCGAAGCGGCCGGCTCCGGCCTGATCATCTATCTGCGCCAGGAGGGCCGCGGCATCGGGCTGTTCAACAAGGTCCGCGCCTATCAGCTGCAGGACCAGGGCCTGGACACCGTGGAAGCCAACCTGCGACTGGGCTTCGCCGCCGACTCGCGCGACTACACCATGGCCCGGCAGATTTTGAACCACT
>JAYSFF010000046.1:0-14335 GCA_041913425.1 Arenimonas sp. | reverse complement strand
ACCGCTTCAAGACCTGGGCGCACTCGGCGCACATCACCCTGCGCCGCGGCGAACGTTCGCGTCTGGCCGATTACGCCTCCGAGGTGCTGTAAGCCATGGCGCGCGCGCCGTCGGTGCTGACCATCGCCGGCTCCGATTCCGGCGGCGGCGCCGGCATCCAGGCCGACCTGAAGACCTTCGCCGCGCACGGCGTGCACGGGCTGTCGGCCATCGCCGCGCTGACCGCGCAGAACACCCGCGGCGTGCAGGCGGTGCACGTGCCGCCGGTGGCGTTCCTGAAAGCGCAGCTGGATTCGGTGTTCGCCGACTTCGACGTGCGCGCGGTCAAGATCGGCATGCTGGCAAATGCCAAGGTCATCGACACGGTCGCCGATGCGCTGGAAGCCTATAAGCCGAAGCATGTGGTGCTCGATCCGGTGATGGTGTCCAGCTCCGGCCACACCTTGCTGGAAACCCGCGCCATCCGCTGCCTGGTCGATCGCCTGTTTCCGTTGGCTTCGGTCATCACCCCGAACATCGACGAGGCCGTGCTGCTTCTCGACCACACCATCGACACCGATGAAGAGGCCGAAGCCGCATTGGTTGAATTACTGGCGCTGGGCGCGAACGCGGTGCTGTTGAAAGGCGGCCATCTACGCGGTAAGACCGTAATCGACCGGCTCGACACCGGCAAGGCCTTGTTCGAATTCGAGCATCCGCGCCTGAAGGTCTCCGGGCATGGCACCGGTTGCACGCTGTCTTCGGCCATCGCCGCCAATCTGGCTCTGAAGAAATCGTTGCCGGACGCCTGCGAAGCGGCCGGCGATTACGTGTTCGATGCGCTCAAGGCGGCCTACAAACCCGGCAAGGCCGACCTATCCGTGTTGAAGCACATCAAAGCCTGAGCATCACGGCAGGCAACACGAAAAAAGCGCGCCAAGGCGCGCTTTTTTCGTTTCCATCGGAAGCAGGCTTACGCCTTGATGTGCTTGATGATGGCCTGTGCGAGGGTCTGGGTCGAGCCGGTGCCGCCCAGGTCGGGGGTCAAGCTGTCCTTGTCGTTCATGGTGTCGACGATGGCCTGCTTCAGACGCTTGGCGGCGTCCACCTGGCCGATGTGCTCCAGCATCTGCACCGCGCCCAGCAGCAGCGCGCACGGATTGGCGATGCCCTTGCCGGCGATGTCAGGGGCCGAGCCGTGCACGGCCTCGAAAATGGCGCAGTCCTTGCCGATGTTGGCGCCCGGAGCCAGGCCCAGGCCGCCGACCAGACCGGCGCACAGGTCGGAGATGATGTCACCGAACAGGTTGGTGGTCACGATCACGTCGAACTGCTCGGGGCGCATCACCAGCTGCATGCAGGTGTTGTCCACGATCATCTCGTTGCATTCGATGTCCGGGTACTGCGCGGCCACTTCACGCGCCACCTTCAGGAACAGGCCCGAGGTCGATTTCAGGATGTTGGCCTTGTGCACGATGGTGACCTTCTTGCGGCCGATGGCGCGGGCCATGTCGAAGGCGTAGCGCACGATGCGCTCCGAGCCCTTGCGGGTGATCTTCTGGGTCAGCAGCGCGGTCTCGCCATCTTCCGACAGGCTCTGGCCTTCGCCGATGTAGGCGCCTTCGGTGTTCTCGCGCACGGTGATCAAATCGATGCCGGTGTAGCGCGACTTGGTGTTCGGGAAGCTGATGGCCGGACGCACGTTGGCGTACAGGTCGAACTTGCGGCGCAGGGCCACGTTGATCGAGGCGAAGCCTTCGCCGACCGGGGTGGTCAGCGGGCTTTTCAGCGCCACTTTGTGCTTGGCGATCGCGGCCAAGGTCGCTTCCGGCAGCAGTTCGCCGGTCTTTTCATAGGCGCTCAGGCCGGCGTCGACGAAGTCGTACTCCAGGCCGACGTTGAGGGCGTTCAGCACCTCGAGGGTGGCGTCCATGATTTCCGGGCCAATGCCATCGCCCCGGATGACAGCGATCGTCTGCGACATGTGTATTCACCAATATTCAGCGGATGAGGGGCATTATTATACCTCATCCGGCCGGTTCTCCGCCCCAACGGCGGCTAAACCATCGGCAACTGCGGCCAAGCCGCACGCATCGGAATCAATCGTGTTTGTGCTCGGGCACCACGGCGTGGATGCCCTGTCCTTCCAGCTGGTCGAGGAAATCGACGCCCCGGCGCAGATGCGGGATGACGATCGATCCGCCGACCACCAAAGCCACCGAAAACGCCTCGAAGAACTCGTCGCGGTCGACGCCGGCTTCCTTGCACTGGGCGATGTGATAGCTGATGCAGTCGTCGCAGCGCAGCACCATCGACGCCACCAGGCCGAGCAGCTCCTTGGTCTTCAGGCTCAGTGCGCCGTCCTTGTAGGTCTGGGTGTCGAGCGCGAAGAAACGGCGCACCACCTGGTTGTCCTCCGACAGGATGCGCTCGTTCATGCGTTGGCGGAATTCGGTGAAGGCTTTGACGCGGTCGGACTCGCTCACGGGTTCTGCTCCAGAAGGGGGATGAATCGGCCGGCGCGGTCGAGCGCCACCAGGTCGTCGAAACCGCCGACATGGCTGCCGTTGACGAAGATCTGCGGCACCGAGGTACGCTGGGCCTTGGCCAGCATCTCGGCGCGGGCGGCCGGGTCGAGGTCGATGCGGACCTCGCGCCACTGCAGGCCCTTGGCCTTGAGGAAGTTCTTGGCCGCGACGCAATACGGGCAGATCGCGGTGCTGTAGATCAGGATGTCGGCCATGGCGGATTCAGGGGATTGTCGGGAACTCTGCGGTACACTCAAGGTCCTAGTGTACGTGAACCCCGGTGCAGAACGCATGAACGCCAGCTATCCCCGCACCACCCTGCTCGGTCTGGCGCTTGCCGCCGGGCTGATGGCGGCCGTGCCGGCCGCGGCGCAGGAAACCGCCTTGCCCGAGCTCGGCTCCTCGGCCGGCGAACTGATCACCCCGCAGCAGGAGGCCCAATACGGCGCCTACACCCTGTACCAGCTGCGTCAGATGAACCTGGTGCTGGACGACCCGCTGATCGACGCCTGGCTGCAGACCATGGGCCACCGGCTCGGCGCCTCGTCCGACAACCCCAAGCAACCCTATGCCTTCTTCATGCTGCGCGAGCGCCAGATCAACGCCTTCGCCACCCTCGGCGGCTACATCGGCATGAACGCCGGCCTGGTGCTGACCGCCCGCAGCGAGGACGAAGTCGCCGGCGTGCTCGGGCACGAAATCTCGCATGTGACCCAGCGCCACGTGGTGCGTTCGGTCGAGCGCGCCAAGAAGGAACAGATCCCGATCATGCTGGCCGCGCTCGGCATGGTCATCGCGGCGCAATCGGCCGGCGGCGACAGCGCCTCCAGCGACGACGCGACCATGGCCGCCGTGGTCGGCTCGCAGGCGCTGATGATGCAGCGGCAGATCGACTACACCCGGGCCAACGAATCCGAAGCCGACCGCATCGGCATCCAGACCCTGAACCGGGCCGGCTACGACGTCGACGCGCTGGGCGATTTCTTCGCCCGCATGGCAAGCGCCGGCCGCGCCAACTCCGGCGGCTACACCGCGCCGGACTACCTGCGCACGCACCCGGTGACCGCCACCCGCATCAGCGAGGCCCGCGACCGGGCGCAGAAGATCAAACAGGACGCTTCCGCCCTGAAGCTGGACTCCCGCGCCGGCAACAACCCGTTGTTGCCCGGCTTCGCCCAACCCGCCGCCCTGCGCCGGGGCGAAGGCATCGGCAACGACTTCCCCTGGATCAAGGAGCGCCTGCGCGTGCTGTCGGCAGCCAGCCCGGGCGCGGCGATCACCGAATACCGGCGCGGCGTCGACGGCTTCGAAGCCAAGCCGGGCGACGCGCAGAAATACGGACTGGCCTTGGCCTACATCGGCCACCGGCAGGGCGCCGATGCCGAAGCCCTGCTCGGCACGCTGCACAAGGCGCATCCGGACAATCTGTACGTCGCGCTCGCGCGCGCCGAAGCGGCGCAGGTCGCGGCCAATCCGGCGTTGGCGCAGACCCGCTACGAGCAGCTGATGCGGCAGTACCCCGGCAACCGCGCGGTGATCCTGTCCTACGCCGGCTTCCTGCTCGAGCAAAGCGACGCCGCCCAGGCGCGGCGGGCGCAGGACGTGCTGCGCCGCTTGGCGGCCGGCACCGACGAGGACGTGGTGTTCCAGCGCACGCTGGCACGCGCCTACGAACTGTCGGGCAACACCCTGCGCGCGGCCGAGGCCTATGCCGAGGTGTCTTTCCTCAACGGCCGGGTCGATGACGCCATCGGCCAGCTCACCGCCTTGCTGAAGAACGACGAGCTCGATTATTACCAACGGGCCCGGATCGAGGCGCGCATCGCCGAGTTCACGCCGATTTCGCTGGAGCTGAAACGCCAGGGCATCAAGCCGGAGCAGCAAGGCGGCTGACACATCCGGATGACGCCCGGATGACAGGCCGTCATATTACAGTCATAATCATCCGATTAAATACCTTATCTTCCTGGACTAAGGTTTTGATGTGCAAGCCCATATCCTGATCGTCGAAGACGAACCGGCCATCCGCGACATGATCGCCTACGCCCTGCGGACGCAGTCCTACCAGCCGATATGCGCCCAGGACGGCAAGGAGGCCCTGCAGGCCGTGGCCGATCGCATCCCCGACCTGATCCTGCTGGACTGGATGCTGCCGGGCACCACCGGCATCGAGCTGGTCCGGCGCTTCCGCAAGGAAGCCAACACCCGCGACGTGCCGATCATCATGCTGACCGCCAAAGGCGAGGAAAGCGACCGCATCGCCGGCTTCGACAGCGGCGCCGACGACTACGTGGTCAAGCCGTTCTCGGCCCGCGAGCTGCTGGCGCGCATCAAGGCCGTGCTGCGCCGCAGCCGCGAGACCGAGGACGACGGCTCGATCCAGATCGGCCCGCTGCGTCTGGACGGCCGGCAGCAGAAACTGCTGGTGCACGGCCAGAGCGTGCATGTCGGCCCCACCGAGTACCGGCTGCTGCATTTCTTCATGAGCCATGCCGGCCGCGTGTACACGCGCAACCAGCTGCTGGATTTCGTCTGGGGCGGCGGCAGCGAGATCGAGGACCGCACCGTGGACGTGCACGTGCGCCGCCTGCGCAAGGTGCTCGAACCGTTCCGTCTGGAGACCATGATCGAGACCGTGCGCGGCTCCGGTTACCGCTTCGCCGACACGGGCATGAAAGCCTGAGCATGCCGAAGGCGACCCTGACCGCACTGGCCTGGCGGCAGAGTTGGATCCTCTGGGCGTTCGCCTATGCCTTCGGCCTGGCCGCCGGTTATTGGCTCGGCGCCTGGACCGGCCTCTGGGCCGCGTTCACCGCCATCACGGTGCTGCAGATCGTCCGCGCCTACGCCAAGCTCGGCCGCATCCTGAACCAGCTCGAATCGCGCGCGATCAATCCGCGGCCGGAAGGCCTGGGCGTCTGGGGCGCGCTGGAAATCCTGATCTTCAAGAAGAACCAGGAATACCGGCACCGGATCGCGCGCCTGGTGCAGATGCTGCGCGGCTACCGGCTGGCGGCCGGCGCCATGCCTGAAGGCGCCTTGGTGGTCAGCCGCGAGACCGGCTACCTGGTGTGGTCGAACAAGACCGCCAAGCGCATGCTCGGCCTGTCGCCCGGCGACGAGGACAGCAACCTGTTCCGCCTGTTCGATCCGTGCGTGAAGGACTGGTTCACCGCCGGCGACGCCGAAAAGCCGCTGCTGAACGTGTCTTCGCCGTCCGAGACCGGCGCCTATCTGGACCTGTTCCTGCTGCCGTACACGCCGCAGAACAGCCTGCTGATCCTGCGCGATTCGACCAAGATGCGCCGGCTGGAGCAGATGCGCAGCGATTTCGTGGCCAACGTCTCGCACGAACTGCGCACGCCGCTGACGGTGATCCACGGCTATCTGGAACTGATCGAGCAGCAGGACAGTCCGGAGCTGGCCACCATCATCCAGGAGATGCAGAAGCAGTCGAGCCGGATGAACCATCTGGTCGAGGACCTGCTCAACCTGTCGCGGCTGGAGTCGGAGAGCTCGCTGCCGGAAGAACCGATCAGCACCGATTCGCTGATGAAGACCCTGCTGCAGGAGGCCGCCGCGCTCAGCCAGGGCCGGCATCAGGTGCAGGCCGTCGGCGATTTCCACGGGCAGCTGCTCGGCGCACCGAAGGAAATCCACAGCGCGTTCTCCAACCTGGTGTCGAACGCGGTGCGCTACACCCCGACCGGCGGCGGCATCCGCCTCGGCTTCGAGCGCAACGCCGCCGGCGGCCTGGACTTCTTCGTCAGCGACACCGGCTTCGGCATCCCGGCCGACCAGATCGGCCGGCTGACCGAACGCTTCTACCGGGTCTCGGCCAGCCGCTCGCGCGAGCTCGGCGGCACCGGCCTCGGGCTGTCGATCTGCAAACACGTGCTGAACCTGCACCAGGCCGAGCTGCTGATCGAGAGCACGCCCGGCAAAGGCAGCACGTTCCGCTGCCGTTTCCCCGGAGCGCGCCTGGCTTAACCGCGCTTTCGGCATCTGCTATCCTTGTCGAAAAGGCTTCCAACATGACCGATTCCACGCCCCTGCCCGCTCCGGAGCTGTTCCTGAACCGGGAGCTGTCGCAGCTCGAATTCAATTTCCGGGTGTTGGCGCAGGCCCGCGACGAAGGCATTCCGCTGCTGGAACGCCTGAAATACCTGTGCATCTCCTGCACCAACCTCGACGAATTCTTCGAGATCCGCGCCGCCACGGTCAAGACCGCGATGCAGTACAAGGCGCCGCTGCTGCCGGACAACATGGATCCGCAGCTGGCGCTGGAGAAGATCTACGCGCTGTCCAACAAGCTGGTGCAGGAACAGTATGCGCTCTGGAACGACGTGCTGCGCCCGGAGCTGGCGCAGGCCGGCGTGCGCATCTCCAAGCAGGACACCTGGAGCCCGGCGCAGAAGCGCTGGCTGCACAACTACTTCCACAACGAGATCCTGCCGGTGCTGTCGCCGCTGGCGCTGGATCCGGCCCATCCGTTCCCGCAGATCCTCAACAAGAGCCTGAACGTCGCGGTCATCCTGCAGGGCAAGGACGCCTTCGGCCGCCACGGCGGCATCGCCATCGTGCGCGCGCCGCGTTCGTTGCCGCGCATCATCCAGATTCCCGAAAGCGTGTCCGGCGGCAAGGACGACTACGTGTTCCTGTCGGCGATCCTGACCGAATTCGTCGGCGACCTGTTCCCCGGCATGAAGGTCAAGGGCGCCTGGCAGTTCCGGGTCACCCGCAACTCCGAGCTGTTCGTCGACGAGGAAGAGGTGGAGAACCTGGCCAGCGCGCTGAAGGACGAACTGCACGCGCGCGGCTACAACCCGGCGGTGCGCCTGGAGATCGCCAAGGACTGCCCCGACCGCATCGTCGAGATCCTGCTGGAGAACTTCAACCTCTCGGAAAAGGCGCTGTTCCGCATCAACGGCCCGGTGAACCTGAACCGCGTGGCGCAGGTGTACGACATGGCCAAGCGCCCGGACCTGAAGTTCCCGAACTTCAAGCAGGGCAAGGCCGAAATGGACGAAGAGGATCCGTTCGGCAGCATCCGCGAGGGCGACATCCTGGTGCACCACCCGTACCAGAGCTTCAACGCCGTGCTCGACGTGCTGCAGCATGCCGCCAACGACCCGCACGTGCTGGCCATCAAGCAGACGCTGTACCGCACCGGCCGCGATTCCAAGATCATCGAGCACCTGATCACCGCCGCGCACAACGGCAAGGACGTGTCGGTGGTGGTCGAGCTGCGCGCCCGCTTCGACGAAGAGGCCAACCTCAGCCTGGCCAACCGGCTGCAGGAGGCCGGCGTGCAGGTCATCTACGGCGTGGTCGGCTTCAAGACCCACGCCAAGATGATGCTGATCGTGCGCCGCGAGGGCAAGGTGCTGCGCCGCTACGCGCACCTGGGCACCGGCAACTACCATGCCGGCACCGCCAAGGTGTACACCGACATCGGCCTGCTGACCTGCCATCCGGGCATCACCCAGGACGTGCATTCGATCTTCCAGCAGCTCTCCGGCCTGGGCAAGACCATCAAGCTCAAGCACCTGCTGACCTCGCCGTTCACCCTGCACGCCGGCCTGCTGAAGAAGATCCAGCGCGAGGCCAAGCTGGCGCGCGAGGGCAAGAAGGCGCACATCATCGCCAAGATGAATGCGATCAACGAACCGGACGTGATCAAGGCGCTGTACGCCGCCTCGCAGGACGGCGTCAGGATCGAACTGATCGTGCGCGGCGCCTGCTGCCTGCGCCCGGGCGTGCCGGGCCTGTCCGAGAACATCACCGTGCGCGCGCTGGTCGGCCGTTTCCTCGAGCACAGCCGCGTGTACTGGTTCGGCAACAACGGCAAATCCGAGATCTACTGCTCCAGCGCCGACTGGCTGGAACGCAACCTGCTGCGCCGGGTGGAGACCTGCTTCCCGGTGCTGGAGCCGGAATTGGCCGCGCGCGTGTTCAAGGAGGAGCTGGAATACTACCTGCGCGACAACGCCCAGGCCTGGCGCCTGTTGGCCGACGGCAGCTACCAGAAGATCGCGCCGGCCGACGGCGAGGCGCCGTTCTCCGCGCAGGCCCACCTGCTGGCCAAACTATGCCGAAAACGCTGACCGCCGCGACGCCGCTGCAGCTCAAGGACGGCGACCTGGTCGCCGCGGTCGACCTGGGTTCGAACAGCTTCCACATGGTGGTGGCGCGCCATGTGTTGGGCCAGCTGCGCATCATCGACCGCATCAAGGAGCACGTGCAGCTGGCCGACGGGCTGGACGCCGAGAAGCGCCTGAGCGAAGCCGCCGCCAAGCGCGCGCTCGACTGCCTGGCCCTGTTCGGCCAACGCCTGGCCTACGTCCGTCCCGGCAACGTGCGCGTGGTCGCCACCAACACCATCCGCACCATGGTCGATCCGGCCGCGTTCCTCGAACGCGCGGAAGCCGCGCTCGGCCACCGCATCGACGTCATCGCCGGACGCGAGGAAGCCCGCCTGATCTACCTGGGGGTCGCGCACGACAAGCCGCCGCGCAAGGGCAAGCGCCTGGTCATCGACATCGGCGGCGGCTCGACCGAATTCGTCATCGGCAAGGGCTTTGCCGTCATCGAGCGCGAAAGCCTGCAGATCGGCTGCATCGCCAACATCAAGCGCTTCTTCCCGGACGGCAAACTGACGCCGAAGCAGTGGCTCAAGGCCAAGACCCAGATTGGCGTCGACATGCAGCCGTTCATGGAGAGCTTCCGCAGGCACGGCTGGAAAGAGGTGTACGGCGCGTCCGGCACCATCAAGGCGCTGTCGGACATGGCCAAGGTGCGCGGCCTGTCGGACGGCACGCTGAACCTGAAGATCCTGCAGCTGCTGCGCCAGGAACTGGTCGGTTTCGGCCGCATCGGCGCCATCCGCTGGCCGCAGATCTCGGCCTCGCGCCGCAAATCCATCGCCGGCGGCCTGCTGGCGCTGGAGGCGGCATTCGAGACGCTGGGCATCGAAAGCCTGCAGACCAGCGATTACGCCCTGCGCGAGGGCGCGCTGTTCGACATCCTCGGCCGCAACCGCGAACACGACCCGCGCCTTGACTCGGTCAAGGCGCTGCAGGGACGCTATTCGATCGACGTGCGCCAGGCCGAACGGGTCGAGGCCTATGCGCTCGCGCTGTTCGACCAGGTGCGGAAATACTGGGGCCTGTCGGCCGCCGACCGCGAGGCCTTGGCCTGGGCCTGCCGCCTGCACGAGATCGGCCTGACCGTGGCGCACAGCCAGCACCACCACCACGGCGCCTATCTGGTGGCGAACTCGGACATCTCCGGCTTCTCGCGCACCGAGCAGCACCTGATCTCGGTACTGATCCGCAACCAGCGCCGCGGCATCCACTTCAAGAGCCTGATGACGCTGAGCGAAGCGCGTGCGGTCGACGCCCTGCGCTGCATCCTGCTGCTGCGGCTGGCGGTGCTGTTCTACCGCAGCCACTCCGACGAGAAGATCCCGAAACCGAAGCTGAAGGTCGAACGCAGCCGGCTGTCGCTGGTGCTGTCGAAACGCTGGCTGGAACGGCATCCGCTCACGCGCTCCGACCTCGAGAGCGAACGCGCCTACCTCAAGGCCGCCGGCGTCGGCCTGGCCATCGTCGAGAAATGAGATGAACTACCTGCACGGATTCCACGCCGGAAACCACGCCGACGTGCTCAAGCACACGGTGCTGATCCACCTGCTGCAACGCCTGAAGGCCAAGGACAAGCCGTTCTTCGTGCTCGATACGCACGCCGGGCGCGGCCGCTACCTGATCCAGGGCGAACAGGCGCGCAAGACCGAGGAAGCCCAGGGCGGCGTATTCCGCATGATCACCCTGCGCAAGCTGCCGGCGCCGCTGGCGGCTTATCTGGAACAGGTCGAACGCGACAATCCGGTCGGCGCGCTGGTCAGCTACCCCGGTTCGCCGCTGATCGCCGCGCAGCAGATGCGCGCCGAAGACCGGCTGGTGTGCGTGGAGGCGCAGAAGGGCGAGGCCGATGCGTTGAAGTCGCTGTTCGCGCACGACGGCCGCGTGCAGGTGCTGGCCGGCGACGGCTACGCCGCGGTCAAGGCCCAGTTGCCGCCGAAAGAACGCCGCGGCCTGGTGCTGATCGACCCGCCCTATGAGGCGCAGGAGCAGGAGTACGGCATGATCCTGCAGGCCCTGCATGACGGCTTGGCGCGCTGGCCGACCGGCATCTACGCGGTCTGGTATCCGATCAAGCGGCGCGCCGCGCTCAAGCCGTTCCTGCGCAAGGCGGCGCAGCTGCCCTGCAAATCGGCCCTGGTGCTGGAGCTACTGGTGCGGCCGGACAACTCGCCGCTGCGGATGAACGGCAGCGGCATGCTGATCCTCAACGCGCCGTTCCGGATAGACGCCGAGCTGGGCTCCTCGCTGTCGAAACTGGTCGAACTGCTCGACGACGGCGGCGCCAGCCACCGCATCGAGTGGCTGAAAAGCGCGGACTGAGCGCCGCGGACTGCTAAAATGGGCGGATGGATTCCGCCTTGCTGCCGAAAGCAGCGTCCCCGCACAAAATCACCGCGCTGCAGGCCCCGGCCAACGGCGCCGCCCTGGCGTATGCCCTGCTGCGCCACGCGCGCGCGGCCGACACGCTGCAGCTGGTGGTGACGCCCGACAGTTTCGGCGCGCAGCAGCTGGAGCAGGATCTGCGCGCATTCCGGCCGGAGCTGCCGATCCTGCACTTCCCGGATTGGGAAACGCTGGTGTACGACCAGTTCAGCCCGCATCCGGACCTGGTCTCGCAGCGCATCGATTGCCTGTACCGCCTGCCCGCCAGCCGCCGCGGCGTCTTGGTGGTGCCCGTCAGCAGCCTGATGCAGCGCATCGCGCCGGCCGAGTGGATCGCCGCGCAGGTGCTCGACCTGGCGCTCGGCCAGCGCCTGGACTTGGGCGAGGAACGCCTGCGCCTGCAGCGCTTCGGCTACCGGCATGTGCCGCGGGTGATGGACGCCGGCGATTTCTCGATCCGCGGCGCCATCCTCGACCTGTTCCCGAGCGGCGCCGAGCAGCCGATCCGGATCGAGCTGCTGGACGACAGCATCGATTCCTTGCGTCTGTTCGACCCGGAGACCCAGCGCTCTGGTGAAAGCCGCACGTGGTTCAAGCTTTTGCCGGCGCGCGAATTCCCGCTCGACGCCGACAGCTGCAAGCGCGCGCGCGGCGAACTGCTGGAGCGCTTCGACATCAATCCGCGCACCTGCGGCCTGTACGCCGACCTCAAGGAAGGCGTGGCGCCGGCCGGCATCGAATACTACCTGCCGCTGTTCTTCGAACGCACCGGCACCCTCGCCGACTACCTGCCGGACCGCGTCGACATACTGCTGGCGCCGAACGCGCTGGACGCCGCCGACCATTTCTGGCAGCAGGTGCGCGAACGCCACGAGCAGCGCCGGCACGATATCGAGCGTCCGATCCTGGCGCCGGACGAGCTGTACATCGCACCCGAGGAATTGCGCGCGCGCCTGAACCGCGCGCACCGTTACGAATTCCGCCAGGACGGCGGCGACCTGCCCCTGCAAGCGTTGGAGGTCGGGCAGGCTCCGGCCTGCGCCTGGCAGGACGGCCAAGCGGCCGCGGGCGACGCGTTGCGCTCGTTCCTGCAGGCCTATCCCGGCCGGGTGGTCCTGGCCGCAGACAGCGCCGGCCGACGCGAGGCGCTGAAGGATCTGGTCAAGGGCGCCGGAATCGAAACGCAGGTGGCGGCCGATTGGCCGGCAGCGCTCGCCGCCGCCGCGCCGGGCACGCTGACCTTGGCGGTGGCCGGCTTCAGCGACGGCTTCAGCCTGCACGAACCGGCTTTGGCGGTGCTGACCGAGCGCCAGCTGTTCCCCGAACGCGCCAGCCAGAGCCGGCGCCGCAAAGGCCCCGCGAAAAGTCCGGAAGCGATCCTGCGCGATCTCAACGAAATCAGCATCGGTTCGCCGATCGTGCACGAAGACCACGGCGTCGGCCGCTACCAAGGCCTGATCAGCCTGGAGGCCGGCGGCAGCGTCGGCGAATTCCTCAGCATCGAATATGCCAAGGGCGACAAGCTATACGTGCCGGTGGCGCAGCTGCATCTGGTGTCGCGTTATTCCGGCGCCGACGCCGAACACGCGCCGCTGCACAGCCTGGGCGGCGAAGCTTGGGAAAAAGCCAAGCGCCGCGCCGCCGACAAGGTGCGCGACGTGGCCGCCGAGCTGCTCGAGATCCAGGCCAAACGCCAGGCGCAGAGCGGCTTCGGGCTGGCGCTGGACCGGCCGCTGTACGAACGCTTCGCGGCCGCCTTCCCGTTCGAGGAGACACCCGACCAACAGCAGGCGATCGAGGCCGTGCTCGCCGACATGGCGCAGAACAATCCGATGGACCGCGTGGTCTGCGGCGACGTCGGCTTCGGCAAGACCGAAGTGGCGCTGCGCGCGGCGTTCGTGGCGGCCATGGCCGGCAAGCAGGTGGCGGTATTGGTGCCGACCACGCTGCTGGCCGAACAGCATTTCCGCAATTTCAGCGACCGCTTCGCCGACTGGCCGATCAAGGTCGAGGTGCTGTCGCGCTTCAAGAGCGTGAAAGAGGTGAAGCAGGCGCTCGAGCTGCTGGCGCTCGGCAAGATCGACGTCATCATCGGCACCCACCGCCTGCTGCAGAAGGACGTCGCCTTCGACGACCTCGGCCTGGTGATCGTGGACGAGGAACAGCGCTTCGGCGTGCGCCACAAGGAGGCGCTGAAGGCGCTGAAGGCCAACGTGCACCTGCTGACGCTGACCGCCACGCCGATCCCGCGCACGCTCAACATGGCGATGAGCGGCCTGCGCCAGCTATCCATCATCGGCACCCCGCCGGCGCACCGGACGGCGGTGAAGACCTTCATCTGCCCGTGGGACGACGCCACCCTGCTGGAGGCCTGCCAGCGCGAACTGGCGCGCGGCGGCCAGATCTATTTCCTGCACAACGACATCGACACCATCGAGAAGACCGCGCGCGAGCTGGGCGGACTGGTGCCGGACGCGCGCATCCGCGTGGCGCACGGCCAGATGCCGGAGCGCCAGCTGGAACAGGTGATGCTGGATTTCCACAAGCAGCGCTTCAACATCCTGGTGTCAACCACCATCATCGAATCCGGCATCGACATCCCGAGCGCGAACACCATCATCATCAACCGCGCCGACCGCTTCGGCCTGGCGCAGCTGCACCAGCTGCGCGGCCGCGTCGGGCGCAGCCACCACCGCGCCTACGCCTACCTGATCGTGCCGGACATGAAGCGGCTGACCGCGGACGCGCGCAAGCGCCTGGACGCGCTGACCTCGCTGGAGGAGCTCGGCGCCGGCTTCACCCTGTCCACGCACGACCTGGAGATCCGCGGCGCCGGCGAACTGCTCGGCGAAGGCCAATCCGGCCAGATCGCCGAAATCGGCTTCGCCCTGTACGCGCAGTATCTCGAGCGCGCGGTGGCCTCGATCAAGGACGGCCGCATCCCGGACGTGTTCAATCCGGCCCAGCGCGCGGCCGAGGTCAACCTGCATAGCCCGGCGCTGATCCCCGAGCACGTAATCGAGGACGTGCACACGCGCCTGACCCTGTACAAACGCATCGCCTCGGCCGACAGCGACGACGCGTTGCGCGACCTGCAGGTCGAGATGATCGACCGCTTCGGCCTGTTGGAACCGCCGACCCAACACCTGTTCGACTGCGCCGCCCTGCGCCTGCAGGCGCAGCGCCTGGGCATCGTCAAGATCGACCTGCACGATGGCTCCGGCAGCCTGCTGTTCAGCGCCAAACCGGCGGTCGATCCGATGGCGGTGATCCGCCTGATCCAGCGCAACCCGAAGACCT
>JAYSFF010000045.1:13066-14394 GCA_041913425.1 Arenimonas sp. | reverse complement strand
TCGTCCTCCAGCTCGAACCAGGCGCCGAAGAACACCTTGTCGCGCGGCGCGCGGGTGCTGTCCGGCACTTTCAGTACTTCGATGCGCTTGCTCAGGTAACGCACGCGCCGGTCGATTTCACCCAACTGCTTCTTGCGGTAGGTGTATTCGGCGTTCTCCGAGCGGTCGCCTTCGGCGGCGGCCGCGGCCAAGGCCTTCACCACTTCCGGCCGGCGCAGGTGCCAGAGCTCCTGCAGCTCGGCGCGCAGGCGCTCCAGGCCCTCGCGGGTGATCAGGGCGGTGGATTTCTCGGGTGGCGGTCGCCAGCGGCTCATCGGTTCATGAAAATTTAATGGAGTCCGGACCGTCGATGGGGAATAATGACGGCTGTATAGCTTAGTGCATCGCCCGGGAGTTTTCATGCGTCGTCCGCTCGTCATCGCTTTCCTGCTGCTCGCCGCCGGCGTCGCCCAGGCCGCCAAACCCAAGCCCGAGGAGGCCCTGTACGCACGCATGGAAGCCACCGTGCTGGCCTACCAGCAGGCCTGGAAACGCTACGAGGCCGGCGACGAAGCCCAGCTGCTGGCGATGAACGCCGCCATCGAGGACATGGAGGAGCACGCCAACGCCTGCTTCAAGCTGCGCACCTGCTCGCGCAGCACCCTGATCAGCGCCTACGAGCGCATGATCAAGCACCACGACATGCCGTCGCCGGCGGTGGTGCGCCTGCCGAATCCGGACAGCCTGCCGGCCATCGACAGCACGGTGAAGCTGCTCGGCTCGCGCATCGAACTGCTGGCCAAGTACAACGAGCCGGTGCAGGCCGCCATCGCCAACTGGCTGACGGTGAACCGCTCCTACTTCATGGACTCCTGGGAGAACTACCAGTACATGCGCTACCTGATGGCGCCGGAGTACGAAAAGGCCGGCCTGCCGGAAGCGCTGCTGTTCGGCATGATGACCAAGGAATCCGGCGGCAAGGTGCATTCCACCTCGCGCGCCGGCGCCTCCGGGCCGCTGCAGTTCATGCCGTCCACCGGCCGCCGTTTCGGGCTGGATATGAGCGCCGGCCGCGACATGCGCTTCGATCCGCAGTTCGCGGCGCGCGCCAACGCCGAATACATGAACGAGCGCTTCGAGGAACTGAACAAGAGCCTGGAGATGGCCATCGCCGGCTACAACGGCGGCGAAGGCCGGGCGCGGCGCATTTACGGCGAGCGCGGCGGCGAGTTCTGGCAGGAGCGTGTCTACAAGGAATGGCCGGCCGAAACCCGCGACTACGTGCCGGCGGTGATCGCCGCGGCCTGGCTGTTCCTGCACGGCGAGGACTACGGCCTGAGCTTCCCGAA
>JAYSFF010000045.1:6351-12966 GCA_041913425.1 Arenimonas sp. | reverse complement strand
TCGCCGCGGCCTGGCTGTTCCTGCACGGCGAGGACTACGGCCTGAGCTTCCCGAAGCTGGATTACACGCCGGCCACCTTCACCCTGCAGCGCCCGAGCAGCATCAACGAGCTGACCATCTGCCTGGGCAACCCGCACAACCAGTTCGGCTGGTTCCGCGTACTGCGCAACCTCAATCCGCATTACGAGCCGAACCAATTCATCGGCCAGGGCACGGTGCTGCGCGCGCCGCAGAAGTTGGTGGAAAGCTACCAGGCCAACTGCCTGTCCGGCCCGCGCGCCGATCTGGCGCGCACCCTCAGCCAGGCGCGCAAGACCCCGGTGTTCGCCGCGCCGGAGCCGGTGCAGGCCGCCGTCGAGGCACCGGCCGAGGGCGGCACGGTTGCCGCGCCGGAAACGCATGCCGGCAAATATACGGTCAAGCCGGGCGAGACGCTGATGATGATCAAGCGCACCTTCGATTGCGACCTGCAGCGCCTGATCAAGGAAAACGAGCTGTCGCCGCCGGATTACGTGATCCGCCCGGGACAGGAAATCAAGCTGTTCGGCTGCCGCAAATAAGGGGTTGCCACGCACACTAAAAAGCCGGGCATTGCCCGGCTTTTTAGTGTGCGGCATTCCGGCTTACAGTGCGTCCCAGCCGGCCTTGGGCGTGAAGCGCGCGCCATATCGGGCTTCCAGTTCGCGCAGTTTCGCCAGGCAGGCGTCGCGGCCCACGGCCTTGATGTGCTCGATCGGTCCGCCGCGGAACGGCGCGAAGCCGGTGCCGAAGATGACGCCGGCGTCCAGCAGTTCGGCGTCGCCGACCACGCCCTGGTGCAGGCACGACACCGCCTCGTTCAGCAGCGCGAACACCAGGCGGTCCTGCAGGTCAGCCGGGGCTTTGTAATCCTTCGGCAGTTCCGGCTTCACCGGCTTGCCGTCCTTCCAGACATACAGGCCTTGGCCGTCTTTCTTGCCGCGCTTGCCGTCTTCCACGGTGAAAGCGGCCGGCAGTTCCTGGCCATGGAACGCGGCCATGATCTTGCCAACGCTGGCGGCCACGTCCAGGCCGACGGTGTCGACCAGCTCGATCGGGCCCATGGGCATGCCGAAGTCGAGTGCGGCCTTGTCGATGGCGCGGCCCGGGATGCCTTCGCCGAACGCCAGGATGGCTTCCTGCATGTACGGCGCCAGGATGCGGTTGACCAGGAAGCCCGGCGTGCCGGCGACCGGCACCGGCAATTTGTCGATGGCGCGGCAGAACGCGGCCAGGCGGCGTTCGGTCTCCGGCGCCATGCCGTCGTGGCGCACGATCTCCACCAGCGGCATCATCGCCACCGGATTGAAGTAGTGCAGGCCGGCGAAGCGTTCGGGGCGGGCGAGTTTGGCACGCAGCAAATCCAGCGCGATCGAGCTGGTGTTCGACACCAGCAGCGCGTCCGCTTTCATCTTCGGTTCCAGCGCGGCGTACAGCGCCTGTTTGGCGTCCAGGTTCTCGAAGATGGCCTCGATCACCAGGTCGGCTTGTGCCACGCCCTCGCCACTCACGTCGGCGCGCAGACGGGCGGCGGTGGCCTCGCGTTTGGCGGCGTCCTTCACTTTCTTGCCGAACAGGGCCGCGGCGCGGTCCAGCGCCGGCTGGATGTACTGCATTTCGCGGTCCTGCAACGTCACTTCGAAGCCGCGCAGGGCGCACCAGGCGGCGATGTCGCCGCCCATCACGCCGGCGCCGATGACGTGCACATGGCGGATGCCGTGCTCCTTGCCGCCCAGCGATTTCAGGCGCTCCATCAGGAAGAAGATGCGGGTCAGGTTGCGCGCGGTCGGGCCTTGCGCCAGCTTGACCACGGAATGCGCTTCCTGCACCAACGCGGCCGGCACCGGCAGGCCGCCGGCGCGCACCCAGGTGCTGATCAGGCTGTACGGCGCCGGGTAGTGGTCCCTGCGCGCCTTGCGCGCGACCTGCTTGACCAGCACGCCGGACAGCAGCTTGCGCGCCGGCCAGGTGTTGCTCAGCCAGGCGGTGGCGCGCTGCTTGAACGGGCGCTGCACGCCGCGTTCGATCAGCTCGACGGCCTTGGCCATCATCAGCGCCGGTTCGGTCACCGCATCGACCAGGCCGATGGCGCGCGCCGCCGAAGCCGACAGCGCGCGGCCGGTCAGCATCATGTCGAACGCCGCCGGCGCGCCGACCAGGCGCGGCAGGCGGACGCTGCCGCCCCAGCCCGGGTAGATGCCGAGCTTCACTTCCGGCAGGCCGATGCGGGTGCTGGCGTCGCTCGAGGCCACGCGGATGCGGCAGGCCAGGCTCAGTTCGGTGCCGCCGCCCATGCAGTGGCCGTGGATCAGCACGGCGGTCGGGCAGGGCAGTTCGGCGATGCGCTGGAAGATGTTCTGGCCGTTGCGGATCGAATCCAGCACGGTGCCTTTGGCGTCGAATTCGGCGAATTCGGTGATGTCGGCGCCGGGGATGAAGCCGGCGGCCTTGCCCGAGCGGAACACCACGCCCTTGGGCGGCGCCAATGCGATGCGCTCCAGCAGGGCGTCCAGCTCCATCAGCACGGCCTGGCACAGGGCGTTGACGCTGGCGTCCTGGCGGTCGAGGGTGAGCACCAAGATGCCGTCGTTACGGGTTTCGACGTGCCAATGCCGGGGGGTGAGGCCGCTGAACTGGTTCATACATTCGTTTGATTGAAATTGAAGTAAGCTTATCTTCACCGCTTTGGCGCCGGTGGTCAATCGCCGGGAACTTTTTCCGGCTTCCGGCGACCAACCCGTAGCCGATGGCTGCAGACGATACGGAGATCCGGGCCCGATGGCCGAACACGAAATCGACGCCGAACTGGTCCGCAAGGCCCAGAAAGGGGACAAAACCGCCTTCGACCTGCTGGTGCGCAAGTACCAGCACCGGATCGCGGCCGTGGTCAGCCGCTTCGTGCGCGACCACGGCGAATGCCAGGACGTGGTGCAGGACAGCTTCATCAAGGCCTTCCGCTCGCTGCCGGCGTTCCGCGGCGACAGCCAGTTCTACACCTGGATGTACCGGATCGCGGTCAACACCGCCAAGAACCATCTGGCCAGCCGGAAACGGCGGCCGGGCGCCGACGTCGAGATCGAGGACGCCGAGTTCATCGACGGCGGCGTGTATGTGCAGGACAACGACACGCCGGAGCAGGAACTTCTGCGCGAGGAAGTTGCCCAAGTGGTCGGCAAGGCGCTGGCGGCCTTGCCGGACGACATCCGGCAGGCCATCACCCTGCGCGAGATGGAAGGGCTGTCCTACGAGGAGATCGCCGAGGTCATGAACTCCCCAGTCGGCACCGTCCGTTCCCGCATCTTCCGCGCACGCGAGGCGATCGACGCCCGTCTGCGTCCCCTTTACGAGCAACAGCGAGTCAGGCCATGAAACCGATCAGCGAAACCGACCTGGAACAACTGAGCGCCTACATCGACGGCGAGCTGCACGGCAGCGAGCGGCGCTTCTTCGAGAAACGCCTGGCCGCCGATGCCGCTCTGCGCGCGGCCTGCGAGCGCGCCTGGCTGGCGTCCACGGTGCTGAAGGAGCAGCCGTTCCGGCTGATGCCGGAAAGCAGCGCCGCCGACATCTGCGCCCGCTGCGACGGTGCCCCGAACCGCAGCCGAGCCTGGGCTCTGGTCGCGTCGCTGGCGGCGTTGACCGTGGCGGCCGGCATCGGCTACCGGCTCTGGCCGGATGCCGAACCCAATACGCCTGAAACCATCGAGCTGGCCGCCAAACCGGCCTCGCGCGCCCTGCCCAAGCCGGCCGGCGCCGCCGCCACGGTGCAGTCGGCGCCGGTGGTGCGCCGCAACCTGCAACGCCCGCAGCTGGCCGAGAACGCCACGCCCGCCGCCGTTGGCGCGGCCACGGACGATCCGAGCGGCTTCGAATTGAACGAAGCGACCCGTTCCAAGACCTGGCCGAAGCGCGACCAGGCGCTGGACGGCTATCTGGTACGCCATAACCAGATGAGCGGCAACGCCGGCAGCGACCTGATTTCCTATGCCGAGCTGCTGTCCGAGCCGGACGCCGCGCCCGAGCCGCAGGAGCGCCCGTGACCCGGCTCGCGGCCATCCTGCTGCTGTGCGCGCTGACGGCCCTGCCGGCCTCGGCGGCCGAAGAGGGCTCCTGGCTGCAGAACGGCAAGGCGTGGGTGCGCCAGTTGTGGCGCGACGACGCCCGCCAGTGGCTGGAGCGCATCGACGGCGCGGTGCTCAACAACGAATACCAGGGCGTCATCGTGTTCGCCCAGGGCGACCGCATCGAGTCGCTGGCGGTCGAGCACCGCATGCGCGACGGCGTCGAAACCCTGCGCCTGCGCACCTTGTCCGGTCCGCCGCGCGAACTGCTGAAGCGCAACGGCAAGATCCAGAACGACTCGCTCGGCAGTGATGCGCCGGCTTCCGGCGCGGCGTCGGCGCAGACCACCTTCAGCCAGTTCGGCCGCCTGGCGCGCAACAAGTGGTACAAGGCGTCCTTGGCCGAGCAGGGCCGCATCGCCGGCCGGCCGGCGCAAGTCATCGAGGTGCGCGCGGCCGACGCCTGGCGTTACGGCTACCGCCTGTGGCTGGACCAGGAGACCGGGTTGCCGCTGAAGATCGTCACCTTGGACGAACGGGGCTACACGGTCGAGCAGGTCGCCTTCACCCAGATCCGGATCAGTCCGGCCAAGGGCAAGCCGTCCGGCCAACGGCCGCCGGCGCCGAAGGCCTTGGACAATCCGTTCAAGGAGGTGAAAGGCTTCCAGCTGGTGGCCCGCGGCCGCAAAGGCGCGTCCGAGCACTATCTGTTCAGCGATGGCCTGGCCAGCGTGTCGCTGTACGTCGAGCCGGCCGCGGTCAAGGACAAGGCGCAGATGCGCAAGGATTCGGTCAACGGCCTGATGTTCGCCGACGGCAGCACGCGCTATGTGGTGCTCGGCAAGGTGCCGGTCGCCACCTTGGAGCGCATCCTGGCCGCCGCCCGGCGCTGAATTTCCCCCGAAAGTCCGTCGTCAACGAGGAATAGCCATGTCGAAGTTCTCTCCCGTATCCCGTTTCGCAGTCGGTTTCTTCAGTTGCGCCCTGCTGGTGGCCTGCTGGCAGCAGGCGCAGCAGCCGGTGCAGGCGCAGAGCGCGCCGGCGGCCAACGCCGCGCCGCTGGTGTCCTTGCCGGATTTCAGCGCCTTGGTCGAACGCACCGGCCCAGCCGTGGTCAGCATCGAAGCGCGCGGCGAATCCCGCGCCGCCCGCGCCGACGGCCCGGACGACGAGCAGATGCAGGAATTCTTCCGGCGCTTCTTCGGCCAGCCGATGCCCGGCCAGCCCGGTCCGCAGACGCCGCGCCGCGGCGGCACTTCCTACGGCTCCGGCTTCATCATTTCGGCCGACGGCTACGTGCTCACCAACCACCACGTGATCGAGGGCATGGACACGGTCACCGTGCATCTGGCCGACCGCCGCGAACTGCCGGCCAAGCTCGTCGGCTCCGACCCGGCCACGGACGTGGCGCTGCTGAAGGTCGAGGCCCGCGGCCTGCCGGTGCTGGCCATCGGCGATTCCGACGCGGTCAAGCCCGGGCAGTGGGTGGTCGCCATCGGCTCGCCGTTCGGCTTCGACCACTCGGTCACCGCCGGCATCGTCAGCGCGCTCGGCCGCCCGAGCGTGGACGGCAGCCAGCGCTACGTGCCATTCATCCAGACCGACGTCGCCATCAACCGCGGCAATTCCGGCGGTCCGCTGCTGAACACGCGCGGCCAGGTGGTCGGCATCAATTCGCAGATCTTCAGCAACTCCGGCGGCTACATGGGCGTCAGCTTCGCCATCCCGATCCGCACCGCGATGAACGCGGTCGAGCAGCTGAAGGCCACCGGCACCGTGCAACGCGGCCAGCTCGGCGTGCAGGTGCGCGACGTGCAATCCGAGGAACTGGCCGAGCTGGGCCTGAAGACCGTCGAGGGCGCGTTCGTGGCCAGCGTGCAGAACGGCAGCCCGGCCGCCAAAGCCGGCATCCGCGCCGGCGACGTGATCACCGCCTTCAACGGCCAGGCCGTGGCCGAGTCCTCCGACCTGCCGCCGCTGGTCGGCGCGCTAAAGCCCGGCAGCAAGGCCCAGGTCACCCTGTTGCGCGACGGCCGCCGGCAGTCGGTGCCGGTGGTGCTGACCGCCTTGGACGAATCGCTGGCCGCCGGCCCCGAGCGTCCGGCCGCCTCGGCCGACGCCGGCAAGCTCGGCTTCAGCGTCACCGAGGTCACGCCGGCCACCCGCCGGCGTCTGGACATCGCCGAAGGCGGCGTGCAGGTCGCCCGCGTCAGCCAGCCGATGCTGGCCCGCGCCGGCATCAATGAGGGCGACGTCATCCTCGAGGTCGGCCGCCAGCCGGTGGCCTCGGTGGCCGCATTCAACAAGGCCATCGCCGGCGTCAAGTCCGGCGAACGGGTCCGGCTGTTGGTCCGCAACGACCAAAGCACCGCGATCGTGGTCCTGGAAATGCCGTAAGAAATTGATTCTGGGGCGGAAACCCCGCCTCAGGAGCGGCGCCGTGTGCGATAATGTGCGGCTAGAGTTTTCCGACAAAGCGACCCCATGCAGCATATCCGCAACTTCTCCATCATCGCGCACGTGGACCACGGCAAAT
>JAYSFF010000045.1:2996-6251 GCA_041913425.1 Arenimonas sp. | reverse complement strand
CCCATGCAGCATATCCGCAACTTCTCCATCATCGCGCACGTGGACCACGGCAAATCGACTCTGGCCGACCGCATCATCCAGATCTGCGGCGGCCTGCAGGACCGCGAGATGGAGGCGCAGGTGCTCGACTCCAATCCGATCGAGCGCGAGCGCGGCATCACCATCAAGGCCCAGTCGGTGTCGCTGCCGTACACCGCGAAAGACGGCAAGACCTACCAGCTGAACTTCATCGATACCCCCGGCCACGTCGACTTCAGCTACGAGGTCTCGCGCTCGCTGGCCGCCTGCGAAGGCGCGCTGCTGGTGGTGGACGCCGCCCAAGGCGTCGAGGCGCAGTCGGTGGCCAACTGCTACACCGCGGTGGAGCAGGGCCTGGAAGTGGTGCCGGTGTTGAACAAGATCGACCTGCCGACCGCCGACATCGAGCGCGTCAAGGGCGAGATCGAAGCGGTAATCGGCATCGACGCCTCGGACGCGGTGGCCATTTCAGCCAAGACCGGCCTGAACGTGCGCGACGTGCTGGAAGCCATCGTCGAGCGCATCCCGCCGCCGAAGCCGGTCGACACCGGCCACCTGCAGGCGCTGATCATCGACTCCTGGTTCGACAACTACCTGGGCGTGGTCTCGCTGGTGCGCGTGGTGCAGGGCGAGATCAAGCCCGGCGACAAGATCCTGGTGATGTCCACCGGGCGAGTGCACCAGGTCGACGAGGTCGGCGTGTTCACGCCCAAACGCAAGGTGCTGGGCAAGCTCTCGGCCGGCGAAGTGGGCTGGCTGAACGCCTCGATCAAGGACGTGCACGGCGCGCCGGTCGGCGACACTCTGACCCTCGCCGGCAACCCGGCCAACGAGCCCTTGCCGGGCTTCCAGACCATGCAGTCGCGCGTGTTCGCCGGCCTGTTCCCGGTCGACGCCGAGGACTATCCGGCCCTGCGCGAGGCGCTCGACAAGCTCAAGCTCAACGACGCCGCGCTCAACTTCGAGCCGGAAAGCTCGGAGGCGATGGGCTTCGGCTTCCGCTGCGGCTTCCTGGGCATGCTGCACATGGAGATCGTGCAGGAGCGCCTGGAGCGCGAGTACGACCTGAACCTGATCTCGACCGCGCCGACCGTGGTGTACGAGGTGTTGCTGACCGACGGCACGGTGATGCCGCTGGACAACCCGGCCAAGCTGCCGCCGGTCAATAAGATCGACGAGATCCGCGAGCCGGTGATCCTGGCCACCATCCTGACCCCGCCGGATTACGTCGGCAACGTCATCACCCTGTGCGAGGAGAAGCGCGGCTCGCAGCAGGGCATCAACTACATGGGCAGCCAGGTGCAGATCAGCTACGAGCTGCCGATGGCCGAGGTGGTGACCGACTTCTTCGACCGCCTGAAGTCGGTGTCGCGCGGCTACGCCTCGCTCGACTACCACTTCCTGCGCTTCGACGCCGGCCCGTTCGTGCGCGTCGACGTGATGATCAACGGCGACCGGGTCGACGCCATGTCGATGATCCTGCACCGCGCGCACGCCGAACGCCGCGGCCGCGAGCTGTGCGAGAAGATGAAGGACCTGATCCCGCGCCAGATGTTCGACGTCGCCATCCAGGCCGCGGTCGGTTCGCAGATCATCGCGCGCTCCACGGTCAAGGCCATGCGCAAGAACGTGCTGGCCAAGTGCTACGGCGGCGACGCCACCCGCAAGAAGAAGCTGCTCGAGAAACAGAAGGAAGGCAAGAAGCGGATGAAGCAGTTCGGCAAGGTCGAGATTCCGCAAGAAGCGTTCATGGCCGTGCTGTCGGTCGACAACAAATAAGGATTGCCCGTGAAGATCGATTTCGCCCTGATTCTGACCCTGCTGGCCCTGGTCACCGGCCTGGTCTGGCTGGCCGACAAGCTGGCGTTCGAGAAGCGCCGCAAGGCCGCCGACCCGGAGGCCAAGGATCCGGTGCCGGTCGAGTACGCCAAATCGCTGTTCCCGGTCATCTTCGCGGTGCTGGCGCTGCGTTCGTTCCTGGCCGAGCCGTTCCGCATCCCGTCCGGCTCGATGATGCCGAACCTGCTGATCGGCGACTTCATCCTGGTCAACAAGTTCGATTACGGCATCCGCCTGCCGGTGCTCAATAAAAAGGTGATCGGGATCGGCCAGCCGGCGCGCGGCGACGTCATGGTGTTCCGCTACCCCGGCATGGGCGAGGGCGATCCGGCCGCCGGCACCGATTACATCAAGCGCGTCATCGGCCTGCCGGGCGACACCGTGACCGTCGAGGAGAACCGGGTCGCGGTCAACGGCGTGCCGTTCACGTATGCCGAAGACGGCGTATTCATCGGCGAGGGCGTGTCCAGCGAGATGACCGGTTCTCGCATCTACACCGAAACCCTGGAGGGCCGCCGCCACGCCATGCTGGAGATGGACGGCGTGCCGCTGGGTTACCGCCACAACGGCAGCTGGACGGTGCCGGCCGGCCATTACTTCGTGATGGGCGACAACCGCGACCGCAGCGCCGACAGCCGCGAATGGGGCTTCGTGCCGGAGCGGAACATCGTCGGCCGGGCGATGGTAATATGGCTCAACTGCTCGGGCTGGTTCTGCACCGACAGTTTCCAGCCTTCGCGCATCGGCACCAAAATCGACTAACGGGAGAGCCATACCATGCAACGCACCCAACAGGGCATGACGCTGATCAGTTTCATCCTCATCCTGGCGCTGGCCGCTTTCTTCGGCTTCCTGGCCATGCGCCTGTTCCCGGTCTATTCCGAGTACTACAGCGCGGTCAATGACATCAAGGCCGTGACCCAAGCCGCCGGCGCCCAGAACCAGGGCCTGCCGCAGATCAAGGACAGCCTGTACCGCCGCTTCCAGATCAGCTACGTCGACAACATCAACCTCGACAAGAACGTCAAACTGGTCAACGGCCCGGCCGGCAAGACACTGGAGCTGAACTACGAAGTGCGCAAGCCGCTGCTGTACAACCTGGACTTCGTGGCCAAGTTCGAGCGCAGCTTCCCGGTTTCCGGACAGCCGGGCGTCGAGTAAGCGGTTGCTGGACCGGTTCAACAATCCCGCCCTGCTGGAACAGGCGCTGCGCCACCGCAGCGCCGGAAAACCGCATAACGAGCGCCTCGAGTTCCTCGGCGACGCCGTGCTCGGGTTGCTGGTGTCCGAGGCGCTGTACGCCAAATTCCCCGCCGCCAGCGAGGGCGACCTGACCCAGGCGCGTTCCCTGCTGGTGCGCGAGCCGGTGTTGGCCGACATCGCCCGCGAGCGCGACCT
>JAYSFF010000045.1:0-2896 GCA_041913425.1 Arenimonas sp. | reverse complement strand
GGCCGCGGTTCGTCGGTGAAGGCCGCCGAAGCCGAGGCCGCGCAGCAGGCGCTGATCCTGCTTGGAAAAGCCAAATGAACGACAACGCGTTCTCCCATTCCTACCGCGCCGGTTTCGTGGCCGTGATCGGCCGTCCGAACGTGGGCAAGTCGACCCTGGTCAACGCCCTGGTCGGCAGCAAGATCAGCATCGTGTCCTCGCGCCCGCAGACCACCCGCCACCGCATGCTCGGCATCGCCAGCTTCCCGGAAGGCCAGCTGGTGCTGGTCGATACCCCCGGCATCCACGCCAAACAGAGCCGGGCGATGAACCGGCACATGAACCGGGCCGCGCGCGGCGCGGTCAGCGATGTGCACGCCTCGGTGCTGGTGGTCGAGGCCGGCCGTTGGCACAGCGACGACACGCTGGCCTACCAGGCGCTGAAGGACTCCGACGTGCCGGTGCTGCTGGCGATCAACAAGATCGACAAGCTCAAGGACAAGGACGCGCTGCTGCCGTTCATCAAGGAGGTCACCGACGGCCGCGCCTTCGACTCGGTGCACCTGATCTCGGCGCTGAAAGGCAAGGGCACCGCCGATCTGGTCAAGGCGCTGCTGGCGCACGTGCCGGAGTCCGAACCGCTGTACGACGAGGACGAGATCACCGACAAGAGTCAGCGCTTCCTGGCCGGCGAGCTGGTGCGCGAGCAGCTGATGCAGCGCCTGGGCGACGAACTGCCGTATTCGGCCACGGTCGAGATCGAGAAGTTCGAGGTCGACGGCGCGTTGCTGCGCATCGGCGCGGTGATCTGGCTGGAGCGCGAAGGCCAGAAGGCCATCGTCATCGGCAAGGGCGGCCAGCAGCTGAAGGCGATCAGCACCGCGGCCCGCATCGGCATGGAGAAGCTGTTCGGCGCCAAGGTGTTCCTGGAAACCTGGTGTCGCGTGCGCGACGGCTGGTCCGACGACGAAGCCGCGCTGCGCCGATTCGGCTACAACGACTGATGCGCGTCGAGTGGCAGCCGGCATTGGTGCTGCACAAGCGCGCCTACCGCGAGACCAGCCTGCAGCTCGAACTGCTGACCCGCGACCACGGCATCGTGGCCTTGGTGGCCAAGGGCGTGACCGGCGCCAAGAACCACATCCTGCGCGCCCAGCTGCAGCCGCTGCAGCACATCAAGGCCAGCTTCCTGCTGAAAGGCGAGCTCGGCACCTTGACCCAATCCGAAGCCCTGCCGCCGCCGCTGGCGTTCGCCGGCGAACGGCTGATGGCCGGGCTGTACCTCAACGAACTGGTGTTGAAGCTGTGCCCGCGCCATGACGCCGACAACGAGCTGTACCAGCGCCTGCTGCAGGCGCGCGCCGAGCTGGCCGGCAACGACGACCTGGCCTGGCTGGTGCGCCGCTTCGAGCGCGACCTGGTCGGCCATCTTGGCTTCGTCACGCCCTGGTCGTTCACCGCCAGCGGCGAGGAAATCGAATCGGAGCGGCATTACCGCGTGCATCCGGAACTGGGCCTGATGCCCTGCGGCGCGGAAGACGCCGGCGCGCTTTCCGGCGCCGAGTGGCTGGCGTTCAACGCCGACCGCATGCCGTCGCGTCCGGCGCTGGCGGTGCTGCGCGGCGTGTTGCATGCCGCCATCGCCTCGCATCTGGGCAAATCGCTGCCGCGTAGCTGGCAGATGATCGGCGAGCTGAGCCGCCCGCTGCTCAGATAGCGCCCAGGGTCTCGGCGCAGACGCGTTCGAAACGCGCCAGGGTCTCGGGGCCGGGGTCGGCTTCCAGCGCGCGGCATTCGGCCAACAGCCGTTCGGCGCCGAGAAAGCCGCAGCTGGCCTTGAGCTTGTGCAGCACGTCGCCCAAGGTCTTCAGGTCGCCGGCGTCCAGCGCCGCCCGCACCGCGGCCGACATCGCCGGCACTTCGGCCTGGAACAGGGCCTTCAGACTGGCCACCGCCTGCGGGTTCTGCGCCAATGCGCGCAGGGCCTTGTCGGCGTTCCACAGCGGCGCGGCGTCCCGGCCGCACAGGCGTTGGATCGCGGCATGCAAGTCGATGACCGGCATCGGCTTGGCCATGGCCTCGGCGGCGCCGGCCGCCAACAGACGCGCGCGGGTCGCGGCATCGAGCTCGGCGCTGAGCGCCAACACCGGCACGCCGGGCGGAAATTCGCCGATGGCCCCGAACAGGTCGCCGTCCGGCAGATTGCAGTCGGATACGATCAGGTCGAACCGGTCCCGCAGCAATGCGTCGCGGGCCTCGCGGAAACTGACACAGGCCCGCCACTGCACCGGCAGCCGGCCGATGGCCTCGCCGAGGTAGGCGCGGCTGATGTCATCGTCTTCGATCAACAGGATGTCGGTCATGTCGGTTCCGGGCCGGCGGTCCCATCCGCGGCCGATAATCTGCGAAAATAGCGTTTTGCATCCGGGAATCCCATTGTGGCACGAGGCGGCGTCAAAGCGAAACGCGAATACGAGCTCGACATCGTCGACCTGAGCCATGACGGCCGCGGCGTCGCGCGGGTCGAGGGCAAGACGGTGTTCGTCAGCGGCGCGTTGCCGGGCGAGCGCGTGCGCGCGCAGCAGACCGGCCGCAACCGCCACTTCGACGAAGCCAGGACCCTGGACTTGCTGCAGGCCTCGCCGGACCGCGTCGCGCCGGAATGCCCGCATTTCGGCGTGTGCTCCGGCTGCGTGCTGCAGCATCTGGCGCCGGCGCGCCAGATCGAGGCCAAGCAGCGCACGCTGACCGAAAACCTGCAGCGCATCGGCCATGTGCAGCCGGAGACGGTGCTGCCGGCGATGGTGTCCGAGCCCTGGGGTTACCGGCGCAAGGGCCGTTTTTCGGTGCGCTACGTCGAGAAGAAGGGCGGGGTGCTGGTCGGTTTCCGCGAGACCGATCCGCGCTTCGTGGCGCA
>JAYSFF010000044.1:0-14454 GCA_041913425.1 Arenimonas sp. | reverse complement strand
GACGCGCAGAGCGCGGCCACGCTGTGGATGAGCGGCATCGATTTCATCCAGGGCAACCTGGTGCATTCGGCCAGCGCCAGCCTCGAGTTCGGCTTCGACCAGTCGGTGCTCTGAGTGCGGCGCCAGGGGGAGGACGGCGCGATGCCGAAACAGAACGTGCTGGTGCGCTGGCTAGCCTTGGCCTCCGCCGGCGGCGCCGCGCTCACGTCCGGCATCAGCCTGTGGCTCAACAACGCGCTGTGGCTGAACGTCTCGATCGTGTCTTCGCTGCTGGCGGTGTCCTGCATCGCCGCGCTTTGGCACCGCATCGACCGCGGCCGCGGACCGGGCGAGACCGAGGCCGACGTACAACGCCACATCCAGGAAGTGTCCGGGCTGCGTTCGGAGCTGGAGAAGCAGAAGAACCTGGAAATCGAGCTGAAGAAGTCGAAGCTGGCCGCGGAATCGGCGGCGATGGCCAAGAGCGAGTTCCTGGCCACCATGAGCCACGAGATCCGCACGCCGCTGAACGGCATCATCCCGATGCTCGATCTGCTGGCCAACTCCCGGCTGGAGAAGGACCAGGCCGACATCCTGGCCACCGCGCGCAGCTCGGCCGACCAGATGAAGCGCATCGTCGACGACATCCTCGACTACTCCAAGCTGGAAGCCAACAAGCTGCAGCTGGAGACCACCGGCCTGAACATCCGTGAGGTGGTCAACTCGGTGGCGCAGATGTTCCAGAGCCAGGCCGAAGCCAAGCGCATCGCCGTGCAGGTCAACCTCGATCCGGGCCTGCGTCTGGCCCTGCGCGGCGACCCGGTGCGCCTGCGCCAGGTGCTCAGCAACCTGCTCGGCAACGCCATCAAGTTCACCGCCAAAGGCTCGGTGACGCTGACGGTCAAGGCCAAGGCGGAGACCCGCCAGCACCACGTGTTGCGCTTCGAGGTCAAGGACACCGGCATCGGCATCGCGCCGGAAAACGCCAACGGCCTGTTCAAGGCCTTCAGCCAGGCCGACGCCTCGACCACCCGGCTGTACGGCGGCACCGGCCTGGGCCTGGTGATCTGCAAGCGCATCATCGACCTGATGTCCGGCCAGATCGGGGTCGAATCGCAACCTGGGCACGGCTCCACTTTCTGGTTCGAGGTGCCGATGCTGAAGGCGGTCGGCGACAGCCACGGCATGGCCTCCGACCTGAAGAACGCGCGCATCCTGCTGTTCTCCAGCGACCCGATCCTGGCCAACCGCTTCGAGAAGGCCGGCGGCGTCGGCGGTGCGGTGCTAACGGTGGCGCCTACCGTGTTCGAAGCCCAGCGCCTGCTCAAGGAATCGGTGGCGCCCGGCGGCGAATCCGACATCGACCTGCTGGTGGTCGACGTCAACTCCGGCCGGCAGAGCGCGATCCAGCTGCAGAAGGCGATACTGGCCAATCCCGAGTTCGAGCGCCTGCGCGTGGCCATGCTGCACAACCCGGAAGCGGCGCCGCTGGAGCTGGGCAAGGATCCGCGCCGGCGCGTGATCGCGCGCAACGCCGACGTAGCCACCCTGCTCGGCGAATTCAACAAGCTGCTGGCGGCCACCGCCGGCGAAGCGCGCGGCGCATCCGGCCGCGAATCGGAACCGGTGGTCAGCATCCTGGCGCCGGACCGGCTGTTCACCGCCGGCAAATCGAACGGCATGGTGCTGCTGGTCGAGGACAATCCGGTCAACCTGCTGGTGGCGCAACGCCTGATCCAGCTGTCCAACTTCGACTGCGCCAGCGCCGAAAACGGCGAGGCGGCGCTCGAATTGCTGCAGCGGCAACGTTTCGACCTGGTGCTGATGGACTGCCAAATGCCGGTGATGGACGGCTACCGGGCGACACAGGCCTGGCGCGCGATCGAGGCCGAGCGCGGCCTGCCGCGCCTGCCGATCATCGCGATGACCGCCAATGCCATGGCCGAGGATCGGCAAAAATGCCTGGATTCGGGCATGGACGACTACCTGTCCAAGCCGGTCGACCGCAAACTGCTGCTGCAGGTCATGCTGAAGTGGCTGGACCGCGCCAGCCACGGCGCCGCGCCGGACGCCGGGCAAGCGCCGGCGGCGTCCGCTCCGGCAACGGCAACGGCGGCTGCGGCGGCGCCGCCCGCGCCGACGGCCGCCGATGACGCCAGCCCGCCGCTGGACATGGAAATCGTGCAGGACCTCAAGGAGATGATGGGTTCCGGCTACCGGGATTTGATCCGCATCTATCTGGAGGACAGCCCGAAACTGCTGGCGCAGATCCAGGCCGCCATCGCCGCCGACGACAGCGCGGCGCTGGTCACCCCGGCGCATACGCTGAAATCCTCGAGCGCCAACCTGGGCGCGTTGCGGGTCTCGGAAATCGCCAAGCGCATGGAGAAGAGCGCGCGCGCCGGCGATGTGGCCGGACCGGCCGCCGAAGCGGGCGCGTTGGCGGCCGAGTTCGGCCGCGTGCAGGCGGCGCTGGACGCGTTGCTGGCCTGATCAGGCCGGCTTGCTGTCCTGACGCGGCCGTCGCGGGCCGCCGTGTTCGCGCCGACGCTCGTCCAGGCGCCGCACCAGCTGCTCGCCGACATGCGCCGGCACCTTGGCCTCCCCGGCCAGGCTGCGCGCCATCGGCGACAGCAGCTGCAGGGCGCGCACGTACACCTCGCGCTTGAAGTGCACCACGTTCTCGCCGGGATACCAGAAATCGACCCAGCGGAAGGCGTCGAATTCGGGTGAATCGGTGGCGTCCAGGCGTACGGCGCTGTCGTCGGCCTTCAGCTGCAGCAGGAACCAGACCTGCTTCTGGCCGATGCAGACCGGCCTGGTATGGCTGCGCACGCTACGCGCCGGCAACCGGTAGCGCAGCCAGCCCGGCGTGGCGCCGAGCACCTCGACATGATGCGACTGCAGGCCGGTCTCCTCGGCCAGCTCGCGGTACATGGCCTCGATCGGCGTCTCGTCGGTGTTCATCCCGCCTTGCGGGAACTGCCAGCCGTCACGGCTGACGCGACGGGCCCAAAACACCGAGCCGTCGTCGCGCATCAGGATGATGCCGACGTTGGGGCGGTAACCGTCCGGATCTATCACGGCCGGAACTCCAGAAAATTCTACTGCCCATAAGACTGCCACAGGCACCGGCCGCGCACAAGCGCGGCCCGCGCCGGCCTACTGGCCGCTGTTGGCGAGCACCTCGGCGGCGGTGCCGACGATGCGGGGATCGGCCGGACAGGCCACCGCCGGGTCCTTGCCCGGATACGGCAGGGTGCTGAGGAAGTGGCGCATCACGTTCAGGCGCGCGCGCTTCTTGTCGTCGGACTTGACCACGATCCAGGGCGAATCGGCCGTGTCGGTGTGGAAGAACATCGCCTCCTTGGCCTCGGTGTAGGCGTCCCACTTGTCCAGCGACTGGATGTCGATCGGCGACAGCTTCCAGTGCTTGAGCGGGTCGCTGCGGCGCGAATTGAAACGGCGCAGCTGCTCGTCGCGGCTGACCGAGAACCAGAACTTGTACAGCCGGATGCCGCTGCGCACCAGCATGCGCTCGAATTCCGGCGCCTCGCGCAGGAACTCCAGGTATTCGGCGGAGGAGCAGAAGCCCATCACCCGCTCGACGCCGGCGCGGTTGTACCAGCTGCGGTCGAAGAACACCAGCTCGCCGTAGGTCGGCAGGTGCTGGGTGTAGCGCTGCAGGTACCACTGCCCCACTTCCTGGGTAGTCGGCTTCTCCAGCGCCACCACGCGCGCACCGCGCGGGTTCAGGTGCTCGGTGAAGCGCTTGATGGCGCCGCCCTTGCCGGCCGCGTCGCGGCCCTCGAACAGCAGCACGATGCGCTGGCCGGTGTCCTTGACCCAGCTCTGCACCTTCAGCAGTTCGATCTGCAGCTTCTTCTTCTCGGCTTCGTATTCACCGCGGCGCATGCGGGTGCGGTACGGATAGCTGTCCGGCAGGGGCGCGGCGGCGCTGTCTTCGCCGGTGTGCGGCAGTTGCGCCATGCGCCGCGCCGAATCCTCCGACACGCCCAAATCGCCCGGCGCCACACCCAAAGGCGGCAAAGGCGCCGGTGCATTGCCGGCGGCACGCTTCTCGGCGTCGGCCTGCGCCATGGCGGCCGCCAAGGCGGTGGTGGTGGTGCGCGCGCCGGTTTTGGCGCGCACGGCCTTCTTGCTGACGGCGGCCTTGCGGGCGGCGGTTTTCGGGGCGGGGCGGCGGACGGTCATCGGCGGTCTCCGGAGGGCTGTTCGGCCAGTCTGGCGCCTTTTACGCCCGTCGGCTTTGACTTGGCTCAAGCGCCTGCCCGGTCGCCGGCGGCCCGGATTCGTTGACACCCGGCCGGAAAAACGCGAAAATACCGCCCTTGTCACGTTTTCGGCTATGTAGCTCAGCCGGTTAGAGCACGGCACTCATAATGCCGGGGTCGGTGGTTCGAGTCCACCCATAGCCACCAGACGAAAAACCCGCCTTCCGGCGGGTTTTTTGTCATTTCACGGCCGGCAACACCGTCTTGCCGAACCACTCGCGCAACATGCGGCGCTCGTAGTAGAACGCCATGTTGGAATTACCGAGCTTGGGGCCGTTGAGATAACCCATATCCTTCAGCGTCACGCCCTGTTGCCCGGCCACTTGCCGGCCGGCGGCATCGAGCACGCGGTAATCGAACGACAGCTGCGGGAAGTACACGTCTTTCAGGATGCGGACCTCGCGGTAATCGCGCAGATAGACCGGATCCACTTCGCCGGCCAGATCGATATCGGTGAAGTCGATTTCCAGCCGATAGCCTTTCGGCAACTTCCCGGCCAACTCGCCGAGCTCGGCATTGAAGGCTTTTTCGACGCCCTTGCTGAAACTCTTCTGCGCGGCATCGCCGGAGTCGAGGTCGGTGAACGACTCGGGATTGCGCCAGGTCATCGCGGCATCGCCGGCCTGCGCGGCCGGGACGGCGACGAGAGCGGCCAAAAAAAGCGTACGGGACATGCGGACTGCGTGGTTCATGATCGATCTCCTGGGTGCGCGCGGACGGATACCATTACGCCGAATCCTACGCCGGGATTTCCAGATTGGGTGAAAATCCGTTCAGTTTCAATACCCTTGCTTCATTTTCGGTTCAGCCGGGCGCGGCCAGAATACCGTCATCTCCCGCAACGGCCAGAACCGCCGTTCACCCCCAGGCACCGGCCCCTTGGCCCATAGTGCCCTGAAAACCCGGCCATTCCCGCGCAGCCCGCCTGTCGCCGGCCTCCCCCCTCATGAAAAATTCCATGTAAGCCCAAGGAGCGAATCGTGATCGATTTACCCCCCGCTGAAGTGCGTTGTCTTGAAGCCGCCATCCACCACGAAGCCAAGGGCGAAAGCCTGGCCGGCAAGCTGATGGTCGGCAATGTGGTGCTGAACCGCGCGGCCGCGCCGCAATATCCCAAATCCGTGTGCGCCGTGGTCAAACAGCGCAAGCAGTTCTCCTGGTACAAAGGCAACGACGCCGTGCTGGACGCCCCGGTCAGCCGGGAAACCAAGGTTGCCGCGCGCAAGGCCATGGCCGCCAAGCGCGACAACGTGCTGTTCTTCCACGCCACCTACGTGGCGCCGAAATGGTCGCAACGCCTGAAACCGCGCTTCACCATCGGCAACCACATCTTTTACGCACTGAACCACTGAACAAAAGCCCCGCAGCGCGGGGCTTTTTTCATGGCGAAGACGTAACCCGCCGCCAGTCGGCCGGTGTATTGGCGTTAGCCAACGCCGCCGGATCGCGCATCGGCAACGCGCGGCTGCCCAAGCACCGGTGCAGCGCGCGCACCGAATGGTCGTCGCCGGCCAACAGCGAATCCGCTGCCGCGCCGAGCGCCGCGGCATCAGGGAAGAAGGCCGGCAACGGATGGCCGTCGAAATACGCCGCCTGCGCCGCCTGCGCGAGTTCGCCCAGCGCCTCGGCGGTCATCAAGGGCATATCCACCGGCAATGCCAGCACCGCACCCCGCCATATCGCACCCGCTGCCAGCAAGCCGGCGAGCGGACCGGCGCCTGGCCGGGCATCGGCGATGCAATCGAATCCGGGATACGCGCCGCTGACCACCACGCGCGCGCACAGCGACTCCAGCAGACGCACCTGGCGCTGCAGCAAGGTGCAGCCGCCGAAGGCGAGCAAGGCCTTGTCGCGGCCCATGCGGCGCGAACGGCCACCGGCCAGCACCACGCCGAGCAGATCAGTCGGTGGCATCGGCATCGATCGGATAGACCTCCAGCACGCCGCCGGCCGGCAGATGCGAGGCTTCCGGCGGCAGTACCGCCCAGACGTCGGCCTGCACGAAAGGCCGGATCCGGAAGGACTCTTGATCCGGCAGCACCTGCGCGCGCAGCACGCCGTCGCTGCCGGACTGCAGGCTCGCACGTTGCAACAGAGTCCAACCCGGCTTCTTGTCGAGCGCCTGCGCGAGCACGGCATGGTGCGGGCGCTCGGCCACCCGGCCCTGCATCGCGCGCAGCGCGGCCTGCACGAAGAAGCGCAGGCCGCAGGCGCTGGACATCGGATTGCCCGGCAAGCCGAACAGCAGCCCGCCCGACGGCAGCAGCGCGAACAGGGTCGGCTTGCCCGGGCGCATCGCCAGTTTGTGGAACACGGTCTCGGCCTGCAGCGACTGCAGGGCGGCCGGCACGAAATCGTGCACGCCCATCGACACCGCGCCGGTGCTGACGATCACGTGCGCGCCGGCGGCTTCAGCCGCGCGCACCGCTTCGATGTAAGCCTCAATCGCATCGGGTACGGCCCGATACAGCACGACCTCGGCGCCCATCGCCGCCAACGCGGCGCACAAATACGGACCGTTGGCGTTGCGGATGTGGCCGTCGCGCGGCACTTCGCCCTCGGCCAGCAGTTCCGAGCCGGTACAGAGCACGGCCGCCTTGGCCGCGACGCGCACCGAAACCGTGCCGACGCCCAGCGCCTCCAGCAACAGCAGATGCTTCGGCGCCAGCCGCGTGCCGACGGCCAATACCGCCTGGCCGGCCTGTACGTCCTGTCCGGAGCGGCGGATATTGGCATCCGGCGCCACCGATTCGGCAAGACGGATACGCAGACCGCCGGGCGCATCCCAAGTGCCGTCCAGCTGCACGCGTTCGATCGGCACCACGCTGACCGCACCGAGCGGCAAGCGGGCACCGGTCATGATCTGGCAGGCCCCGCCGTCCATAACCCAATGGCCGTCGCCGGCGAATTGCCGGCGTGATACCGGAATCGGCGTGCCCGGCGGCAGGGCCAGATGCGCGGCATCCAGCGCGAAGCCGTCCATCGCGGCGTTGTCGAAACCCGGCAGGCTTTCCGGCGCGATCACATCCTCGGCCAACACGCGGCCGACGGCCTGCGCGGTGGCGACGGTTTCGGCCGGCAACATCGGCGAGCGGGTGCGGACGGCGGCAAGGGCCTCGCTAAAGGAAATCACCCGGTTCTCCATGGCAGGCGGGGGTTCAGTGCGCTAATGCTATGCTATCGCCGTGATCTTGAGGAGCCGCCGCATGGAAATCTACAAAAAATTCCACATCGAAGCCGCCCACCGGCTGCCGAACGTGCCGGAAGGCCACAAATGCGCGCGCCTGCACGGTCATTCGTTCCTGGTCGAGCTGTCAGTCGAAGGCACGCCCTGCCCGCAAAGCGGCTGGATCATGGATTTCAGCGACATCAAGGCCGCGTTCCAGCCGATTTACGAGCGACTCGACCACCACTACCTGAACGACGTGCCCGGCCTGGACAACCCGACCAGCGAGAATCTGGCGCGTTGGATCTGGCAGGCGCTCAAGCCGGCGCTGCCGGCCTTGAGCGAAGTGCACGTGCAGGAGACCTGCACCTCCGGCTGCCGCTACCGCGGCGAGTGAGTCACGCCGACGCGTGCGGCAAGCGCCCGAGACAGGGCGTGCGCAGCGAACGCCGCAGGGCTTCGAAATAACGGCCGTCGGCATCGAAACCGGGCACCACGGCATTGCCCAGCCAACCGATCAGCCGGCAACCGTCGGCCAGTACCGCGCGTTCGGTCAGCCGGGCATGGTTAATGCAGCCCAAACGCAGGCCAACCACCAGCACGACCGGAACATCCAGCGCACGCACCAGATCGGCCTGGTCGAGCGTGTCGCCCAGTGGCGCCAACCAACCGCCGACGCCTTCGACCAGCACGGTGTCGGCCCCGGCCGAGAGCCGCCGGTACGCGGCGGTGATGGCCGGCAGGGTGATTTCCGCGCCGGTTTCGGCGGCGGCCAATTGCGGCGCGGTCGGCGTCGGCAAGGCATATGGATTGACGTCGGTGTAATCGGCCGAAGAACCGGCGGCGGCCATCAGCGCCAGCGCGTCCTCGTTGCGCCAAGCGCCGTCGATCAGCACGCAGCCGCTGGCCACCGGCTTCATGCCCTGCACGCGCCGGCCGGCGGCGCGCAGGGCGCGCAGCAGCGCGGCGGTACTGTGGGTCTTGCCGATTTCGGTGTCGGTGCCGGTCACGAACAGGCCGCCGTGCGGCAGGGATTTCACATCGATGGATTCCATAATGGCCTAAAATACCGTACGCAAGAGGAAACCGCCATGTTCACCGCCAGCCCGCTCTCCGGCGACAAAGCCGAGCAATACCAACAACTCATCGCCCAGTGCCAGTCCCTGCTGCACGGCGAACGCCACCGCGTGGCCAACGCCGCCAACCTGAGCGCGTTGCTGTTCAACAGCCTGCCGGACATCAACTGGCTGGGCTTCTATTTCATGCAAGACGGCGAACTGGTGGTCGGTCCGTTCCAGGGCCTGCCGGCCTGCGTGCGCATCGCGCTCGGCAAGGGCGTCTGCGGCACCGCCGCGGCCAGCCGCGAAACCCAATTGGTGCCGGACGTGCACGCCTTCCCCGGCCACATCGCCTGCGATTCGGCCTCGCAATCGGAACTGGTGGTGCCACTGATCAAGAATGGCGAAGTCATAGGCGTGCTGGACATCGACAGCCCGGTTCTGAACCGCTTCGACGCCATCGACCAGGCGGCGTTCGAACGCATCGCCATGCTGTTCTGCGCCGGCAGCGATTGATTCCGGCTCAGCGCACCACGGCGTAATCGCGCGCGTCTTCGCGCCAGCGCGGCGTGGCCGCGATTTCCGGCAGCACCGACTCCACCGCGTCGACCAGCGACCACATCGCGATGTGCTCGGCATTCATGAACTTCTCGTCGATGACCTGGCGCATGAAGGTCTGCAACGCGGTGTAGTAGCCGCGCGTGTTGAGCAGCACGATCGGATTGAAGTAGATGCCCAGGCGCTTGAGCGTGATGGCCTCGAACAGCTCCTCCAAGGTGCCGCAGCCGCCGGGCAGCGCCACCACGGCGTCGGAATCGGTCAGCAGGCGGTGCTTGCGTTCGCGCATGTCCTCCACCAGCTGCAGTTCGGTCAGGCCCGGATGGCCCCACTCCAGGTCGGCCATGAACTTGGGCAGGATGCCGATGACCTCGCCGCCGTGCTTCAATGCGCCGTCGGCGACCGCGCCCATCAGGCCGGTGGAACCGCCGCCGTACACCAGACTGTGGCCGGCCTGCGCGATGCGCTCGCCGAGCGCGTGCGCCGCGGCCAGGAATTCGGGATGGATTTGCGCGCTGGAGGCGGCGTAGACGCAGATGCGCATGGCGGTGATCCTGTTATGCGGAGCCGTCATTATGCCGCGGAAGCGCCCGCGAGATAAGGGCCGCCGCCAACAACAAACCGGCCGAGACCCACAGGCAGGCCGTCAGGCCATGCGCTTGGTAGACCCAACCGGACAGCACCGTGCCGAGCAGACGGCCCATGGCGTTGGCCATGTAGTAGAAGCCGACGTCCAAGGACACGCCGTCCTCGCGCGCATAGCCGAGGATGAGATAACTGTGCAGGGCGGAATTGACCGCGAACAATACGCCGAACAGCGCCAATCCGGCCACCACCACCGGCGCCGGCGCGATGCCGCGCGCGAGCAGCACCGCCATCAGCACCGGCACCGCCGCCAGCGGCAGGGCCCAGCGCAGGGCGCTGCGGCCATCGGGTAGCGGCGCACCTTGACGGCCGGTGATCGATGGCGCCAGCGACTGCACGATGCCGTAGCCGATCACCCACAGCGCCAAGAAGCCGCCGACCTGCCAATGGCTCCAGCCCAGCTGCGTAGCGAGGAACACCGGCAGGGCGACCACGAACCAGACGTCGCGGGCGCCGAACAGGAACAGCCTGGCGGCCGACAGGATGTTGACGGCGCGGCTGCCGGACAGCAGTTCGGTGAACTTCGGTTTGGCCTTGGCCTTGCCGAAATCGCGGCGCAGCAGCAGCAGGCTGGCGAACCAGACCAGCAACAGCGCGCCGGCCATGGCTGCGACCGCGCCGGCGAAGCCCAGCAGGCTGAGCAACAGGCCGCCGAGGAAGAAACCGACGCCCTTGAGCGCGTTCTTGGAGCCGGTCAGCAGCGCGACCCAGCGGTACAGCCGCTCCTGCGCGTGGCCGGCGACCAGGAATTTCAGGCCGCTCTTGGCGCTCATCTTGTTCAGGTCCTTGGCGATGCCGGACAGCGCCTGCGCCGCCATCACCCACGGCACGGTGAGTAGCGCCGCCGGCACCAGCAGCATGGCCAGCGCCAGCACCTGCAGCAGCAGGCCGGCGTTCATGGTGCGGTTCAGGCCCCAGCGCGCGCCCAGCCAGCCGCCGAACAGATTGGTGACCACGCCGAACACTTCGTAGAACAGGAACAGCAGCGCGATGCGCAGCGGGCTGTAGCCGAGCGCATGGAAGTGCAGCACCACCAGCATGCGCAGGGCGCCGTCGGTCAGCGTGAACGCCCAGTAGTTGGCGGTCACCGTCAGGTATTGCCTGACGTCGGCGTCGAGCGCGCGCAGGGACATGTCAGACCGCGCGGTCAATCCGGCCGACCTTCAAGGCCAGTTCCAGCGTGCGGTTGGCATAGCCCCATTCGTTGTCGTACCAGGCATAGATCTTCACATGACTGCCGTCAACCACCAGGGTCGACAGGCCGTCGACGATGCTCGAGCGCGGATCGCTGCGGTAATCGCTCGACACCAGCGGCCGCATCTCGAAACCGAGGATGCCCTTGAGCGGGCCGTCGGCGGCGGCTTTCAGCAGGGCGTTCACTTCCTCGGCCGTGGTCGCGCGCGCGGTTTCTAACACGCAATCGGTCAGCGAGGCGTTGGCCAGCGGCACGCGCACGGCGTGGCCGTCGAGCTTGCCCTTCAGCTCGGGAAAGATGTGGGTGATGGCGGTGGCCGAGCCGGTGGTGGTGGGAATCAGGTTCAGGCCGCTGGCGCGCGCACGACGCAGGTCCTTGTGGGGCGTATCGAGGATCGACTGGGTGTTGGTCAGGTCGTGGATGGTGGTGATGGAACCGCGCACGATGCCGAGCGATTCGTGGATCACCTTCACCACCGGCGCCAGGCAGTTGGTGGTGCAGGACGCGGCGGTGACGATGCGGTGCGCATCCGGGTCGTAGTTGCCGTCGTTGACGCCCATCACCACGTTCAGCACGCCGGCCTCCTTGACAGGCGCGGTGACCACCACGCGCTTCACGCCCTGCGTAAGATACGCCTCCAGCACGGCCTTGGTCTTCATCTTGCCCGAGGCCTCGATCACCACATCGCAGTCCGACCAGTCGGTGTCGGCGATGGCTTTGTTGCGGCTGAGCGCGGCATGCTGCCCATCCACCAAGAGCGCATCGCCCTCGGCCGCCGCTTCGCGGCTCCAGCGGCCGTGCACCGAGTCGAAGTTAAGCAGATGCGCCAAGGTCGCGGCATCACCGGCCGGATCGTTGATGCGCACGATGCGGATATCCGGGTTGCCGGCGGCGGCGCGCATCACCAGGCGTCCGATGCGGCCGAAGCCATTGATTCCGATACGAATTCCCATAAAAACGACCCTCTGAAAATGAAACCGACAGTAATCTGCCAATATGACAAGCCCATGACGCCCGGGCGGATGGTGGGGCGAATTATTTTCGCGACATCCGACCGCTCAGCTGCGTGCCGGGAGATACGGTATTGAACACCGTGCCGTATTTCTTCACGTTCTCATGCAGCAGCTCGAGCCGACGGTCGCTTTCGTCGGTATCGACCAGAATCTCGTAGGAAACCGACTCGAGCAGCGGCGGCGCGTCCTGGCGGACGCCATGGATTCGGACCTCGACCCCGCGCAGGCGGAAACCCAGTATCGGCGTGACCCGCTCGATGCCCTTGATCATGCAGGCCGACAGCGCAGCCAGAAGCAGCTCGGCGGGATTGAACGCATCACGCCGTCCGGCAAGGTCGGTATCGAGCGATATCTCGGCATCCTTGCAATAGGACCGGCTGCCGTGACCGTCGATACGCACGGACCGGACATCGAAAGTCATTTTTGCGGATTTCTGCTCCATCGCTTCTCTCCCCTTCATGCGGATGCGGAAAACAAATGCCGGGCCCGGTTGGAAACATTGACCAAGGACAGCATCACCGGCACTTCGACCAAGACCCCGACCACGGTCGCCGATGCCGCCACGACGGCCGGCGCGACCCAAAGGCCGGGATAGCGCCCGAACAATCCCATCATTTCGACCTGATGGCGCATTTGACGGAACCTGTGGAGGCCGCCTGTTCGATGCAGACTGCTCCACGGGCAGCCGCCGTCATCGGCAGGCAATCCACACCTTGGCAGCAGTCCTCGACCAGATACGCCACCAACGCGTCCACGGCCGTGAAATCCACGGCGTAATGGATGAATCGGCTTTCCTGCCGACTACGGAGCAGGCCGGCCCGGCTCAGCGCGGCCAGGTGGAAGGAAAGCGTGGCCGGCGCCAACTGCAGTCGCTCGGCGATCAGTCCGGCGCTCAGGCCGTCCGGGCCGACGCCCACCAGCAGCCGGAATACGGCCAAGCGGGTGGCGTGGCCCAGCGCAGCGAGCTGCGTGATTGCACTTTTTATTTCCATACTTTCATTATTATCGAAATATATGACCAATTCATGACAGCCGCCGATTGCTGACAAGCTGCCTCGAAAGAAACGGGCCACAAGAATGCCTTAATCTTTCTATCCAAATCAATTGATTACTTAATTAAAAAGCGGGAGTTGTCTCCCGCTTTTTGTTAACGCTCAGTAAATTCTATTCGCACTCCCAATCATCAGGATATACATAACTGCCCTCGGACGGAGACCCATCCATCTGAATTAGCTTTCCGTAGAAACTTTTTACTGCGCCAGTCACAACCTCTTTCTCTTTAATAAAGGTATAGCCGTCAAAGTCCCTAATCGGATCAGTAGCGATTTTTTTTAGAGCAGGATCATAGTAGCTGACGACCCCAGCGTAACCTTCCTTGACCTGGCATTTCTTAACTAAAGCGGGTTTTCGCACGGGGATGGCGGGGGTAGATCGGCAAGCAAGATAATCCATTGAATCAAACTTTAGTTTGTTTCCAACCAGCGAGAATACTGCCTGGGACCTGCTAGATCCGTCCTCGGAAGAGCACTCCATTGGAATCACATAGCGACCTGACTGGCCTTTAGCCTGACCAATAATTTTACAATTGAATTCGTTAGCATTTGCACCAGCCCTATTTATGACCAACGAATAATTTTTGTATTGGCAAGCATCTGGTTCGTTTGGATAAACGTAATTGCCGGTCAAATCCTTTGGCATCTCAAAAGCATTAGCGGAAAACGACACGAGGACCAAGACTGAAAATGACAATAATCGACTGAATAGCATATTGAGAATTCGCCTTTATAGACTTTAGAAGTTAGATTGATTTATAGGGTGGCGTACTTTAGATATTAATGCGTCTCGAGATTGAGTTCACCTGCAGTATTTTGATATCGTCAAGGCATCCGCTCCTAGCGTGCCAATGGATGGCAGTCGCAAGAATGCAGGAATCAGGGCTTCTGCATTTCTCGCAAATCTTTAGTTACGCATCCATAGATTGGACTGAATTGGCGAAACAGTCATCAAATTAATGTAACGATATGAAACCCAGCTCGACCTCATTCACACTGGCAAATCCAGTCATAAGCAAGCTAATCACTCTAATCAGGCTAGCTCGGCCCATAAATAATTCAGACGTAAGGTTCGCATGTTGAAACACCAATCCATCAATTGACCGGCTGGCGCCTTTCAGCTCATTACGGAGCAAGCCTGCTCAATCAGCTCCCGAACCGGCGCCTCCGGAAAGGGATTACCCGAACCAGCCCCGAAGCCCTGACCAACCTCGAGCCAAACAGCGGATCCAGCACTCTTCCCCTACAGGACTCTCTGGATTCCATTGTGCCTGGCTGACAGCTACTTAGGGCGGTAATCGCCAGGCTAATAATCTCCTCAGAGAATTTTGATGTTATCTAGGATCCGCCAGCGAATGATAATTAATTATCCCAATCCCCAAAAAAGCCCGCTGACAGAGCAGCGGGCTGTAATAGTTAAATTCCACCGGTCAATACATTAGAAGCCGATTGAGTATTGAACATAACCGGAAGTTGTGGATTCTGAGCTGAAC
>JAYSFF010000043.1:0-14826 GCA_041913425.1 Arenimonas sp. | reverse complement strand
CCGCGCCGTTCGGCGGCTTCAAGCAGTCCGGCAACGGCCGCGACAAATCCCTGCATGCCTTCGAGAAGTACACCGAGCTCAAGGCCACCTGGATCAACCTGGGAAGCTGATGCAAACGCCCGTCCGATTGCTGATCCACGGCGCCTCCGGGCGCATGGGCCAGGCCCTGATGCGCTTGGCCCGGAACGACGCCCGCCTGCAGGTGGCCGCGCAGAGCGGCAGCCGCGAAAGCGACCGCCTGCGCGACTTGCCGGACTTCGATGTCGCCGTCGATTTCAGCTCGCCGGAAGGCTTCGATGCCGTGTTGGCGCTTTGTCTGGAGCGCGGCAAGGCACTGGTCAGCGGCACCACCGGCCTGAGCGCCGCCCAGTTCGCGGCGCTGGAAGCGGCCGGTGCCCGCATTCCGGTGCTCTGGGCCTCGAATTTCTCGCTCGGCGTGGCGGTGCTCGACCGGCTGGTCGGCCAAGCCGGGCAATGGCTGAAGGACTGGCAGTTGGACATCCTGGAATCGCACCACATCTACAAGAAAGACGCGCCCTCAGGCACCGCGCTCAGCTTGGGCCGCACCGCCGAAGCGGCCAGCGGCAACGCGCCGGTCTACCATTCGCTGCGCGGCGGCGACATCGTCGGCGAGCATACCGTGCAGTTCACCGGCATGGGCGAGCGCATCGAGTTGACCCATCGCGCCACCAACCGCGACATCTTCGCGCAGGGCGCCTTGTTCGCCGCGGCGCGGCTGTCGGCGAAAATGAACGGCCATTACCGGTTCGACGATCTGCTGTAAGTCTTTCATGGACAAACCCGCCGGCTTCCGCTAAAATTCTCGCTCGCCTAACCGCCTTCTTTCGGCTCCCGCGCAATACGGGAATCCGCTGCAGGAAGTACCCCAAACTCTTGAAAAGGCGAGCTTTGTGACCCAACCAGCCATTCTCGCTCTCGAAGACGGAACTGTATTCGAGGGCTTATCCGTAGGCGCGACCGGCATTTCGGTGGGCGAGGTGGTGTTCAACACCGCCATGACCGGCTATCAGGAGATCCTGACCGACCCGTCCTACAGCCGCCAGCTGGTCACCTTGACCTATCCGCACATCGGCAATACCGGCATCACCGAGCTCGACAACGAATCCGGCCAGGTCTACGCCGCCGGCCTGATTGTGCGCGACGTGCCGCGCCGCGCCAGCAACTGGCGCAGCCAGATCGACCTGCCGGAGTGGCTGGCCAAGAACGGCATCGTCGCTATTTCCGACATCGACACCCGCAAGCTGACGCGCCTGCTACGCGACCGCGGCGCCCAGAGCGGCACCCTGATGGCCGGCGTGATCGACCGCGAGCACGCCGTCGAGGCCGCCCGCAAGTTCGCCGGCCTGAAGGGCATGGACCTGGCCAAGGTGGTCACCTGCGGCGAACCGTACCGCTGGCAGGGCGGTCAGCTCGATTTGAACAGCCAAGCCTTCGTCGAGGCGCCGGAGCGCTTCCATGTGGTGGCCTACGATTTCGGCGTCAAGCACAACATCCTGCGCATGTTGGCCGAACGTGGCTGCCGACTGACCGTGGTGCCGGCGCAGACGCCGGCCGAGCAGGTGCTGGCGATGAATCCCGACGGCGTATTCCTGTCCAACGGCCCCGGCGATCCGGCGCCCTGCGACTATGCCATCGCTGCGATCAAGACCTTCATCGCCCGCAAGATCCCGACCTTCGGCATCTGCCTGGGCCACCAGCTGCTCGGCCTGGCCGCCGGCGCGCAGACACTGAAGATGAAGTTCGGCCACCACGGCGCCAACCATCCGGTCATCGATCTCGATTCCCGGCGCGTGCTGATTACCTCGCAGAACCACGGCTTCGCCATCGACGAAAGCAGTCTGCCGGCCAACGTCACGGTCACCCACCGCTCGTTGTTCGACCAGTCCAATCAGGGCATCGCCCTCACCGACGCGCCGGCGTTCAGCTTCCAAGGCCATCCCGAAGCCAGCCCCGGTCCGCACGACGTCTCGTATCTGTTCGACCGCTTCATCGCCCTGATGGCGGAGCGCGCATGATTTCGGGCTTGCGCCTCGCCGCTGTGTTCGTGCTGGCGTTGCTCGCGCACCGCGCCTCGGGTACCGATGGCGTGACACCGGCGCAGCAGGGCCGGATGGTCGATGCCGCGATCCGTGTCATGCCGATCGGACGGATGATGGAGATGGCAGCGGCAGAGAATCCGGCTTGGCCGGGCAGTGCGGGCAGCCGCCTGGATGCGGAGCGGCTCACGTGCCTGCGCGGCAATCTGCGCGCGCCCGCCTACCGCAAGGTGGTGGAACGCCGCGTGGCCGATTATGTCCGTGCCGAACCGGCTCGGTTCGCCGAAGACCTGGCCGTTCTCGAGGGCGATGCCGGCCGTCTGTTCGCCAAGCTCATGTCGGCGGGCATGGAAAGCAAGTTCAGCGGCACCGCGAACCGCTTCAATCCCGCCGCGCTGCTGAAGGACGAAACGCCGGAGGCGCTCGCCCAGATGGTGCTTTTGGCCAACGATCCGCGATACACCCCGCTGCGCGCGATGCTTGGCATCGGCGCACAGATCGTGGACGGGGAGAGTGGCCGGAAAGTCGGTCAGGCCGCGGGCCTGACGTTGATGCTCCCGACACTGTCCGACGCCATGACCGTCTGCAACGTACGCTTCGAAGAACTCTGACCGCCAACCCACCTAGGACCACCGCATGCACCGATCCGTCCGCGCCGCACTCATCGCCCTGACCACCCTGTTGGGCGCCTCCATCCTGTGCGTGCCGGCTGCCCGGGCGCAGGCCAATGCCGCCAAGGTCGATCGCATGACCGATCTGGTGGTCGAGCTGATGCCGATCGGCGCCATCTTCGAGGACTTGGCCAAAGCCGATCCGCAGTGGCCGTTGCCGGGCAACCAGAAATCCATGACCTCCGGTCAGCACAGCTGTCTGCGCGGCGAACTGAGCCAGGCCGGTTACCGGCGCATGAAGCGCGTGGACGTGGCCGAGTACGCCGCGGCCAATCCGTCGCGTCTGGACGCCGATATCCGCGTGCTGGAAGGCGGCGCCGCGCGGCTGATGAACCGTCTGGTGCTGGCCGGCGCCGAAGCCGAACGCACGGGCGTGCCGGCCGACGAGCAGGCCATCCTGTCGGCCGCCAGCATCGATCAGATCGGTTCGTTCATGAGTCTGATGCAGAGCCCCGATTACGCTGGCCTGCGCCGGATGGCCGGTTTGGGCAACGCCTTCGACGCCGACAAGTCGAAGGAGGAGAACGAGGCGGCCGGCGAAGACATCGGCGCCGATCTGGCTACCCAGGCCATTTTCAAGGCCATGTCCACCTGCAAGATCCCGGCTTCCGCGCTGTTCGCCGACTAAGAATGCGCGCACCCCACCGAACGACCGAGCGACGAAATGCCGAAACGTACTGACATCCAAACCATCCTGATCATCGGTGCCGGCCCCATCGTCATCGGCCAGGCCTGCGAGTTCGACTATTCCGGCGCCCAGGCCTGCAAGGCCCTGCGCGAGGAAGGCTACCGCGTGGTGCTGGTCAACTCGAATCCGGCCACCATCATGACCGATCCGGACATGGCCGACGCCGTCTACATCGAGCCGATCAATCCGGCCACGGTCGAGCGCATCATCGCCAAGGAGAAGCCGGACGCGCTGCTGCCGACCATGGGCGGCCAGACCGCGCTGAACTGCGCCCTGGCCCTGGCCGACGAGGGCGTGCTCGACAAATACGGCGTCAAGCTGATCGGCGCCTCGCGCGAGGCGATCCGCATGGCCGAAGACCGCGAGCTGTTCCGCGTGGCCATGGCCGAAATCGGCCTGGACTGCCCGAAGGCGGAAATCGCGCGCACGCTCGAGCAGGCGCTCGACATCCAGACCCGCGTCGGCTATCCGACCATCATCCGCCCTAGCTTCACGTTGGGCGGCAGCGGCGGCGGCATCGCCTACAACCGCGAAGAATTCGTCGAAATCGTCAAGCGCGGCCTCGACCTGTCGCCGACCACCGAAGTGCTGATCGAGGAATCGGTGCTGGGCTGGAAGGAATACGAGATGGAGGTGGTGCGCGACACCGCCGACAACTGCATCATCGTCTGCTCGATCGAGAACCTCGACCCGATGGGCGTGCACACCGGCGACTCGATCACCGTGGCGCCGGCGCAGACCCTGACCGACAAGGAATACCAGCGCCTGCGCGACGCCTCGATCGCGGTGCTGCGCAAGATCGGCGTCGACACCGGCGGCTCCAACGTGCAGTTCGGCATCAACGCCGACAACGGCCGGGTGGTGGTGATCGAGATGAATCCGCGCGTGTCGCGTTCCTCGGCGCTGGCCTCCAAGGCCACCGGCTTCCCGATCGCCAAGATCGCCGCCAAGCTGGCGGTCGGCTACACGCTCGACGAACTGCGCAATGAGATCACCGGCGGGCTGACCCCGGCCTCATTCGAGCCGACCATCGATTACGTGGTCACCAAGATTCCGCGCTTCGCGTTCGAGAAGTTCCCGGCCGCCGACGCGCGCCTGACCACCCAGATGAAATCGGTGGGCGAGGTGATGGCGATGGGCCGCACCTTCCAGGAATCGGTGCAGAAGGCGCTGCGCGGCCTGGAGATCGGCAAGGTCGGCTTCGACCCGACCGGCGCCGCCGCCCAGGGCGAGGAAGGCCTGCTGCGCATCAAACGCGAACTCAAGGAGCCCGGTCCGGAGCGCCTGTTCCAGGTCGCGGAAGCCTTCCGCGCCGGCCTGAGCGTCGACGAAGTATTCAATCTCAGCTTCATCGACCCCTGGTTCCTCGATCAGATCGAGGAACTGGTCGCCATCGAGGGTGAGATCGCCGAGGGCGGCCTGGCCGCGCTGGACGCCGGCCGCATGCGCCATCTGAAGCGCAAGGGCTTCTCCGACGCCCGCATCGCGCAGCTGGCCGGCACCGACGAAGCCGCGGTGCGCGCGCTGCGCCATGCGCTGAAGGTGCGCCCGACCTACAAGCGCGTCGACTCCTGCGCCGCCGAGTTCGCCACCGGCACCGCCTACCTGTATTCGACCTACGAGGACGAGTGCGAGGCCGCGCCGACCGACCGCCGCAAGGTCATCGTACTCGGCGGCGGCCCGAACCGCATCGGGCAGGGCATCGAATTCGACTACTGCTGCGTGCACGCCTCGCTGGCGCTGCGCGAGGACGGTTTCGAGACCATCATGATCAACTGCAACCCGGAGACGGTCTCGACCGACTTCGACACCTCCGACCGCCTGTACTTCGAGCCGCTGACGCTCGAGGACGTGCTGGAGATCGTCGATCTGGAGAAACCGGTCGGCGTCATCGTGCAGTACGGCGGACAGACCCCGCTGAAGCTGGCGCGCGCGCTGGAAGCCGCCGGCGCGCCGATCATCGGCACCTCGCCGGATTCGATCGACTGGGCCGAGGACCGCGAGCGCTTCCAGAAGCTGGTCGAGGAACTCGGCCTGCTACAGCCGCCGAACCGCACCGCGCGCAACGCCGAGCAGGCCATCGCGCTGGCCAACGAAATCGGCTACCCGCTGGTGGTGCGCCCGAGCTATGTGCTCGGCGGCCGCGCCATGGAAGTCGTGTACTCCGATGAGGACCTGTCGCGCTACATCCGCGAAGCGGTGCAGGTCTCGAACGATTCGCCGGTGCTGCTCGACCGCTTCCTCGACAACGCGGTCGAAGTCGACGTCGACGTCATCGCCGACGCCGACGGCGACGTGCTGATTGGCGGCATCATGGAACACATCGAGGAGGCCGGCGTGCACTCCGGCGATTCGTCCTGCTCGCTGCCGCCCTATACGCTCTCGGCCGGCATCCAGGACCGTCTGCGCGAGCAGGTGACGCGCATGGCCCGCGCCCTGAAGGTGGTCGGCCTGATGAACACCCAGTTCGCCATCCAAGGCGACACGATTTACGTGCTGGAGGTCAACCCGCGCGCCTCGCGCACCGTGCCGTTCGTGTCCAAGGCCATCGGCCGGCCGCTGGCCAAGATCGCCGCACGCTGCATGGCCGGCCAGAGCTTGGCCGCGCAGGGCGCATTGCGCGAAATCGTGCCGCCGTATTACTCGGTCAAGGAGGCGATCTTCCCGTTCGCCAAGTTCCAGAACGTCGATCCGATCCTCGGCCCGGAAATGCGCTCGACCGGCGAAGTGATGGGCGTCGGCCGGACCTTCAGCGAGGCCTTCGGCCGTGCCGAGGAGGCCGCCGGCATCAAGGTACCGCAACCGGGCAAGGCCTTCGTCTCCGTGCGCGAGGTCGACAAACCGCGCGTGGTCGAAGTCGCCCAGGCGTTGCTGAAGAAGGGCTTCAGTCTGGTCGCCACCCAGGGTACCGCGCTGTACCTGAAATCCCGCGGCTTGCCCTGCGAGGCGGTCAACAAGGTCGCCGAAGGCCGCCCGCACATCGTCGACCTGATCAAGAACGGCGAAATCAGCTACCTCATCAACACCACCGAGGGCAAGCAGGCCATCGCCGACTCGTTCTCGATCCGCCGCGAAGCGCTGCAGCATCGTCTGGTGTATTCGACCACCATTCCCGGCGCAAAGGCGCTGGTGCAGTCGATGGACACCCGCGACAACCCCAGCGTCCGTGCCCTGCAGGAACTGCATGCGGAGCTGCGCGGATGAGCGGCATCGTGCCCCTGACCCACAAGGGCGCGTTGCGCCTGCGCGAGGAGCTGGACCGCCTGAAGTCGGTCGAGCGTCCGAAGGTGATCGAGGCCATCGCCGAGGCCCGCGGCCACGGCGACCTGAAGGAGAACGCCGAATATCACGCCGCGCGCGAGCAGCAGGGGTTCATCGAGGGCCGCATCCAGGAGCTGGAATACGCGCTGTCGCACTGCCAGATCATCGAAGTCGGCAAGCTCAAGGCCGGTTCCAAGGTCGTGTTCGGCGCCACCGTCGAACTGGTGGACATCGAGACGGACGCGGTGGTGACCTACACCATCGTCGGCGACCTCGAGTCCGACATCAAGCAGCAGCTGATCTCGGTGTCTTCGCCGATCGCGCGTGCCATGATCGGCAAGCACGAAGGCGACGCCATCACCATCCAGGCCCCGGGCGGCAGCCGCGAATACGAAATCACCGCGGTCCGCTATCTCGACTGACATGCCGGCCGGCGCACGCGTCCTGTTGTTGCCGGAACGGCGCCGCTTCGCCGGTCAGGATTTCTCGCCCGCATTCATGCACATCGCCCGCCGCTTCCGGCAGCATGCCGGTGCATCGGGGGAGAGCGCTCAGCTGCAGCGGCATTTCCGCTGCGAGCCGGACGGCTGGCCGATGGCGGCGCTATGCCGTCAGGCCGGGCAGGCCGATGCCGGACAGGCGCAATGGCTGTTCGCCGATCCGGCGCATCTGCAGATGGAGATGCGCGACGCCCGGCTGATGGCCTGGGATACCCTGCAGCTGAGCGAATCCGAAACCGACGCCATCCTACAGGCGCTGGCACCGGTGTTCGCCGATGCCGGCTATGGTTTTCTCAGCGGCGATGGCCGGTTCTTCCTGCGCGCCGCCGCCGATGAGCCCTTGCCGGCGTTCACGCCGGCGCCGGAAATGCTGGGTTGCACCCTGTCCGAACACTTGCCGGCCGATCGCCGTTGGACGGCGCTGTTCAACGAATGCCAGGTGATCCTGTACAACCATCCGCTGAACGTCGAACGCCAGCGCCGCGGCATGGCCACGGTCAACGCGCTGTGGTTCTGGGGGCAGGGCAGGTTGCCGTCGACGGTACGTCACGGCTTCGCCCGCATCGAATCGTCGGCTTGGGATATCCGCGCGCTGGCGGCGCAGGACATGGCTGACGATGGCGGCGAGCTTCTCGACCTGCGCCAGATGCGCGATTGGCTTGCCGTCGAGGCCGCATTCGACCCTGCACGGGAAACGCGGTTCGATTTCGCCGACGGAATCCTCTGGCGTTGGCGGCCGGCATTCCGCTGGCGATTCTGGTCGCGGCGGATTCCGTCGCTGTCCTGAATTCCGAGCCGTATTTCGGCTTTATCCGACAGCTCGCAGCGGATAACACGTGACGGCGGCGGTACAATGATGCCATGCCACAAAGCCTGAAAATCAGCCGCCGGCCCTTTCCCGAGGCCGTCCCGCTCTTGCATGCCTCGCCCTTGCTGAGCCGTCTGTACGCGGCCCGCGGCCTGCAGTCGCCGGAGGAGGCCGATCTGGCCTTGGCGCGTCTGTTGCCGCCGGATGGGTTACTCGGGCTCGATGTGGCGGTCGATCTGCTGCTGGAGGCGATGGCCAATGATCGGCGGATCGTGGTGGTCGGCGATTTCGACTGCGACGGCGCCACCGGCGCCGCCTTGGCGGTGCGCGGCCTGTCGATGCTGGGCGCCCGCCAAGTGGGCTTCAAGGTGCCGCACCGGGTCCTGCACGGCTACGGCCTGACGCCGGGCTTGGTGGAGGAGCTGATTGCGTCGAGTCCCGAGCTGATCATCACGGTGGACAGCGGCATCGCCTGCCTGCCCGGCGTGGCGCGGGCCAAGGCGCTCGGCTGGGAGGTGCTGGTCACCGACCACCATCTGCCGGGCGAACACTTGCCCGAAGCCGATGCCATCGTCAATCCGAACCAGCCGGGCTGTCCGTTCGCCAGCAAGGCGCTGGCCGGCGTCGGGGTGATGTTCTACCTGCTGCTTGCGGTGCGTCGCCGTTTGCGTGAACGCGGCTTGCCCGGCGCCGACGCCGATCTGTCGAGCCTGCTGGATCTGGTCGCCATCGGCACGGTCGCCGACATGGTCAAGCTAGACGCCAACAACCGGCGGCTGGTGCGCGCCGGCCTGGCGCGCATCCGGCAAGGACGCTGCCAGCCCGGCGTGCAGGCGCTGGCGGCGCTCGGCGGGCTGGATCTGGCAAAACTCACCGAGACCGACATCGGTTTCCGCATCGGTCCGAAAATCAACGCCGCCGGCCGCCTGGAAGACATGGCGCTCGGCATCGAATGCCTGCTGGCCGATGACGAGGCACGGGCCATGGATCTGGCCGAATCCCTGCATGCCATCAACCAGGAGCGCCAGGAGCTGCAGCAGGACATGCTGCAGGAGGCGGAACAGGTGCTGGCGTCGGTAAGTGATGACGAAACGGACGCCGGACCGGTCGTACTGCTGTTCCAGCCGCATTGGCATCCGGGCATCGTCGGTCTGGTGGCCTCGCGGGTGAAGGATAACCGGCACCGGCCGGCGCTGGTGTTCGCGCCGAGCGAGCCGGGCAGCGAGGAACTGCGCGGCTCGGCGCGCTCGATTCCCGGCTTCCACATCCGCGACGCGCTGGCGCATATCGACGCCTTGCATCCGGGCCTGATTTCACGCTTCGGCGGCCACGCCATGGCGGCCGGCCTCAGCCTGCCGGCCGATCATCTGCCGGATTTCCGCGCCGCGTTCCAGGCCTTGGCGCGGGCGTGGATCGAGCCCGAAAGCCTGCAGGGCGTGCTCTGGAGCGATGGCGCCTTGGCCGAACACGAGCTCGAGCGCGACACCGCACTGTTATTGCAAGCTGCCGGCCCGTGGGGGCAGGGCTTTCCGCCGCCGCTGTTCGACAACGAATTCCGCGTGCTGGAGTGGCGGGTGCTCAAGGAGCGGCATCTGAAGTTGCAATTGGCGCTGCCCGGCTCCAACCGGGCCATCGAGGCCATCCAGTTCGGCGGTTATGCCGGCCGGCCGCCGCCGGAACGCATCCGCGCCGTGTATGAACTGCAGACCAACGACTGGCGCGAGCGCCGCGGCGTGCAGTGCCTGATCCGCCATCTGGAGCCCGTCTGAAGCCAAGCTCTGCTACAATATCAGGCTGATTATCCTGATGTTTTAGCTGGAATTTATGGAACTGAATCCGATCCGCAACCGCATCGCCGAGTTGCAAGAGCGTGTGTCCTCGCTCAGGGGGTATCTTTGACTTCGATAACAAGGTCGAACGTCTGGAAGAAGTGAACCGGGAGCTGGAAAGCCCCGAAATCTGGAACGAACCGGATAAGGCGCTGGCGCTCGGCAAGGAGCGCGCCAGCCTCGACAAGACCGTGTCCGAGATCCGCGGCACGCTGGACGGACTGTCCGAAGCGCTGGAATACCTCGAGCTGGCCGAGATGGAAGATGACGAGTCGATGGTCGAGTCGGTCGTCGCCGACGTCGAGAAGATCGCCGAACGCGTCGGCAAGCTCGAGTTCCGCCGCATGTTCTCCGGCGAGCAGGACCACGCCAACTGCTTCGTCGACATCCAGTCCGGCGCCGGTGGCACCGAGGCCCAGGACTGGGCCGAAATCCTGCTGCGCATGTACCTGCGTTTCTGCGAGTCACGCGGCTGGAAGACCGAACTGATGGAGGCCTCCGACGGCGACGTGGCCGGCATCAAGAGCGCCACCTTCCGGGTCGAAGGCGAGTACGCCTACGGCTGGCTGAAGACCGAAATCGGCGTGCACCGGCTGGTGCGCAAATCGCCGTTCGATTCCGACAACCGCCGGCACACCTCGTTCTGCTCGGTGTTCGTCAGTCCGGAAGTGGACGACAACATCGAGATCGAAATCAATCCGGCCGACCTCCGGACCGACGTCTACCGCTCGTCCGGCGCCGGCGGCCAGCACGTCAACAAGACCGAATCGGCGGTGCGCATCACGCATATCCCGACCAATACCGTGGTCGCCTGCCAGATCGAACGTTCGCAGCACGGCAACCGCGACCGCGCCATGAAGATGCTGAAGGCCAAGCTGTACGAGCTCGAGCTGATGAAGCGCAACTCGGAGAAGGACGCGCTGGAAGCGACCAAATCCGACATCGGCTGGGGCAGCCAGATCCGCAGCTACGTGCTCGACCAGAGCCGGATCAAGGACCTGCGCACCGGCGTCGAGCGCACCGATACCCAGAAAGTGCTGGACGGCGACCTCGACGAATTCGTCGAAGCCAGCCTGAAGGCGGGCCTGACCGCCGGCTCCGGCCGGACCAACTGAGCACAGCCATGAACGACACCGTCAACGACCTGCCACAGGACGAGAACCAGCTGATCGCCGAACGCCGCGCCAAGCTCAAGGCCCTGCGCGACAAAGGCATCGCCTTCCCGAACGATTTCGTGCGTGCCGACTACGCGCAGGACCTGCAGGCCGAATACGCCGACAAGGAGCGCTGGAGCACCGACAGCCTGCAGGCGCTCGGCCGCGGCGTGCAGATCGCCGGCCGGCTGATGGCCAAGCGGGTGATGGGCAAAGCCAGCTTCGCCCAACTGCAGGACATGTCCGGCCGCATCCAGCTGTACCTGACCGCCGCCGACCTGGGCGAGTCCTACGAGGCCTTCAAGCATTGGGACATCGGCGACATCCTCGGCGTCACCGGCACGCTGACCCGCACCAAGACCGGCGAGCTGTCGGTGAAGGGCGAAAGCCTGCGCCTGCTGACCAAATCCCTGCGCCCGCTGCCGGACAAATGGCACGGCCTGTCCGACGTCGAGCAGCGCTACCGCCAACGCTACGTCGATTTGATCGTGACGCCGGAAGCGCGCGAGGTGTTCATCAAGCGCTCGCAGGTGGTCTCGGCGCTGCGCAACTGGCTGGATTCGCGCCGCTTCCTGGAAGTGGAGACGCCGATGATGCATTACATCCCCGGCGGCGCCACCGCCAAGCCGTTCACCACCCACCACAACGCACTCGGGCTCGACCTGTACCTGCGCGTGGCGCCCGAGCTCTACCTGAAGCGCCTGACCGTGGGCGGCCTGGAGCGCATCTACGAGATCAACCGCAACTTCCGCAACGAGGGCGTGTCGACCCGGCACAACCCCGAGTTCACCATGCTCGAGCTGTACGAGGCCTACGCCACCTATAACGAGATCATGGACCTGACCGAGGGCATGATCCGCGCCGCGGCCGAGAAGGTGCTGCCGGACCTGCAGGCGCACTGGGACGGCAACGACATCGACCTGTCCAAGCCGTTCCGGCGCTGGACCATGACCGACGCCGTGCTGGAGCACAACCCGCAGATCCGCCCGGAGCACATCCGCGATTTGGAAGCCATGCGCGGCCACTGCCAGGCGCTGGGCATCCGCATCAAGCCGTCCTACGGCTGGGGCAAGCTGCTGCTGGAGGTGTTCGAGAAGACGGTGGAGCACACCCTGATCCAGCCGACCTTCATCACCCAGCACCCGACCGAAGTCAGCCCGCTGGCGCGCGCCAACGACAGCGACGCCGGCCTGACCGACCGCTTCGAGCTGTTCGTCGGCGGTAAGGAGATCGCCAACGGCTTCTCCGAGCTCAACGACGCCGAGGACCAGGCCGCGCGCTTCGCCGAGCAGGTGGCGCAGAAGGAGGGCGGCGATGACGAGGCCATGCATTTCGACGCCGATTACATCCGCGCGCTCGAGGTCGGCCTGCCGCCGACCGGCGGCTTGGGCGTCGGCATCGACCGTCTGGTGATGCTGCTGACCGGCTCCAGCTCCATCCGCGACGTGCTGCTGTTTCCCTATATGCGGCCGGTGCAGGACTGATCCGGACATCGCGGCGGTAAGTGAAAGGGCGCCCACGGGCGCCCTTTATTTATTGCAGCCGCACAGATCGTACTATTCGCGCGGCTTGCCGAGCCGGTTGTCGAACAAGGTACCGACGATGGCGCCGGTTCCGCCCAGGAAGACCACGGCCAGGAAGAAGGAGTTCCCGGCCATGGCGCTGACCTGCGCCTTCAACACGAACGCGGTGATGACGCCGAGCAGGGTGCCGATGACCCGGAAACGGCCGTTGCGCGGCATGGCCATGCTTATTCCGTCTTGGCGGTTTCCCGCAGCTCGCGCCGCAGGATCTTGCCGACGTTGGTCTTCGGCAACTCGTTGCGGAACTCGATGTACTTCGGGCGCTTGTAGCCGGTAAGCTCTTCATGGCAGTAATGGCGGATGTCGTCGGCGGTCAAGTTCGGGTCCTTGCGCACCACCACCAGTTTGACCGCTTCGCCGGACTTCTCGTCGGGCACGCCGACGGCGGCGACCTCCAGCACGCCCGGCATGGCGGCGACCACATCCTCGACCTCGTTCGGGAACACGTTGAAGCCGGACACCAGGATCATGTCCTTCTTGCGGTCGACGATGTAGAAGAAGCCCTTCTCGTCCATCTTGGCGATGTCGCCGGTGTGCAGCCAGCCGGCGGAATCGATGACCTTGGCGGTCTCGTCTGGCCGCTGCCAGTAGCCCAGCATCACCTGCGGCCCCTTGATGCACAGCTCGCCGATTTCGCCCTGCGGCAGCATGTTGCCGGCGTCGTCCTTGATGCAGCATTGCGTCGAGGAGATCGGCAGGCCGATGGCGCCGTTGAAATCCTTCAGGTCCATCGGATTGATGCAGGCGGCCGGCGAGGTCTCGGTCAGGCCGTAGGCCTCGACCAGGGTCACGCCGGTGACCTGCTTCCATTTTTCGGCCACGGCGCGCTGCACCGCCATGCCGCCGCCGAGCGTGAAGCGCATGCGGCTGAAGTCGAGCTTGTCGAAGCCGGGCGTATGCAGCAGACCGTTGAACAGCGTGTTGACGCCGGTGATGGCGGTGAAGTTGCTCTTGGCCAGCTCCTTGACGAAGCCGCGCATGTCGCGCGGGTTGGTGATCAGGTAGTTCAGGCCGCCGAACTTCATGAACACCAGGCAGTTCGCGGTGAGCGCGAAGATGTGGTACAGCGGCAGGGCGGTGATGATGACCTCCTCACCCTCTTTGATGCCGTGGCCCAGCCAGGCCGAGCTCTGCTGCATGTTGGCCACCAGGTTGCGGTGGGTCAGCATGGCGCCCTTGGACACGCCGGTGGTGCCGCCGGTGTACTGCAGGAAGGCGATTTCCTGCGGCTGGATGCCGACCGCCGGCAGGGTATGCCGGGCGCCGAGTTTCAGCGCCTGCTTGAACGGGATGGCGCCGGGCAACTCGAAATGCGGCACCTGCTGTTTCACGTACTTCAGCACGAAATCGATTAGGTAACCTTTCGGGCCCAGCATCTCGCCGATGGTGGTGGTGATCACCTGGCTGACCTTGGTTTCGGCCACCACCTCCTGCGCCACGTGCGCGAAGTTCTCCAGCACCAAGAGCACGGTCGCGCCGGAATCGATCAGCTGGTGCTTGAGCTCGCGGTGGGTGTACAGCGGGTTGGTGTTGACCACGGTCAGGCCGGCGCGCAACGCGCCGAACAGGGCGATCGGGTACTGCAGCAGGTTCGGCAGCATGATGGCGACGCGCGCGCCTTTCTTCAGGCCGAGCTCGTGGATCAGGTAGTTGGCGAACGCGGCGCTGAGCTCGTCGATTTCACGGTAGGTCAGGGTCTTGCCGAAATTGCTGAACGCCGGGCGGTCGCCGAACTTGCGGATGGCCTGTTCCAGCACCGAAACGATCGACGGGAACTGCTCGAGGTCGATTTCGTGGGGTGTGTTCGGGGCGTAGCTGCTCAACCAAGGATGTGTCGTGCTCATGGAAACCGTGGATACGCGAAGGTATGTCCATTGGAGCATAAGCTCTAGGTGCTGACAAGCCTTGCGGCCAATGAAAAAGCGGCCGAAGCCGCTTTTTCACCGTCCCTTCGCGCGGGCCGATCAGGCGGCTTTGCGCGCGGCCAGCTGGCGCAGCACGTAGTGCAGGATGCCGCCGTGGCGGAAGTACTCGACTTCCTTCGGGGTCAGCAGCAGCACCTTGGCCTTGAACGCCTTGACCGAGCCGTCCGGCGAGGTCGCGGTGACGTCGGCGATCTTGCCGGCGCCGTCCTGCAGGCCGGTGACGGCGAAGCGCTCGTCGCCCTTCAGGCCGTGCGAAGCGGCGCTCTCGCCGTCCAGGAACTGCAGCGGCAGCACACCCATGCCGACCAGGTTCGAGCGGTGGATGCGCTCGAAGCTCTCGGCGATCACGG
>JAYSFF010000042.1:11440-14948 GCA_041913425.1 Arenimonas sp. | reverse complement strand
GTGTTCACGCCCACCAGCGGCAGGCTGCCGTCGTGCTTCTTGTGCTCGTAGTACAGCGACTCTTCCTGGATCTTGCCGCGCTGGTACATGGTATCCATCGCGCCCAGCACGCCGCCGCGCTCGCTTAGCGCGTCGAACTCCTTGTACACCGCCTCCTCCACCAGGTCGGTCAGCTGATCCACGATGAAACTGCCCTGCCAGGGGTTCTCGTTGAAGTTCAGGCCCAGTTCCTTGTTGATGATCATCTGGATGGCCACCGCGCGCCGCACCGAATCCTCGGTGGGCGTGGTGATGGCCTCGTCGAAGGCGTTGGTGTGCAGGCTGTTGCAGTTGTCGAACAGCGCGTACAGCGCCTGCAGCGTAGTGCGGATGTCGTTGAACTGGATCTCCTGCGCGTGCAGCGAGCGGCCGGAGGTCTGGATGTGGTACTTCATCATCTGGCTGCGCTCATTGGCGCCGTAGCGCTCGCGCATGGCACGCGCCCAGATGCGGCGCGCCACACGGCCGATCACGGTGTATTCCGGGTCCATGCCGTTGCTGAAGAAGAAGCTCAGGTTCGGCGCGAAGTCGTCGATCTTCATGCCGCGCGCCAGGTAGTACTCCACGATGGTGAAGCCGTTGGACAGCGTGAACGCGAGCTGGCTGATCGGGTTGGCGCCGGCTTCGGCGATGTGGTAACCGGAGATCGACACCGAATAGAAGTTGCGGACCCTGTTCTCCACGAAGAACTGCTGGATGTCGCCCATCATGCGCAGCGCGAACTCGGTGCTGAAGATGCAGGTGTTCTGCGCCTGGTCTTCCTTCAGGATGTCGGCCTGCACCGTGCCGCGCACGCTGGCCAGGGTTTCGGTGCGGATGCGGGCATAGGTCTCGGCGTCCAGCAGCTGGTCGCCGGTCAGGCCCAGCAGCGCCAGGCCCAAGCCGTCGTTGCCCTCGGGCAGTTCGCCCAGGTAGCGCGGTTGCTCACCGTTCGGGAACAGCGCGGCGATCTTCTTCTGCGCCGCCGCCCAGCGGCCTTCGTCGGCGCGCAGGTATTTCTCCACCTGCTGGTCAACCGCGGTGTTCATGAACATGGCCAAGATCATCGGGGCGGGCCCGTTGATGGTCATGCTGACGCTGGTGTTCGGCGCGCACAGGTCGAAGCCGGAATACAGCTTCTTCATGTCGTCCAGCGTGGCGATGGACACGCCTGAATTGCCGATCTTGCCGTAGATGTCCGGGCGCGTGGCCGGGTCTTCGCCGTACAGGGTCACCGAGTCGAACGCAGTCGACAGGCGGATGGCCGGCTGGCCGAGCGAGAGGTAATGGAAGCGGCGATTGGTGCGCTCGGGCGTGCCTTCGCCGGCGAACATGCGAATTGGGTCCTCGCCGCTGCGGCGGTACGGATACACGCCGCCGGTGTACGGGTAATGGCCCGGCAGGTTTTCCTTGGACAGGAAGGTGAGCAGTTCGCCCCAGCCGCTGAATTTCGGCGCGGCGATCTTCGGGATGCGCTGATGCGACAGCGATTCGCGGTAGTTGTCGACCCGGATCACCTTGTCGCGCACGCGGTATTCGTTGAAGTCATCGGTCACCGACTTCAGGCGCGCCGGCCACTCGCGCAGCAGGTTAACCGACTCGGCCGACAGCGCCTTGACCGCCTCGTTGTAACGCTGGCGCAGCAGCCGCATGGAGCCGTCGGCGTCGTCGGCCTGCAGGTCGGCCAGCTCATACAGCGCCAAGGCCGGCGGCAGTTTGCCATCGCCGATGGCCTGCAGCGCCTGCCAGTACGATTGCGCCAGATCGGCCTGTGCCGCCTGGTGCGCGATGGAGCGGTTGACGCCGCGGCCCTGCTCGGCGATTTCCGAGAGATAACGCGTGCGGTTGCCGGGAATCAGCACGGTGGCGCGCGGTTCCTTCAGCGCGGTGTCCACCGTCGGCGCGAAATCGCAGCGCGCGGAAGCCGGCGCCAGTTTGGCCTTCAGCAGCCGGCACAGGTTGGCGAACATCCAGCTCACGCCGGGGTCGTTGAACTGCGAGGCGATGGTCGGATACACCGGCACCTCGTCGTCGGCCAGCTGGAACGCCGTGCGGTTGCGCTTCCACTGCTTGCGCACATCACGCAGGGCGTCTTCGGCGCCGCGGCGGTCGAACTTGTTGAGCACCACCAGCTCGGCGTAGTCGAGCATGTCGATCTTTTCCAGCTGGCTGGGCGCGCCGAAATCGGAGGTCATCACGTACACCGGGAAGTCGACCAGATCGACGATCTCGGAATCGCTCTGGCCGATGCCGGCGGTCTCCACGATCACCAGATCGAACTCCTGCGCCTTCAGGCAAGCGATGCAGTCCTTCAGCACGGCGTTGGTGGCCATGTGCTGGCGGCGGGTCGCCATCGAGCGCATGAACACGTTCGGCGAACGCAGGGTGTTCATCCGGATGCGGTCGCCCAGCAGCGCGCCGCCGCTGCGGCGGCGGGTCGGGTCGACCGAGATCACCGCAATGCGCATCTCGGGGAAATGCTGCAGGAAGCGGTTCAGCAGCTCGTCGGTGACCGAGCTCTTGCCGGCGCCGCCGGTTCCGGTCAGGCCCAGCACCGGGGTGCGTGCGCCGGCCAGCTGCCACTGCCGGCGCAGGGCCTGCAGCTCGTGTTCGGCGAAGCGTTCCTGCTCGATGGCGGTCAGCAGCTTGCCGAGCGCCACCTCGCCCTCGCCGGCCGAATCCGCGCGCGCGGCGCGGGCCGCGGCGGTACGCGACACCAGATCCTCGATCATCGCCACCAGGCCCATCTGCATGCCGTCGTTCGGGTGGTAGATGCGCTCCACGCCATAGGCCTGCAGTTCGGCGATCTCGTCCGGGGTGATGGTGCCGCCGCCGCCGCCGAACACGCGGATGTGCGAGGCGCCGGCGTCCTTCAGCCGGTCGATGACGTACTTGAAGTATTCGACGTGGCCGCCCTGGTAGCTCGACAATGCGATGCCGTCGGCGTCCTCCTGCAGCGCGGCGCGCACCACGTCGTCGACCGAGCGGTTGTGGCCCAAGTGGATGACCTCGGCGCCCTGGGCCTGGATCAGCCGGCGCATGATGTTGATCGCGGCGTCGTGGCCGTCGAACAGCGAGGCGGCGGTGACGAAGCGCAGCGGCGCGTTTTCGGGCAGCGGTTGGCCGGACGGCACGGAGGGAACGGACGACATGGGGCACCTGCGATACGGATGGGACAGCGGATGACAATTGTACCGTGCGCCCGCATAATTGCGCGAAAGCACACCGTATGCCGCCCATGTCCGCCACCGACCACGCCCACGCCCTGCACGCCGCGCACGCCCTGCTGCGCGATAACCGCATCGCCGAGGGGCTGCAGGCGCTGACGGTATTAGCAAATCAAAACAACGCGCAGGCCGCTTTCGATCTGGGCAATGCTTTGTTAATGTTCGCCACCGATACCGCCCAGATCGGGCAAGGCATGCAGCGCCTGCGCCAGGCCGAAGCGGCCGGATACGCGCCGGCCGCGTACCGCATGGCCTACACGTCG
>JAYSFF010000042.1:0-11340 GCA_041913425.1 Arenimonas sp. | reverse complement strand
CCAGGCCGAAGCGGCCGGATACGCGCCGGCCGCGTACCGCATGGCCTACACGTCGTTGGTCGAGGTCGCCGAAGCGTTCGACTGGCAAGCGCTGGCCGAACGGCTGGCGTTCTGCTGCCGGCAAGAGCATCCGAACGCGCTATGCGACGCCGCCGTGTTCTTCGGCCGCTTCGGCACGCCAGAACAGCAACGCGCCAGTACCGGACTGCTTGAGCGGGCGGCGTTGCGCGGCAGCACGGTGGCCATGGCCCTGCTCGGCGAGCGCCTGGCCGCCGGCACGCTGTGCGACGCCGATCCGGCGCGGGCCAACAGCATCCGCCGGATCGCCGCGCAACTCGGCATGCCGGTGCCGGCACCGGATCCGCGCGCCGGCTTCGCGCCGCCCGAACCGGCCGCCCCGCCGCCGGCCTTCGACGACTGGGATTTCAGCGCCTTGCCGGCCGCCGTTGCGGCGGAGCCCGGCGTCTGCCTCGACGGACCGACGCAGCTGCATCTGCACACCGGATTCCTGTCGGCAGAAGAATGCCTGTACATCCGCTGCCTGGGCGGTCCGGACGTGGCGCCGTCGGTGTCGGTCGACGACGACGGCCGCCAACAACTGAATCAAATCCGCACCAGCCACGACTTCGCGTTCCTGCCGGAGTTCGAGCAGGTGTATCTCAACCTGTTGCAACGGCGCATGGCCGCGGCCGCCGGCCTGCCGCTGAACCACGCCGAAGCGCTGATCCTGCTGCGCTATACGCCCGGCCAGGAATACCGGCCGCACCGCGACGTGCTGCCGCCCTCGCACTTCATTCCGGTCGAAGCCGGCGGCTCCGGCCAACGTCTGCGCACCGTCATCGCCTACCTCAACACGCCGGAAGCCGGCGGCGAAACGGCGTTTCCGCTGCTGGAACGCACCATCACGGCCGAACAGGGCCAAATCGCGCGCTTCGACAACCTGGACGCCGATGCCGGCGCGTGCCGCACCAGCCTGCATGCGGGCATGCCGGTAAAACAAGGAGTTAAGTGGATTTGCACGCTCTGGTTCCGGCAACGGACGCACCGCATGCTGTGAGCGCCGAGCCGGCCGCTAGAGCAATTGCTTTATAATACGGCGCGCCTTGAGGCGTTACAAACCATTACCGCAAGCCGGAGTCCGACATGATTTTCGAAAGCATCAGCAAGACCGAACACGAAGAAGTGGTGTTCTGCCATAACAAAGACGCCGGCCTGAAGGCCATCATCGCCATCCACAACACCGTGCTGGGTCCGGCCCTGGGCGGCACCCGCATGTGGCCGTACGCCACCGAACAGGAAGCGTTGAACGATGTGCTGCGCCTGAGCCGCGGCATGACCTACAAGGCGGCGGTGTCCGGCCTGAACCTGGGCGGCGGCAAGGCCGTGATCTGGGGCGACCCGAACAAGGACAAGTCGGAAGCGCTGTTCCGCGCCTTCGGCCGCTTCGTCAATTCGCTGAACGGCCGCTACATCACCGCCGAGGACGTCGGCATCGACGTCAACGACATGGAATACGTGCTGCGCGAGACCGAATACGTGACCGGCGTGCACCAGGTGCACGGCGGCTCGGGCGACCCCTCGCCGTTCACCGCCTATGGCACCCTGCAGGGCCTGATGGCCGCGCTGAGCGTCAAGTTCGGCAACGAGGACGTCGGCAAGTATTCCTACGCGGTGCAGGGCGTCGGCCACGTCGGCATGGAGTTCGTCAAGCTGCTGCACGAGCGCGGCGCCAAGATCTTCGTCACCGACATCAACAAGGACGCGGTGCAGCGCGCCGTCGACGAATACGGCGCCGAAGCCGTGGGCCTGGACGAGATCTACGACGTGCCGGCCGACATCTACTCGCCAACCGCGCTCGGCGGCACCCTGAACGAGAACACCATCGACCGCATTAAGGCCAAGGTCATCTGCGGCGCGGCCAACAACCAGCTGGCCAACGAGGCCATCGGCGACGAACTGCACCGCCGCGGCGTGCTGTACGCGCCGGATTACGCGGTCAACGCCGGCGGCCTGATGAACGTGTCGCTGGAGATCGACGGCTACAACCGCGAACGCGCGATGCGCATGCTGCGCACCATCTACTTCAACCTGGGCCGCATCTTCGAGATCAGCGCCCGCGACGGCATCCCGACCTACCGCGCCGCCGACCGCATGGCCGAGGAGCGCATCACCGCCATCGGCAAGCTGCGCCTGCCGCACCTGGGCCAGAACGCGCCGCGCTTCCAGGGCCGCCGCGCCGGCTGAGGCCGGCCGGAGCGAACGCATGGCATTGACCGACCTGTCCGAAGAACTGGACGCGCTGCGCGAGGCGGTCCGCCGCTTCGCCGAAACCGAGATCGCGCCGCAGGCGGCGCGCATCGACCGCGACAACCGCTTCCCACGCGAGCTGTGGCCGAAGATGGGCGAACTCGGCCTGCTCGGCATCACCGTGCCGGCCGAATACGGCGGCGCGGAGATGGGCTACTTGGCGCACCTGGTGGCGATGGAGGAGATCTCGCGCGCCTCCGGCGCGGTCGGCCTGAGCTACGGCGCGCACTCCAACCTGTGCGTGCAGAACCTGTACCTCAACGGCAACCCGGCGCAGCGCGCCAAGTACCTGCCCAAGCTGTGCAGCGGCGAATGGCTGGGCGCGCTGGCGATGAGCGAACCCGGCGCCGGCTCGGATGTGGTCGGTTCGATGAGCTGCCGCGCCGAGCTGCGCGACGGCGTCTGGGTCGCCAACGGCAGCAAGATGTGGATCACCAACGGCCCCGAGGCCGACGTGCTGATCGTGTACATGCGCACCGCCGGCAAAGAGGCCGGCAGCCGCTGCATGACCGCCTTCCTGGTCGAAAAAGGCATGCCCGGATTCTCCACCGCGCAGAAGCTGGACAAGCTCGGCATGCGCGGCTCGGACACCTGCGAGCTGGTGTTCGAAGACTGCGCCATTCCGGCCGAAAACGTGCTGGGCGAGGTCAACCAGGGCGTCAAGGTGCTGATGGGCGGCCTGGACACCGAGCGCCTGGTGCTGTCCGGCGGGCCGCTGGGCTTGATGCAGGCCGCGCTCGACCTGACCCTGCCGTACGTGCGCGAACGCCGCCAGTTCGACGCCGCCATCGGCAGCTTCGGCATCATGCAGGCCAAACTGGCCGACATGTACACCGCGCTGCAGTCGTCGCGCGCCTTCGCCTACGCCGTCGGCCGCGACTTCGACGCCGGCCGGCGCTCGCGCGTGGACGCCGCCAGCTGCCTGCTGCACGCCAGCGACGCGGCGGTGCAGGTCGCGCTGGAGTGCATCCAGTCGCTGGGCGGCAACGGCTACATCAACGAATACGACGCCGGCCGCCTGCTGCGCGACGCCAAGCTGTACGCCATCGGCGCCGGCACCAACGAGATCCGCCGCATGCTGATCGGCCGCGAACTGTTCAACGGCAACCTTTAACCGAAAGAGGAAAACACCCATGAGTCCGATCGTCATTCTCGGCGCCAAGCGCACCGCCCTCGGCGCCCTGCTCGGCCAGTTCACCGGCGTGCCGGCCACGCAACTGGGCGCTACCGCCATCCGCGCCGCGCTCGATCAGGCCGGCGTCGCCGGCGACGGCGTCGACGAGGTGATCATGGGCTGCGTGCTGCCGGCCGGCCTCGGCCAGGCCCCGGCGCGCCAAGCCGCGCTCGCCGCCGGCGTGGCGCAGAAAGCCGGCGCCTCCACCCTCAACAAGGTCTGCGGCTCGGGCATGAAGGCGGTGATGTTCGGCCACGACCTGATCCGCGCCGGTTCGGCCGATGTGGTCGTCGCCGGCGGCATGGAATCGATGACCAACGCCCCGCACCTGTTGATGGGCTCGCGCACCGGCATCCGCTACGGCAGCGCCGAAATGCTCGACCACATGGCCTGGGACGGCCTGACCAACCCGTACGACAAGCAGTCGATGGGCGTGTTCGGCGAACTGTGCGTGGCCAAGTACGGCTTCAGCCGCGAACAGCAGGACGCGTTCGCCGCCGAATCGGTGCGCCGCGCGCTGGCCGCGCAGCAATCGGGCGCGTTCGCCGCCGAAATCGCGCCGGTGACCGTGGCCGGCCGCAAGGGCGAGGTGCAGATCGCGGCCGACGAACAGCCCGGCAAATGCAGCATCGAGAAGATCCCGACCCTGCGTCCGGCGTTCAAGAAGGACGGCACCATCACCGCCGCCAGCTCGTCCAGCATCAACGACGGCGCCGCCGCGCTGGTGCTGAGCTCGGAAGCGCACGCCGCCGCCAACGGCCTGACGCCGATCGCGCGCATCGTGGCGCAGGCCTCGTTCGCGCAGGCGCCGGAATGGTTCACCACCGCGCCGGTCGGCGCCATCCAATCGGTGTTGGCCAAAGCCGGCTGGTCGGCTGCCGACGTCGACCTGTTCGAGATCAACGAGGCCTTCGCTACGGTAGCCATGGCCCCAATCGAGGAACTGGGCATCCCGCACGCCAAGGTCAACGTCAACGGCGGCGCTTGCGCATTGGGCCACCCGATCGGCGCGTCCGGCGCCCGCATCCTGGTCACCCTGATCCACGCCCTGCAGGCCCGCGGTCTGCGCAGAGGCGTCGCAAGCCTTTGTATTGGCGGGGGCGAAGCCACCGCGATGGCCATCGAGTTGGTCTGATCCGAGGCCGGGTTAAGCCCGGCCTCACAATTTTTTTACTTTTTACTCACAAATACTTGACTATTTGAAAAATACTGGCATGATTAGTTCTACGTGCGTGATAACGCACGTTTTTTTAATCAAATTCAATATTGAAACCTTGAGGAAATATCCATGTCCCTGAACAAGACCATCATCGCTCTGGCTTTCGCTCTGGCCCTGACCGCCTGCTCGAAGCAAGAAGAAGCCGCCACCGAAGCCCCGGCCGCCGAAGCCACCACCGAAGAAGCTGCCCCGGCCGCTGACGCCGCCGCCGAAGCCGCCCCGGCTGCTGACGCCGCCGCCGACGCCGCTGCTCCGGCCGCCGACGCCGCCGCTCCGGCCGCCGACGCTGCCGCTCCGGCCGCTGAAGCCGCTCCGGCTGAAGAAACCAAGTAATTCTTCGGAATCGCTTGTAAAAAAACCGCCGGCAACGGCGGTTTTTTTTTGGCTACACTAAACGCCTTTCCCGAAGTCCCGAACGCCATGCCCATACTGTCCAGCCAGATCGATTCCCGCTCTGACGAATTCGCCGAAAACCGCACGGCCATGCTGGCCCAGGTCGATGCCCTGCGTGCGAAGCTGGCGGCGGTGCAGGCCGGCGGCGGCGAAGCGGCCTGCGCCAAGCACAGCGCGCGCGGCAAACTGCTGCCGCGCGAACGCGTCGATGCCCTGCTCGACCCGGGCAGTCCGTTCCTGGAGCTCTCTGCACTGGCCGCCGACGGCCAATACGACGGCCAGGCGCCGGCCGCGGGCCTGATCGCCGGCATCGGCCGGGTCAAGGGCGTCGAGGTCATGGTGGTCGCCAACGACGCCACCGTGAAGGGCGGCACCTATTTCCCGATGACGGTGAAGAAGCACCTGCGCGCGCAGGAGATCGCGCTCGAGAACCACCTGCCCTGCATCTATCTGGTCGACTCCGGCGGCGCGTTCCTGCCGCTGCAGGACGAGGTGTTCCCCGACAAGGAGCACTTCGGCCGCATCTTCTACAACCAGGCGCGCCTGAGCGCGCTGAACATCCCGCAGATCGCGGTGGTGATGGGCTCCTGCACCGCCGGCGGCGCCTACGTGCCGGCGATGTGCGACGAAAGCGTGATCGTGCGCAATCAGGGCACCATCTTCCTCGGCGGCCCGCCGCTGGTGAAAGCCGCCACCGGCGAGGTGGTCGACGCCGAAACGCTGGGCGGCGCCGAGGTGCATACCGGCGTCTCCGGCGTGGCCGACCACCTGGCCGAGAACGACGAACACGCGCTGGCCATCGCGCGCGACATCGTCGCCGGCCTGAACCGCCGCAAGCAGGTGCCGTTGGCGCTGCAGCCGCCGCGCGAACCGGCCTATCCGGCCGAGGAGCTGTACGGCATCGTGCCCAGGGACGCGCGCCGGCCGTTCGACGTGCGCGAGATCATCGCGCGCCTGGTCGACGGCTCCGAGTTCCAGGAGTTCAAGGCGCGCTACGGCAAGACCCTGGTCACCGGCTTCGCGCACATCCACGGCTTTCCGGTCGGCATCGTGGCCAACAACGGCATCCTGTTTCCCGAGAGCGCGCTGAAGGGCGCGCACTTCATCGAGCTGTGCAACCAGCGCGGCATCCCGCTGGTGTTCCTGCAGAACATCACCGGCTTCATGGTCGGCCGCAAGTACGAGCAGGCCGGCATCGCCAAGGATGGCGCCAAGATGGTGACCGCGGTGGCCTGCGCGCACGTGCCGAAGTTCACCGTGCTGATCGGCGGCAGCTTCGGCGCCGGCAACTACGCCATGTGCGGCCGCGCCTACGGCGCCCGCTTCCTGTGGTCCTGGCCGAACGCGCGCATCTCGGTGATGGGCGGCGAACAGGCCGCGGCGGTGCTGGCCACGGTCAAGCGCGACGGCATCGAAGCCAAGGGCGGCAGCTGGTCGGCTGACGAGGAAGAGGCGTTCAAGGCCCCGGTGCGCGAACAGTACGAGCGCCAGGGCCATCCGTTCTACGCCAGCAGCCGGCTGTGGGACGATGGCGTGATCGATCCGGCCGACACCCGGCGGGTGCTGGCCTTGGCGATTTCGGCGTCGATGAACGCGCCGATCGAGCCGGGCCGCTACGGCGTGTTCCGGATGTGATCGACGGATGAGCGACGCTTCCGCGCCCCTCGACCTCGGCACGCTGCAACTGACCTATCAGGTGCTGGCCCTGCTGTTGACGGCGTTCAGCGTGGGCGGTGCGTTGCTGGCCAAAGGCCGGTTCGGGCTCTGGTTCTGGGTCGGCAGTTTCGCGACGTTGGCGCTGTTCCAGATTTCCGGCGTGGCCTCGTTGCCGGACTGGAGCAGGAACGCCGGCTATCTGGCCGGCCATATCGGCGGCATGCTGTCCTCCTTGTGCGTGCTGCTGGGCATCCGCGCCTATCTGGGACTCACGCTGCGCTGGAAACAGGGCTTGGCCCTCGTGCTGTGCGCGGGGTTGCTGTGCGCGGCGCTGATGGCGGCCGGACTGCCGACCAGGACGTCGCTGGCCCTGAGCCTGGCCGTTTCGGCCGTACTGCGCTGGCAGGCGTTCACGCAATTGTTGGCCGCTTTCCGGCGCGAGGGCGGTTCGCCGATGGGGTTTGCAACCGGCATCATCCTGCTATCGGTCATATCGCACCTTGTGCGCACCGGCGCTCTGCTCTCGCCCTTGGGCGCCGGATACGAAAACGGCTTCCAGAGCAACGCCTTCGGCATGCTCGGGCTGATCGTGGTGCTGGTGATGCACGGCTTCGTCATCCTGCTGCTGGTCACCCACGCGCTGCAGCGCGAGGTGCTGTCGCTGGCCGAGCACGATTCGCTGACCGGACTGTTCAACCGCCGCGGCATGGACGCCCGCTTCGAGCGCCTCCGCAAACGCGCGGCGATGCAGGGCGGGCTGGCGATGAGCCTGGCCTTGATCGACGTCGACCACTTCAAGGCCATCAACGACCGGCTCGGGCACGGCGCCGGCGACGATGTGCTGAAAGGGCTGGGAGCCCTGCTCGACACCCTGATCCGGCCGACCGACCTGGCGGTGCGTCTGGGCGGCGAGGAATTCGTGCTGCTCTGGAACGGCATCCAGCCCGGCGTCGAGGGCGCCATGGCCGAGAAGATCCGGCAAGCCGTGGCCCGGCATCCGTTCGAGACCCGCGAAGGTCCGGTGGCGGTCACCATCAGCATCGGCGTGACCGGCATGCCGGCGCATGACGACGATCTGGAAAGCGTGCTCAGGCGCGCCGACCGCGCCCTGTACCGGGCCAAACAGGACGGCCGCGACCGCGTAGCGGTCGACGCCGGCTGATCAGGCGCAGCGGTTGCAGGCGTTGCAGTGGCTGGCGCAGCCGGAGGGTATCGCGACCGCGGGACGCAGCGCGCGGCCGAGACGCTTCAGCGCCGGCAGGCGGCGGCATTCGAGGAAATAACTGAGCCTGGCCTGCACGCGCCAGCTCGGGCTGGGCGCGTACTTGCGCAGCAATCGCCACAGGCACCACAGCACCAGCGCATAGACCAGCAGCTGCTGCCAGAGCGTGCTCATGCCAGCAACGCCGACGCGGTCTGGTAGACCAGCAGCGAGAAGCCGTAGGCGAGCGCGAACAGGTACACCACCGCGAAGCCGGTGACCTTCCAGGAGCCGGTCTCGCGCTTGATGGTGGCGATGGTGGAGATGCACTGCGGCGCGAACACGTACCAGGTCAGCACCGACAGCGCGGTGGCCAGGCTCCAGTCGGCCGCGAGCAGCGCGCCCAATTGGCCGATGCCGGCCTCGTCGTCGGACAGCGCGTACACCGTGGCCAGACCGGACACCGCCACCTCGCGCGCGGCCATGCCGGGAATCAGCGCCAGCACGATCTGCCAATTGAAGCCGATCGGCGTGAACAGCGGCGCCAGCAGATGGCCGAGACGGCCGGCGAAGCTGTAATCTATGGCCGGCCCGCTGAAGCCCTCCGGCGGTGCCGGGAAGGTCGACAGGAACCACAGCAGCACGGTCAGGGTCAGGATGATGCCGCCGACCCGGCGCAGGAAGATGCGGGCGCGGTCCCACAGGCCGATGGCCAGATCGCGCGGGTTCGGCAGCCGGTAGGACGGCAGCTCCAGCAGCAGCGCGTGGTCGGATTTCTGCCGGTTGATCAGCTTCAGCACCCAAGCCACCGCGAATACCGCCAGGATGCCGGACAGGTACAGCGCGAACAGCACCAGACCCTGCAGATTGAACCAGCCGAGCACTTTCTGTTCCGGGATGAAGGCACCGATCAACAACGCGTACACCGGCAGGCGCGCCGAGCAGGTGGTCAGCGGCGCCACCAGGATGGTGGCGAGGCGGTCACGCGGGTCCTGGATCGAGCGCGTGGCCATGATGCCCGGCACCGCGCAGGCGTAGCTCGACAGCAGCGGAATGAACGAGCGGCCGGTCAATCCGCAGGCGAACATCAGGCGATCCAGCAGGAACGCGGCACGCGGCAGATAGCCGGTTTCCTCCAACGCCAGGATGAAGGCGAACAGGATCAGGATCTGCGGCAGGAACTCCAGCACCGTGCCGAGCCCGGCGAAGATGCCGTCCTGCAGCAGGCTGCGCAGGATGCCGTCCGGCAGCAACGCGCCGGCCTGCCCCGACAGCCAGGCGACCGAGGCCGAGATGGCGTCCTGGAACGGCGCCGCCCAGGCGTATACCGCCTGGAACATCAGGAACAGGATGACCGCCAGCGACAGCAGGCCGAACAGCGGATGCAGCAGCACGCGGTCCAGGCGTTCGTCGAGCTCGGCGGTGGCGCGCGGCATGCTGACCGCGGCGGCCAAGGTCCGGCGCACGCTCTGGTGGTGGTCGCCGTCACCGACGTCGATCGGCGGCAGCGGCAGGCCGCCATCGGCCAAGGCATGTTTCAGGGCCTCGGCGCCGTCCGCGGCCACCGCCACGGTCGGTACCACCGGCACGCCCAACGCCTGTTCCAGCTTGGCCAGGTCGATGTCGATGCCGCGCTTGGCGGCGGCGTCCATCATGTTCAAGGCGACCAGCATCGGCTTACCGAGCGCGCGCAACTCGAACGCGAAACGCAGGTGCAGGCGCAGGTTGGTGGCATCGACCACGCACACCAGCAGATCCGGATGCACGCCGTAATCGTGCGTGCCCAGGCAGATGTCGCGGGTGATGGCCTCGTCCGGGCTGCTGGCGTTCAGGCTGTAGGCGCCCGGCAGGTCCAGCACCTTGACGACGCGGCCATCGTGCGCGAACTCGCCTTCCTTGCGCTCGACGGTCACGCCGGCGTAGTTGGCGACCTTCTGCCGGCTGCCGGTCAAGCGGTTGAACAAGGCGGTCTTGCCCGAATTCGGGTTACCAACCAAGGCGATGCTGAGCGGCCTCATGCGGCAGGCTCCACGGCCACGCGCGCGGCCTCGCTGCGGCGCAAGGCGAAACGGGTGAAGCCGACCTGCACCAGCAGCGGATCGCCGCCCCAAGGCGCCAAGGCGACGCAGGTCACCACTTCACCGGGCACGAAGCCCAGATCGAGCAGGCGGTGTGCGATGGCGTCGTCCTCCGACGCCTTGCTGACGCCGATGACACGGGCTTGGCGGCCTTTGCCGAGTTGGGTCAAGTCCATCCGAAACGGTCCAAATGGGAACAATTCTCATTATATTATCAAGCTGGCAGAAAAAGGGGTTGATTTACCTCAAACCGGCGTGAAAAAACCGGCACACGGGCAATCCGTTATCATTCCTCTTTTGCCCGGCTACGCCCATGTCCGACTCCGTCCTGCTCAGCCGCCGCGGCGGCATCGCCACCCTGACCCTGAACCGCCCCGAAACGCACAACGCCTTCGATGCCGGCCTGATTGCCGATCTGGACCGGGCCTTGGCCGAACTGGAAGCCGATCCGGCGCGCGCGCTGGTGCTGACCGGCGCCGGCAGCACCTTCTCGGCCGGCGCCGACCTGAACTGGATGCGCGCCATGGCGCAGGCCGACGAGCAGGAGAACTTCGCCGACGCGATGGCCCTGGCGCGCTGCCTGCGCCGGCTCAATGAGCTGCCGATGCCGACCCTGGCGCGCGTCAACGGCTCGGCCTACGGCGGCGGCGTCGGTTTGTTGAGTTGCTGCGACATCGCCGTCGCCGCCGATTCGGCCAAATTCACCCTGAGCGAAGTGAAGCTCGGCTTGGTGCCGGCGGTGATCTCGCCGTACGTCATCGCCGCCATCGGTACGCGCCAGGCGCGCCGCTATTTCCTGACCGCGGAAATCATCGAGGCGCCGCGCGCGCGCGAAATCGGATTGCTGCACGAATGCGTGCCGGCCGCGCAGCTGGACGAGACGCTGGAACGCATCCTGCATTGGCTCGGCAAGGCCGGGCCGCAGGCCGCGCGCGAAGCCAAGCGGCTGATCGCCGGCCACGCGCCGGCGCAGACCGACCTGCAGCGGGAAAACCAGGACCGCGACAACGCCGCACTGATCGCCCGGCTGCGGGTCGGCGCCGAAGGCCAGGAAGGGCTCGGCGCGTTCCTGGACAAACGCGCGCCGAACTGGGTGTCCGGCCGATGAAACGCATCGTCAACATCGACAGCCTGCAACCAAGCCCGATCAGCGCGCGCCTGCCAGGCGCCCCGCCGCTGTATGAGGGTGCCGCGGTGGCGCCGATCGCGCCGCTGGTCGGCGCCCGCCGCCTGGGCTACAACATGACCGTGGTGCCGCCGGGCAAGGCCGCGTTCCCGTTCCACAGCCACTACGGCAACGAAGAGATGTTCT
>JAYSFF010000041.1:0-15802 GCA_041913425.1 Arenimonas sp. | reverse complement strand
TCACCAGGGCCTGGCGCGAGAGCTCCTCGACGTCGGCGTCGGTGATCGAGAAGCGCGCCTGCAGTTCGACCGGGGTCGGCTCGTTCTTCACCCGCTCGCCGGGGGCGTCGGAATACACCATGCGGATGGCCTTGCTGCCCAGCGTGCGGCGCAGGATGGCCGGACGATTGGCGCGCAGGTTGGGCTTGTACACGTAGAACTCGTCCGGGTTGACCGCGCCTTGCACGACGTTCTCGCCCAGGCCGTAGCTGGAGGTCACGAACACCGCGTCGCGGAAGCCGGACTCGGTGTCGAGGGTGAACAGCACGCCGGAGGCGCCGACGTCGGAGCGCACCATCAGCTGCACGCCGGCCGAGAGGAACACGTCCTCGTGCTTGAAGCCGTGGTGCACGCGGTAGGCGATGGCGCGGTCGTTGTACAGCGAGGCGAACACCTCCTTGACCTTGGCGACCACGTCCTCGACGCCGGTGACGTTCAGGAAGGTCTCCTGCTGGCCGGCGAAGCTGGCGTCCGGCAGGTCTTCGGCGGTGGCCGAGGAACGCACCGCGACCGAGACCTCGTCGGAGCCGGCGCGGCGGCACAGTTCGGCGTAGGCCTCGCGGATGGCGGCGTCCAGCGCCGGCTGTAGCGGCGCGTCCATCACCCACTGGCGGATTTCCTTGCCGACCGTCATCAGGGTGCCGACGTCGTCCACGTCCAGGCCGTCCAGACGCTGGTAGATGCGCTGGGTCAGGTTGTTGAAGGCGATGAATTCCTCGAACGCGTCGGCGGTGGTGGCGAAGCCGCCAGGCACCGAGACCCCCAGTTGGCTCAGATGGCCGATCATCTCGCCCAGCGACGAGTTCTTGCCGCCGACCTGCGCCAGGTCGGAGAGGCGGAGGTGATCCAACCAGAGAATCTGCGTAGTCAAGGCCTGCTCCCGATGCGTTTTGCGGAGCCATATTATAGCCCATCGCCATGGCCCGGGCCGGCGATTTCCGGCGCCGCCGAAATCGGGCACAATGGCGGAAACAGCAGGAGTTCCCATGCGTCCGGTTTTCTACGTATCCGACGGCACCGGCATCACCACCGAAACCATCGGACACAGCGTTCTGGCCCAGTTCGAGGGCATCCAACACCAGGCCCGGCGGCTGCCGTTCGTGGACAGCATGGACAAGGCCATGCATACCGCCGGCATCATCGAAGCCGAGCAGGAGCGCAGCGGCCAACGCGCCATCGTGTTCACCAGCCTGGTCGACGCCGGCGCCAGCGCGGTCATCGCCGAGACCGGCGCGCTGATGCTGGACGTGCTGGGCCCGTTCGTGCATCCGCTCGAGCACGAGCTGGGCGTGGTGCGCAAGCCGCGGGTCGGCGGCGCGCACGCGCTGGTCGACTACAAGGCCTACGAGGAGCGCATCAACGCCACCAACTTCGCGCTGACCCACGACGACGGCATCAGCTACAACTACGCCAACGCCGACCTGATCCTGGTCGGGGTGTCGCGCTCGGGCAAGACGCCGACCTGCCTGTACATGGCCCTGCATTACGGGGTGAAGGCGGCCAATTACCCCTTGACCGAGGAGGACCTGCACGGCGAGGGCCTGCCCAAGCGCCTGCAGCCGTTCCGGCACAAGCTGTTCGGGCTGACCATCGATCCGGTCCGTCTGCAGCAGATCCGCCAGGAGCGCAAGCCGGGTTCGAAATACGCGACCATCGAGCAATGCCGGCGGGAGGTCAGCCGCGCCGAGGAGCTGTTCCGCAGCATCCGTCTGCCGCACCTGTCGACCACCAACACCTCGATCGAGGAGATCTCCAGCAAGATCCTGTCGCAGCTGGGCATCCAGAACCAGCTGTACTGAGCATGCAAGCGCCCGACAACGCCGGCCTGTACCGACGCCTCAACCGCTTCACCTGGTTGATGGACCTGTACACCGACAACTTCCTGCGCCTGCAGGCGATGACGGAGTTCCGGTCGCTTTCACCCGGCGTTTACCTTTCCGAAGGGCGGGACGGCCTGATGCTCCGTCTGGAGGTGCTTGAGCGGCACGCCTACACCCTCGAATTCAAGCTCAGCTACACCCTGCGCGATTCCCGTACCGGCGCCCTGGACCCCTCGGCCATGATCCGGGTGTACCTGGATTCGCGCCAATGCGAGGTCAGCCATTGCTACGTCGGCCGGCGCTGGCAGGACGTGCTGGGCGTGCACCCGAGCACGGAGCGCATGGTCTCGCACCGTCTACGGATGAACGGCTTCTTCAACAAATGGCTGCAGTACCTCAAGCAGCAGGGTCACGGCCGTGGCGGCTGGCGTCGGGAGCAGGACGTGCCGGAACCGGCGGCGGACATGATGTAAATTTTTTTTCGAACGGGCTTGACGCAAATTTAAAACCTCCCTATAATTTCAACTCTCACAGCACGTGGGGCTATAGCTCAGCTGGGAGAGCGCTTGCATGGCATGCAAGAGGTCATCGGTTCGATCCCGATTAGCTCCACCAATGTGAAAAATTTTAGGCTTGCTGTCCCCATCGTCTAGAGGCCTAGGACATTGCCCTTTCACGGCAACGACCGGGGTTCGAATCCCCGTGGGGACGCCACAAATAAGGAGCCCGCCGCAAGGCGGGTTTTTTATTGCCGTCGGGCTTGCTACTCTGGTGCCGTCGACCGTTCCGGAGCCCGCCATGCGCCGCCTTCTTCCGCTTGTCCTTTTGCTGATTCCGATCGCGCCCTCGCAGGCCGCCGGTTTCGATTGCGGCAAGGCCGCACGGCCGCCGGAAAAGCTCATCTGCGCCGACGCCGCCTTGGACCGGTTGGATGGCGAGTTGGCGGCGGCCTACGCCGCGCGCCTGCGTCCGCTGTCGGAGCCGGCCAAGGCCGAACTGCGGCGCGGCCAGCGCGAATGGCTGACGTTCTGGCCCGTGCGTTGCGGCGACGCCAAGGGACGACTGCCGGCGGCCGATGCGGAGGTGGTCGCCTGCGCGCGCGAACAGTACGGCCAGCGCCTCGCGGTGCTGAAGTCGCGCGACCGCATCCTCGGCGATATTCCGCTGTATCCGGCCAGCCGGTACGCCATCCAGCCCTCGCAAGGCGGCGTCGATTGGATCCGCCATGCCACCGATGTCCGGCAACGGCCGGCCGTCGACGTCGCCGCCGCACCGGCGCAGAAACGCAATCTCGCGCGCCTGCTCGAGCGCTGGTTGGCCGATGGCATGCCGGCCGGGCCGGGCGCCGAGGAAGGGCAGGACAGCAGCGACACCGAAAGCGGACGCGCGTTCATCGACAGTCTGCCGTTCCTGCTCAGTACCGGCACCACATCCTATTTCTACGGCCACGGCGCCGCGCATCCGGTCAGCGGATTCGCCAGCGCGCATTTCTTCCTGCCGGAAGCGCGGCCGATGCGGGCCGCCGACATCTTCCGGGACGGCTCGCCCTGGCAGGACGGGCTGACGCGCCTGGTGGAGAAGGAACTCCGGCGCGAACTGGCCGACAGCTACTACTTGGAAAGCCCAGCCGAGCTGAAAGCCTTGGTGGTCGATCCCGCACGCTGGAGCTTCGGCAAAGCCGGTCTAAGCCTGCAGTTCAATCCCTACGAAGTGGCGCCGTATGCGGCCGGCGCACCGGAGGTGACGATTGCCTGGCGCAGTCTGGAGGCATGGCTGACGCCGAAGGCGCGCGAGGCGGTCTTGCCGAAGAAATAATCCGGTCAGGACTCCGAGCGCGCGACCTTGCTGGTCACCGTCAGGTCGGCGGTGACGTTGCCGAGGGTGGCGAACACGTCAGGAATCATGTCGACCGCCACCAGCAGGCCCATGGGTTCGACCGGCAGGCCGGCGGCCTGCACCACCGGCAGGTTGGTGCCCATGAAGATGGCGCTGCCCGGCAGGCCGACCGAGCCGATGGAAATCACCACTGCCAGCGCCACGCACAGCGCGGTGGTGGCCAATGACAGGTCGATGCCGTAGGCCCAGGCGATGAACGAGGCCACGCCCAGATACTGGATGGGGCTGGTGATGCGGAACAACGAAACCGCCAGCGGCAGCACCAGGCCGGTGACGTGCCGCGGATAGCCCAAGGCGCCCGCGCTTTCCACCATGGCCGGCAGGGTGGCCACCGAGGATTGCGTGCTCATCGCCACCACCTGCGCCGGCAGGATGGCCTTGGCGTAGCGCCGCAGCGGCTCGCCGTCGCCGATGCGGGCGACGCCGTACAGGATGCCGGTGATGGCCAGATACAGCAGGCACAGCATGCCGATGTAGATGCCGAGCGCCTGCACCACGCTGGCGCCGGCCTGCGCGCTGATCGGCAGGATCAGCGCGAACACGCCGAGCGGACCGGCCAGCAGGATCCAATGCACCATGCGGATCACGGTGTCGGCGATGCCCTGGAAGAAATCCACGATCAGCCGGCGGCGCGCGGCTTCGATCTGGGTCAAGGCGAAAGCGAACAGCACGGTGAACGCCACCATCGGCACGATGGCATTGGCCGAGGCCGCGGCGATGACGTTGATCGGAATCAGGCTGGCGGTCCAGTCGCCGGCCGGTGGCGGCAGGGCCGGGCTGGCCGCCGATTGCAGCACCGCCATCAGGGCCGGATCATGCGGCATCAACCCGAGCAATAGCGGCGCCGCGATGGCGGTACCCAGGCCGGCCAATGCCAGCAGGGTCAGGATCCACAGCAGGGTCTTGCGCGCGATGCGGCCGGAGGTGGCGACGTCGTTGGCTTGGTTGATGCCGACCACCAGCAGGGACGCGACCAGCGGCACGATGCACATCTGCAAGGCGTTCAGCCACAGGCGGCCGATCGGCTGCGCCACGGCGCTGACCGGGCCGGCGGACTCGGGCGCGAACCGGCTGAGGCCGAGACCGGCGACGATGCCCAGCAACAGGCCGAGAAAGACACGAGTGGACGCGGACATTCAGGGATTCCTTTCAGGGAGTTGCCAATCCGCCTGCAGGCGGCGGTATTCGGATTCAGGCAGCAACACCAGCACCGGATTGCGGGCTTGGTCGAGCCAGGCGAGCAGGGCGTCCATCTCGGCTTCCGGCATGGCGGTGCAGCCGGCGGTCGGCGTGCCCGGCGCGCGCCAGAGATGCGCGAAGATGCAGCTGCCGGCGCCGCTTGTATTGTTCGGGTTGTGCGCGATGACGAAGCCTTTGGCGTACACCCTATCACCGTCGCGGTGCAGGTCACGCCGCATCGGTTCGCTGGAGCCTATCACCGCCGCTTCGCCCACATCCAAGGTGGAGACGATGCGGTTGTACAGCGGCGAATCGCTCACGTCCACGCACCAGTCGCTTTCGGTCATCGGCTGGTATCCCAAGCCGCTGGCGTTGGCCGGCGCATAGCCGAAGGCGCTGCCGAGTTCGAACACGCCGGCCGGCGCCTTGCCGTCGCCTTCGCGCTTCTGCTGGCCGTCCTGCGGCGGATGCAGGCCCAGGCCCCAGGCCGAGCCGTGCTTGCCGATGCTGACCGTGAATGCCGGACGGACCGCGCGCCAGCCGCCGTCGACGCGTTCGAAGGCCTGCAAACGGCCGCCCGGCGCCTGCCAATCGGTCGTGGTCACCAGCAGCAGCTGCGTGCTGTCGTCTGGAATCACGGAAGCAGCGGCATCGGCACGCGTACCGGTGGCGGCGGCAATCAGCAAAAGAATCGGGAACAGGGCGTTCATCAGGACAACCAGGTGATGTGGGAAACGGCGGTGATGCCCAGGCCGGGCCGGTCGTCGACCGTGATCACAGCATCTTCGAAACGGGTATTGCCGTCAATCGGGTCGAACGCGCCCAAACTCGGGCCGTCCAAATCGATCTTGCCGATGACCTCGGCACGGGCGATGGCCAGATGTGCGGCGGCGGCGGCGCTGATGCCGCCTTCCAGCATGCAACCCATCATGCAGGTCTTGCCGCGGCTGGCGCACAGTTCGGCGATGGCCAAGGCCTGCGACAACCCGCCGGCCTTCATCAGCTTGATGTTGATCAGGTCGGCGGCGTCCCGGTCGAGCACGGCGCGGGCCTGTTCGAGATCGAAGGCGCTTTCATCAGCCAGCAATGGCGTGCGCAGGCCGGCGGCCTTGATCGCGCGCAGGCCGTCGAGGTCGGCGGCCGGCACCGGCTGTTCGATCAGCTCGAACGCCGTGCCGGCGGCGTCCAGCGCCCGCAGCACGGCGATGGTCTGCCGCGCGCTCCAGCCCTGGTTGGCATCGATGCGCAGGGCGGCGCGGCCGGCTACCGCGGCATGGACGGAGAGCAGGCGCGCGATGTCGGTATCAGGCTGTTTGCCGACCTTGATCTTCAGCGCCCGGAAGCCGCGGGCGATCGCGGCCTCGCAATCGGCGATCATGGTGGCGGTGTCGTTGACGCTGATGGTGAGGTCGGTTTCCAGCCGCGGCGTGCCGCCGCCCAAGGCCTTGTATAGCGGCACGCCGAGCGACTGCGCATGCAGGTCGTACAGCGCGATTTCGGCTGCCGCTTTGGCGCTGCGGTTGCCGGGCAGGGCGTCCCGCACCATTCGGCAATTGCCGTCGAGTTCGGCGACATCGCGGCCGAGCAGGGCAGGCCCGATACGTCGACGCAATGCCTGCAGGATGCCCTCCAGGCTGTCGCCGGTGATGGCCACGGTCGGCGGCGCTTCGCCGTACCCATGCCGCCCGTCGTCGGTATCGAGCCGGATGACGGCGTCCTCGATGCATTCGACGGTGCGCAAGGCGGTCTTGAACGGCGTACGCAGCGGAATGCGCAGCACGCCGAGATGGAACGCCGTGATGCGCATCAGCCGCCGTCCGGCAGGATGCGCTGCACAGCGGTCACCGCATCGGCATACAGACGCTTTTCGGACAGCGCCATCGGCAGCAGCGGCGTGACGCCGACGCCGTTCATCGGCAGTGCGACGAGCCGGCCGTCGACCATCAGCGCGCTGCGATGCGCGTCGTGGATGACCCAGGGGCCGAATTCGTCGTGGCCGACGACCAGCATCACATGACCGGGAATGAACACCAGGTCGCCGATGCGCAATTGCTTCAGCCGCGCCAGGCGCTCGGCGCGGCCGAGCTCGGGCCCGAACGCGATGCGCTCGAACGCGGCACTGCGCGCCTGGTCGCCGGTGTTGCGTGGCAGCAGGATGCCGATTGACCGGTAAATTTCGGACACGAAGCCGCTGCAGTCGCGGCCTTGGTAATCGTGGCCCCAACCATAGCGTTCGCCCAGGAACTTGAAGGCCTGGCGGATCAGGTTGGCCTGGCTGGCGGGCAGAGGTGCGGCGGCGGTGTCGGCCGCGCGCGGGATCAGCGCCGGCTTGATGTGCAGCAGCCCGTTGTCCAGCCGCAGCGGCACATCGACGATCCAAGCCCCCAAAGCGCCTTGGCCGTTGACCGGCTTGGACAGCGGCCAGTCGGTGCGCAACGGGAAGCTGGCGCCCATGTCCATACGCAGCTCCGACACCTCCTTCGCATAGGGATGATAGACCGTACGCACTTGGCTGCCGGTGATGTGCCGCCGCGGCTGGCGCGCGGCATAGCGCATCACCTCGGCACGCGGCGCGATGCCGACCGTATCGGTTTCCACCCAGCCGGCGTAGCTCTCGGCCTGCACGAACAGCCAGTGGCCGTCGCGCGATTCGTGCAACACCGCCACCGGCGTGCCGGGGAACAGCGCGGATTCCTGCAGGCGGTCGATATCGATGCCGCCGTTGCGGTCGAACGCGCGTTGCGAGGTCGGCAGGCGCCGCACGGCGGCACGTTTCACCACCAAGCCGAACAGCCGGTCATCGGAGGCTTCGATACGCTCCAGCGCGCGGTTATCCAGCCAGGCGTCGATCTCGGCTTGCTCGATTTCAGTATCCGCGTTCTTGAACAGCGGCGTGCCCGGGCGTCCGGTCAGCGTCTCGATGCGTCGGCGGATGTCTTCGCGGGGTAGCGAAGCCGGCCAGGACGGCCAATGCACCATGCTCGGTTCGGTGCGCAACAGGCGTTCGTTGCGTTCAACGATGGCGTGCGCCGAAAGCAAGGCGCGCTCGCCGGCCGGCGCGCGTGTCAGCCAATAGTCCGGATCCAGCCGTTCCGGCGTCAGCCCGATCCGCGCCCAATCCGGTTCGGCAGGCTCGGCCGCGCCGAGACCTTGGCTCAGACCGGCGAAAAACAACAGGCATAGATGGCGTAAAGACGTCATGGTCAGGATCCGATGGATTGCAGCAGCGCAGACAGCAGGATACCGCCACCGGTGCCCAACACATAGCCCAACATCGCCAGCAATACGCCGACCGGCGCCAAGACCGGCGCATAGGCGGCCGCCAACAGCGGCGTGGACGCCACGCCGCCGACGCAGGCCAGCGAGGAAATGCCGCACAGCGCCAAATCGAAGCGCAGCAGGCGGGCGCACAGCAACAGGATCATGCCGTGCAGCAACAGCACCAGCAGGCCGGTCAGCAGGAACAATGGCGCGGAACCCAGATTGCGGAAGTCGGCCTGCGAGGCGATCGTGGCCACGATCACGGCCAACAGCGCCGAGGCCATCGGCATCGAACCCGGCAAGCGCCGGAGCGGCGTGAACGATGCCGACAGTCCGATGGCTGTCGCCCAGAGCATGGTCCATGAGGCTTTCCCGAACATCGCCGTCGTCGGCGTGGCGTCTGCCAAGGCCTGCGCGGCTTGCCCCAGCAACAGGGCTGTACCGAGCCAAAGCAGCAGGGCGCCCATATCCGGGCGTGCGCCGGACGGGTTCAGGTCCGGAACGGGGACGGTCATGCCTTCGGCCAACGGCCGTGCCCGCAGTTTCGCGTTCGCCGCCACCTGCAAGGGTACGCTGGCGAACAGCACGAGCACCCAGAACGAATAGCACAGCGAGTCGATCAGCAGGGCGTTGGCCAAGGCGTCCGGACTGGCGTGTATAGCCTGCGAAACGGCGACCAGATTGGCGGTGCCGCCGATCCAGCCGCCGGACACCGATCCCAGCGTCTGCCAGGCATCACTCGGCAACAGCGGCCGCATCAGCAGGAATGCGGCCACGATGGCGGCGTAGATCGACAGGCAGGCGCAAAGGAATCCGGCCAGGATGCGCGGCCCTAGGCGCAGGATGGCGCGGATGTCGCAATTGGCCAGCAGCAAGATCATCAAGGCGGGCAGGGCGGCGTCCAGCAGCGTTTGCTGTGTATCGGCCAAAGCCTGGTTGTGCTGCCAGACGCCGAGCGCCGACAGGGCAGTCATCAGCAGGTAGGTCAACACCACAGCCGGCAAAACCTTGAATATCCGCCAAGACAGGCGCGTTTCCAGGAATGGGAACAGGCCGGCGCATAACAGGAGCGCGGCAAGGTAGATCCAGGGCGATTCGATCATGGGGCGCTTTATGGCTCGGGATGGCCTCCGAGTATAGGCAATGTCGCCGCCGGATCCCCGTGGTTGGCCAAAATTTCGCCATATTCCGACAGGTTAGCCCAAAGTACAATTGACCACCGTTCGTGAGCCGTGATACAAACCTAAACCAATAACTATAAAAGCGATAAATCATAAGTCGCTAATAAACAATCAATCATAAACAAACATAATGAAGAGAGGGTTCATGAGCAAGAAACGGACTTTGCGCAAAAACATGCTGTCGGCGGCCCTGGGCGGTTGCCTGCTGTCCTTGATGCCGGCCGGCGCCACCTTGGCGGCCAGCAACGACGGCGCCCTGATCGGCCGCACCGCATCCGGCACCAGCGTGATCGCAATCAACCTGGAGAACGGGCTGGAGCGTACGGTGACCGCCGACGACAAGGGCAATTACCGTTTTCCGTTCCTGCCGGTCGGCACCTATCGCATCGAAGTCCGCAAGGACGGCCAGGTCGTGCAGAAAGCCGAACAGGTCCGCATCAGCCTGGGCAACGCCACCCGCCTCAACCTCGGCGCCGAATCCGGCGTGATCGACACCGTGCAGGTGCGCGGCACCGCCGTGGTGTCGCCGATCGACGTCAGCTCCGTGGAATCCGCCAGCAACTTCACCGCGGAAGAAATCCAACGCCTGCCGGTCGAACGCGACGCCGGCGCCGTGGCCCTGCTGACCCCGGGCGTGGGCAAGGGCGACAAGGACCTCGGCGGCTTCTCCTTCGGCGGCTCCTCGGTCGCCGAGAACACCGTGTACATCAACGGCCTGAACGTCACCGACTTCTCCAACCGGATCGGCAACTCGGCCGTGCCGTACGCCTTCTACAAGGAATTCCAGGTCAAGACCGGCGGCTATTCGGTCGAATTCGGCCGCACCACCGGCGGCGTGATCAATGCCGTGACCAAGTCGGGCTCCAACGAGTTCAAATACGGCGCCGAACTGGTCTGGGAGCCCTCGTTCATGCAGACCGCCGGCACCGACCGCTACGACACCGAAGGCAACCTGGCCTACAGCTTCAGCCGCGACAAGTCGACCGACACCAACCTGAACCTGTACGCCTCGGGCGCCATCGTGCAGGACAAGCTGTTCTTCTACGGCCTGTACGAAGCCCGCAACTTCAGCGGCCGGACCCTGACCGGCGACGCCGGCGAGCAATACAACCCGCAGGCCGACGACGCGTTCTGGGGCGTCAAGCTCGACTGGCACGTCAACGACAGGAACCTGGTGGAGCTGTTGGCGTTCTCCGACAAGAACACCGAGGAGAGCAAACAGTACGAATACGACCTCGATACCGGCCGCGGCGACTACCTGAACACCGCCTACACCTACAGCGGCGGCACCAACTGGGCGCTGACCTGGACCAGCTACCTGACCGAAAACCTGTCCGGCAAGTTCCTGTACGGCCGCAACGAGCGCGACCGCACCCGCAACAGCCTGAACGACATCAACTGCAACTACATCCGCGACCGTCACAACCTGGATTACGGCCGCTACCCGGGCTGCACCAGCGAAGACCAGGTGCTCAGCCACGTCGACGAACGCGAAGCCATGCGCATGGACTTCGAGTGGAACCTGGACCGCCACCTGGTGCGCTTCGGCCTGGACCGCGAGAACAACGTGTCCGATTACCGCGAGTACAACCCGGGCCCCGGCGGCATCGCCTACACCATCCGCGACACCGATCCGGGCACCCAGCTGACCAACGGCGGCATCGTGCCGGCCGGCATCTTCGGCTACGTGTCGGCCAACCTGTACGAGGTCAGCGGCCAGTTCGAGACCGTCAACTCCGCGTTCTACGTCGAGGACAACTGGTCGGTCACCGACAACCTGGTGCTGAACCTTGGCCTGCGTTCGGAGGCCTTCGACAACAAGGACGCCGAAGGCAACAGCTTCATCAAGATGGACAACATGCTGGCCCCGCGCTTCGGCTTCTCCTGGGACATGAACGGCGACAGCTCGGTCAAGGTCTTCGGCAACATCGGCCGCTACTTCCTGCCGGTCGCCAACGTGATCAACGTCAAGCTGGCCGGCGGCCTGCTCAGCCAGACCACCTATTACGCCTTCGAGGAGGAGTGGGAGTCCTTCACCTACAACGGTTCGACCTACTACAAGCCGGTGCTCGGCGCGCAGATCGGTCCGGTCGACAACACCTACGGCGACGGCTCGGTCGGCGACCTGCGCGGCAAGGTCGATTCGGACCTCGATCCGGTGTTCCAGGACGAACTGATCCTGGGCTTCCAGAAGCAGATCGACGACAAATGGTCGTGGGGCGTGCGCGGCACCTACCGCAAGCTCAACAACGCCATCGAGGACATCACGCTGACCGCCAACAGCTATTGCGACGGTTTCGAGCAGGTGGTGATGGCCAACCCGGGCAAGGTGCTGACCGTCTACACCGACACCGACTGCGACGGCGAGAACGACGGCTTCGACACCATCGACACGAGCACCGAAGGCTGGGCCCTGTACGACGACAACGGCGACTACGTCGGCCAGCGCGGCTGGGACAAGCCGAAGCGCAGCTACAGCTCGCTGGAGTTCGTGCTCGACCGCGCCTGGGACGACAAGTGGTCGTTCAACGGTTCGTACACCCTGGCGTTCAGCAAGGGCAACTACGAAGGTCCGGCCAACTCCGACCTGCCGAGCGGCGACCAGAGCGGCCGCACCTATGCGTTCGACAATCCGTACGTCAACCTTAACGGCTACGGCTACCTGCCGAACGACCGCCGCCACACCCTGAAGCTGCGCGGCAGCTACGCGCTGAACGACAACTGGTCGCTGGGTTCCAGCATGACCGTGCAGTCGGGCCGCCCGATCAACGGTTTCGGCGCCGGCAACCCGTTCGACGGCACCGACCTGTACAGCTTCTACCAGTGCGTGCAGAACTGCGAAGACGATCCGAGCCAGCGCGTGTACGTGCTGAACAAGCGCGGCGCATTCGGCCGCACGCCGTGGACCGTCGACCTGAACGCCAGCGTCACCTACGAGCGCAAGATCGGCGACGGCGATTTCCGCGCCAATCTGGCGGTCTACAACCTGCTGAACATGGAGCGTACCACGCAAGTCTACGAGACCCTGCAGTACTTCATCGGCGACGACGAGCCCGAGTTCGGCCGCGGCAGCGCCTGGCAGAAACCGCGTTACGCCCAGCTGACCATGAGCATCGATTTCTGATTCCGGTTTAAGGAGTAGAATCAACGCCTCGGGATATCATGTCCCGGGGCGTTTTTTTTGCGGGAAGGGAAGGGATGATGCATACGGCAATCATGTTGGCGGGTTTGATGGCCGCCGTCAGCGGCGGCGGATTGCCGGTCGAGGACGGCCTGTTGACCGATGTGCGGCACTTGGCGCCGGCGATTGCCCTCGACATCCGCTACGCCACGGCTGATAACTTCACCGGCCGTCCGGTGCCGGGCTACGCGGCCCCGAAGTGCCTGCTGCACCGCCCGGTGGCCGAGGCCTTGGCGCGGGTGGAGCAGGGGCTGCGCGGGCAGGGCATGGCCCTGGTGGTGTACGACTGCTACCGGCCGACAGTTTCGGTGGCCGCGTTCATGGCCTGGGCCAAGGATGCCGACCAATCGACCAAGGTCCTGTATTACCCGGAACTGGACAAGTCGGTGTTGGTGCCGGATTACATCGCCGAGAAATCGGGCCATAGCAGAGCCGCCACCGTCGATGTCGGCCTGCTCGACTGCCGGACCGGAGCCTGCCGGCCGTTCGATATGGGCACTGCGTTCGATTATTTCAGCCCGCGCGCCAATACCGCGGATCCTGGCATCAGCGAGGAACAGCGGCAGAACCGGATGGCACTGCTGCATGCGATGGCCGCCGAAGGCTTTGAGAATTACCCGATGGAGTGGTGGCATTTCACCTGGAAGGCCGGCGTGCTGCCCGACACGGCTTACGCGTTTCCAATCGAGTAATCCGACAGCAACTGGTCGTTTTCCAGGATCTGCAGGCCGGACCGGGTGTCGAGCGCGCATTCCAGCATCGCCTTTGCCACCGTCCGCGTGCTGACCGGCCGGTAACGCGGGGGAATCAGGCGTCCTAGCCGTTTGCCGAGCCAGAGCCCGAGCTGCTCGCCGGAACGCCGCTCAGGGCGCGGACCGCCATCAAGCAGTGACGGCCTGACCAGGGTCAGCGCCTCAAAGCCCATCGCCGCCAAGGCTTGCTCGGTCTCGCCTTTGGTCTTGAGATAGAAGTTGGCGGATTCGGAATCGGCGCCCAACGACGAGTTCAATACGAAGCGGGTCGCGCCCGACCGTTTCGCCAGCCAGGCGGCGTCGAGCACGAAGTTGAAGTCGACCTCGCGCAATCCCGATTTGCCGCCCGCAGCCTTGAGCGTGGTGCCCAAAGCGCAGATCACGGCATCCGCATGCCACCAGTCGGTTCCAGCCAGATCCCGGTAATCCACCCGCGGATTGGACAGCTTCGGATGCTCAGCGATGGCGCGTCGCGTCGGTGCTGTGATCCGCACGATGCGCGGATCGTGCAAGGCCAAACCAAGCACCTGTTGACCGACGAGGCCGGTCGCGCCCAGAATCAGCAGATGGAGGGGAGGTCGGTCCATGTCGGCATTTTGCATGGAATGAGGATATTGAGCCACACCCGCCCATGGTGTTTATTTACATAATATACATTATGCGAAGTACAGGATGGATAGATACCCCACGACAACGCATTATGCTGACCGCTTCCCGGAGGCCGGTAACCGCTTCGCACTGGGGCTTCTGGCCGTCTATCTGTGCTGGTGGGCCATATGGGCGGTGAAGCCGCTGTACCCGGACGACTGGCTGTTGGAAAACGTGCTGGTGGCGATTGGCGTGCCGTTGGCATGTTATAGCCATTTCCGCATCCGCTTCTCGGCCTGCGCATTGGGCGCCTTGTTTCTGTTCCTGTGCTTGCACGCGCTGGGCGCCCATTACACCTATGCCGAGGTCCCGTACCGTGAATGGTTGGGGTTGGCGACGGACGGCCGCAATCACTTCGACCGTGGCGTCCATTTCCTGTTCGGCCTGCTGGTGATGCCGGCCTACCTCGAGCTGCTGTCGCGCCGCGCCGCCTTGCAGGGCATCTGGCGCGTCATCGTGCCGATCGCGTTCCTGATGGCGCAGTCGGAGCTGTACGAAATCATCGAATGGCAGGCCGCGCTCCGCTTCGGCGGCGAACTCGGCATGGCATATCTGGGCACCCAGGGCGATGTCTGGGACGCGCAGAAAGACTCGGCTGCGGCCGCGCTGGGCGCAGTCATCGGCTTGGCGACCTATAAAACGGCGCTCAGGCTGAGCCGCAGGCCGGACAAGCCGGATCCGCGCTGAAGCGGGTTTCGTGGCTGCGCATGCCGAGCAGATCGAAGCTCAACAGCCGGCCAATGAGCGGTTCACCGATGCCAAGCAGGAATTTCAGGGCTTCGGTGGCCTGCAACAGGCCGATCACGCCGGGCGTCACGCCCAACACGCCGGCCTCGCTGCAGTTGGGCGCGCCGGCGCCGGTGGCGTCCGGAAACAGGCAACGGTAACATGGCCCCTGCCCGGGCTTGGCATGGAATAGACTGACCTGGCCTTCGAAGCGGTAGACCGCACCATACACCCACGGCTTGCCTTGCTCCGCGCAGGCATCTGAAATGGCGTAACGGGAACTGAAATTATCAGTTCCGTCAATGACTAAATCGACATCTTTAATGTAGTTTCGAATATTGTCCGGACTGGCTTTAGCGTCGACAGATTCTATGGAGATGGTCGGATTTAGCGATAAAAGCGCACTTTTGGCTGAAATTACCTTCTTTTCGCCGACATTTTCGTTTTTGTGCAGGATCTGCCGTTGCAGATTGCTCAAGTCGATGGTGTCGTCGTCCACGATTCGCAAAAAACCCACGCCCGCCGCCGCCAGATAATAGGCGCAGGGCGAACCCAAACCGCCTGCTCCTATCAGCAGAACCCGGGCTTTCGCAAGCCTTTCCTGACCTTCGCGCCCGACCGCCGGCAGGATCATCTGCCGGGCGTAGCGGCGCTCGAAATCGGTGCTTTCCGGAATCACCATCGGCAGGCCGTCCGCCTGCCAAGCCTGAGTGCCTCCCTGCACCGAGTAAACCGTCTCGTAGCCTTGCGCCATCAACGCCTCGGCGCAGGTGTCCGAGCGCTTGCCGCCGGCGCAGATCAGGATGACCGGCTGATGGACATCGGCGATGTGGAAACAGGCGGACTTCTCCAACTCGGCCTTGGCGACCGGTTTGGCGCCTTCGGCCATGCCGGCGGCCCATTCGGCCGGCTCGCGTACGTCGATCAGCACCAAGCCGCTACGCTGCAGCTCACGGGCCTGGCGCGGGTTGACCGGAATCACCGCCACGGCCTACTTGTTCCGTTTGATATGGCGGATCAGGCGCTTGCGCTTTTCCTGCTGGCGCTCGGTCAGCACGTTCTTCTTGCCCTCGTAGGGGTTGTCGCTGTCCTTGAACACGAAGCGGATCGGCGTGCCGA
>JAYSFF010000040.1:0-17601 GCA_041913425.1 Arenimonas sp. | reverse complement strand
TACACGCCGAAGTGGCCGTCGGCGTCGGGGTATTGGCTGTAATCCAGCGCGGGGGGTTTCACGGTATCCATAGACTTTCAATTATCAACCAAAAGCCGTGTTTCGTAGATGAAATTTATGCATTTTCACAATTTTCAGCTCGAATTTCGGCCTAAAGCGAATCTGCGATGTGACTCAGTATACGCCCAGCTGGCAGTGTTCGGCTTATCTGTGGCGTTAGAATGCCGCAAATCAGCCGGCTTTGTGTTTACTCCAAAGAGTCTTCCTCAAATCGGAATCCGATTCTCAGATACTCACGAGGGCTGCATACATTCCGGGTAAAGTTAGAACAATAGCTCGAATGAATCTGAAACCTGAATGTTGAAATGAACCCTGCCTTCAAGCCTGAAGGGACTTTATTTGTGGCAGTCAACTCAACAGCCGAGTCCTTGGGTGATTTTAAATAAACACATGTCCGTCCGGAATACATTCCTTGGCCAACGTTACGCAAAACCACTACAGACGAATCTTTGCACTTTTTTGCATCGACCAAAGCCAGCCTCATCGAGACTGACGAGCCATCAACAAATTTCAGCGCATATTGGATGGGAAGATAGTTTTTAGTTTGATCAATCCTTGACTCAACAACATCAGTTCCACGCGTTGACCGCAAACAAATATCGAAAAAGCTTGATGTGCTTGGAATCGAGTGGGTAAAGCCTCCAAACCGGAACGATTGCGTACATTGGACTAACGTATCCACTTCGCTTGCATAAACACCAGCTGATGAAAAGCCGAAAGCAATCAAAAAAAGAAATGTTCTGATTTTTTTCATTTTCAAATCACCCTCGCAGCCTGAATGAAATCCCGCATCTTCATTTCATCTTTGACGCCCGGCGCCGATTCGATGCCGCTGGACACGTCGACTGCGAACGGCGTCACGGTCCGGATGGCCTCGGCCACGTTGCCGGCATGCAGGCCGCCGGCCAAATAAACCGGTTTATCGAGCGCCGGCAAGCCGGCCCAGGCGAAGCGTTCGCCCTGCCCGCCCAACTGGCCCGGCGCGTGGCCATCGAGCACGAAGGCTTGCGCGCTGGGATAATCCTTCTGGCGCAGGCCGATATCGCCGGCGCCCTCACCCATCGCCATCGCCTTGATGAACGGCATGCCGAACTGCGCGCAGAACGCATCGGCCTCATCGCCGTGGAACTGCAGCAGGCTCGGCTCCAGCGCGGCCATCACAGCGCGCACGGCATCGGCATCGGGATTCACGAACAGCGCCACCAAATCGATGTGCGCCGGCACCGCGGCGCGCAGGGCCGGCATCGCGTCCAGCGGCACATGGCGCTTGCTGCCCGGCACATGCACCACGCCGATGGCGTGCACACCGAGCGCAGCGGCCAGCGCGGCGTCTTCGGCGCGGGTGAAGCCGCAGAATTTGATGCGCACGCTCACGGCAGGGTCACTTCCGCCGGCAGACCCCATTCCGGCGGATACAGCGCGCCGAGGAACATCAGGCCTTCGGCCGGCGCGGTCGGGCCGGCCACGGTGCGGTCTTTGCCGTCGAGCAGGGTCTTCATCCACTCCAGCGGCTGCTCGCCTTTGCCGATCAGCATCAGGCTGCCGACCAGGTTGCGCACCATGTGGTGCAGGAAGGCGTTGGCCTGCACGTCGAAATAGATCGTATCGCCCGCACGGCTCACATCGAGTCGGTGCAGGTTGCGGTTCGGGTGCTTGGCCTGGCAATGCACGGTACGGAAGGCGCTGAAGTCCTGTTCACCGAGGATGTATTGCGCCGCCTCGTGCATGCGCGCGGCGTCGAGTTCCTCGCGGCTCCAGCTCAGGAACTGGCGATTGATGGCCGGCTTCACCGGCCGGATCAGCAGGCTGTAGCGGTAACGGCGCGCGCGGGCGCTGTAGCGGGCGTGGAAATCGTCGGCCACCGGCTGCACCCACAGCGCGCGGATGGCGTCCGGCAGCTGCGTGTTGGTACCCAGCAGCCAGGCGCGCGGGTCGCGTCGGGCTTCGCTGTCGAAATGCACCAGCTGGCAACGCGCCGAGACGCGGGCATCGGTGCGCCCGGAGCACACCACCTCGGTCGGCGCGTCGGCCACGAACGAGACCGCACGTTCGACCTCGCCCTGCACCGTGGCGCCGGTGTGGTGCTTCTGCCAGCCCATGAACGGGCTGCCGTCGTATTCGAGGGCCATCGCGTAACGCATGTTCATCCCGTCATCGCGCGGGCTTACATCGTATGCGTCGGATTGTCGGAATCCAGCATGCCGGCCAGCAGGGTTTCGATCTTGTGGCGGATATCGTTGTTCTCCGCCGCGTCGCTGAGCTGCACGCCCACGCCCGGGCGGCGGCCGCCCATCTGACCCATCGGCGAGACCCAGACCACCTTGCCGACCACCGGCAGGCGCGATTTGTCCTCCAGGAAGCTGACCATCAGGAACACCTCGTCGCCCAGGTGGTAGCGCTTGGGCGTCGGCACGAAGATGGCGCCGCCCTTCACATACGGCATGTAGGCGCTGTACAGCTCGCGCTTGTCCTTGATCTGGAGGGACAGCAGGCCTTGTTTGGCGGAGGGTGTGGCCATGGCGGTTTCCTAACGGGAGTCCTGCAGCAGCTGGCGCCACTCGACCAACAGCCCGGCAAGGCTGAGATCATGGCGCAGGGGTTGGCTTAAGCTTAACCGCAAACGGTTGAGGCCATCAATCCATTCCTGCAGGCGGCCCATGGCCAGCGGCGTCTTCGGCGACGGCTCGGCGGCCAGCGCCCAGGTCCGGCCCAGGCCGTAGGCGACCTGCGCGGCGAACAGCAGGCGGCGCTCGGCGTCGGCATCGTCCAGCCATCGGCGCACGGTTTCGCTGACGCCGGCCTGGTTCTTGACGCAGGCGGCCAAGTCGTTGCGCACCGATTGGTACAGGGCCAGACCGGCCTCGCCCCAGTCCGCGGCCAGGCCGGGATTGCCGCCGGCCAACGCCAGCAGCTGCGCGGCATGTTCGCCGCGGATGCCCTGCGCGTCCAGCCAGGCCAAGGCATCGCCGCGCGCCGGCAGACCGATCTCCAGACGCTGGCAGCGGCTGCGGATGGTGGCCGGCATGGCCTTCGGCTGATCGGTGACCAGGATCAGATAACGCCCTGGCATCGGTTCTTCCAGGGTCTTGAGCAAGGCATTGGCGGCCTGCGGGTTCAGCCGATGCGCGGTTTCGATCAGCACCACACGCGGTCCGCTCAGCTGCGCGGTCAGCGTCAGCCATTCCGACATGTCGCGGATCTGGTCGACGCCGATGGCGGTCTTCAGCTTGCCGGTCTTCTCGTTGAGTTCGATGCCGATCTGGCGGAAATCGCCATGGCTGCCCTGCGCCAGACGCCGGCAGCCGGTGCATTCGCCGCAGGCCGGCAAGGCGGCGTCGCCGCGCTGGCACAACAGGCGTGCGGCCAAGGCCTGCGCCAGATCGCGCTTGCCGAGCCGCTCCGGGCCCTGCAACAGTTGCGCGTGGCCCAAACGGCCGACCAGGAAGGCGTTCACCGCCTGACCGTACGCGGGCTGCAGCCACGGCGCCAGCGTCATCGCGGCACGCGCCCGGCCAACACCGCCAGCACCTGGCGCACCACGTCGTCGGCGCTTTGCGAGGCGTCGATCAGCGCGATGCGTTCCGGCTCGGCGCGCGCGCGCGCCAGATAGGCGTCGCGCACGCGGTGGAAGAACTCGCCGCGCTCGCGTTCGATGCGGTCCAGCGCCTGGCCGCGGCCGTGGGCGCGGGCCATGCCCTGTTCGACGCCGACGTCCAACAGCAGCGTGAGGTCGGGCTGCACGCCGACGAAACGGCGTTCCAGCTCGCGGATGTGTTCGACCGCGATGCCGCGGCCGCCGCCTTGGTAGGCGTAACTGGCGTCGGTGAAGCGGTCGGCGAGCACGGTTTCGCCGCGCGCCAAGGCCGGCTCGACCAATTCCTTCAACAGCTGCGCGCGCGAGGCGAACATCAGCAGCAGCTCGGCCTCCGGCACGATGGTGTGATCCGGCGCCAGCAGCAGGGCGCGGATGCGTTCGCCGACCTCGGTGCCGCCGGGTTCGCGGGTGACGGTGACGGCATGGCCGAGACCGAGCAGGTAGTCGCGTACGGCGCCGAGCACGGTGCTCTTGCCGGCGCCTTCGCCGCCCTCGATGCTGATCAGTATGCCGCGGGTAGCGCTCATGTCATCGCTTCAGTTGGTAGGTGGCCACGGCTTTCTTGTGCTCGGCGTAGGTCGCGCTGAACACGTGCTCGCCGTTGCCGGTGGCCACGAAATACAGGGTGTCGCCGGGCGCCGGGCGCGCCGCGGCCTGCAGGGCGGCGCGGCCCGGCATGGCGATCGGCGTCGGCGGCAGGCCGGCCCGGGTGTAGGTGTTGTACGGCGTGTCGGTACGCAGATCGCGGGTGCGGATGTCGCCGTCGTAGCGTTCGCCGATGCCGTAGATCACGCTCGGGTCGGTCTGCAGGCGCATGCCCAGCCGCAGGCGGCGCGCGAATACGCCGGCGATCTGCGGCCGCTCGTGCGCGGCGCCGGTTTCCTTCTCCACGATCGAGGCCAGGATCAGCAGTTCGTCCGGCGACTTCAACGGCGCAGCCGGATCGCGCTGTTGCCAAGCCTCGGCCAATGCCGCGTCCATCGCGTCCGCGGCCTGCCGCAGCAGGTCACTGGCTTTGCCGGATTTCGGCACGAAATAGGTATCCGGCAGGAAACGGCCTTCCGGGTGTACGCCGGCGCGGCCCAACAGCGCCATGATCTCGTCATCGCGCTTATCCGCCAAGTCGTTCTGCAGGCCCGGGATTGCGGCCAGTTCCGCGCGCACCTGCCGGAACGTGCGGCCTTCGACCAAGGTATAGCGGATGCGCACGGTATCGCCGCTGGCCAGCTTGCGCAGGATCTGGGCCGGCGTGCTGCCGTCGGCGATTTCATAATCGCCGACATGGATGCGTCCGGCCATGCCCATGCGCCGCGCCAACAGCTGCCACTGCCAATCCATGCCACCGCGGATGCCGGCGGCGCGTAGCTTGGGCAACACTTTGTTCAGTCCGTCGCCGGGCGCCACGGTCAGCGCCGCCGGCGCGGGCGAAACGCCCAGCGGCCGGTCGGCGAAATCGGCCAGATGCAGATACGCCAACAGGCCCGCCAAGGCGGCCAGCACGGCAATCAGCAGGAAACGGGTGCGCCAGGAAGAGGATTTGGCCATGGGGTCAGTCGCGGGCGAAAGCCGGGTGCGCGGCCAGGAAACGCTGTTTCAGCGTTTCGAAGGCGGCGCTCCGGGCGAACGCGGTTTCTCCGATTCGGTCGACCGCCATCATACCGCGAACGGCATTGCTCAGAAAAACCGCTTCGGCGTTTTCCAGCATCGCGCGGCTCAGCTCCGCCACCCGGATGGCCGGCTCCAAGGCCAGCAGCTGCGCGCGCGCCACGCCGGCCACGCCGCCCAAGGCGGTATCCGGCGTATGCCAGATGCCGTCGATCAGGGCGAACACGTTGGCGGCGGTGGCGCAGCGCACGTTCCCCTGCTCGTCGCACATCAGGCCTTCGGCATGGCCGGCGCGCGCGCATTCGGCGCGCGCCAGCACATTCTCCAAGCGGTTCAGGTGCTTCAGTCCGGCCAAGGCCGGTTGCCGCGCCACAGGCGTTTTGCACCAATGCAGGGCCCGCGGCGCGGCGGCGTCGACGGGCGCCGGATGCACGCTCAAAATACTGGTCGGCGGGCCGTCACCCGGCAGATAGCTGCGGCCGGATTCGCCGCGGGTCAGGATCAGCTTCAGCACCTGCCGGCCCTGCCCCAGCATTTCCTCGGCCGCCGAACGCAAGAGCGCCTCGCTGGGCGGCGCGATGCCCAGACGCGCGGCGCCGGAGGACAGCCGTCGCCAATGCGCATGCCACCACGGCATGTCGCCATCGAGCGCCAGCAGCGTCTCGAACAGCCCGTCGCCGTAGGCCAGGCCGCGATCGGCGGGCGACACCGCCGGCACGGGCTCATCGCCGCGGAATACGCGCATGCTCATTCCGCCGCGCCCAAGGCGCACAGCAGGCCGCGGGCCTTGGCACGCGTTTCCTGCAGTTCGTGCGCCGGCTCGGAATCGAACACGATGCCTGCACCTGCGCGCAGCTGCAGGGTGTCGCCCTGCAGCCACAGGCTGCGGATCAGGATGTTGAGGTCCATGTCCCCGTTGCGGTTCACGTAACCCAGCGCGCCGGTGTACGGACCGCGGCCGCCGCCTTCGAGTTCGGCGATGATCTGCATGCAACGCACCTTAGGGCAACCGGTGATGGTGCCGCCGGGGAACACAGCGGCGATGATCTGACCCGGCATGGCCTGCGGCCGTAACCGGCCGCTGACGTTGGACACGATATGGTGCACATGCGCGTAGGATTCGACCGCCATCAATTCATCGACACGCACCGAGCCGGGCACGCATACGCGCGACAGGTCGTTGCGCTCCAGATCGATCAGCATCACGTGCTCGGCGCGCTCCTTGGGATGCCCGACCAGCTCGCGGATGCGCGCGGGTTCGTCGTCGCCCGGCAGGCGCGGCCGGGTGCCGGCGATCGGGCGGGTCTGCACCGCCTCGCCGCGCACCGACACCAGACGCTCCGGCGAGGAGCTGAGCAGCGACCACTCATCGAAGCGCAACAGGCCGGCGAACGGCGCCGGATTCAGGCGGCACAGGCGCTCGTACAGCGTATGCGGATCGGCGCCGGGATAGCGGCCGGTCCAGGCGCGCGAGACGTTGACCTGGAACACGTCTCCGGCTTTCAGGTAATCCAGGATGCGGCGCACGGCACCGGTGAAGCGCGACGGTTCGTCCTCGCGGCAGACGCCGTCGTGCGGCCATGCCGGTAGCGGCGGCAGGACGTCGTCGGCCGCCGGCAGAGGCAGGGCCTCGTCCAACAGCGCCTCATGGCCGGGCTCGGCCACGGCGATGGCCCGGTTTTGGTGTTTGTCGAACAACAACGCGGCCGGGCAACGCAGCGCCAGCGCATCGGGCAAGGGACCGTCGAAAGCCGGCAGATGCAACGAGGGCTCGATCTGCGCCGCCGCCTCGTAACCCAGATACAGGGCCCAACCGCCGGAGAACGGCAGCTCGTCGGAAACCTCGCCGCGCGCGGTGGCGAATGCGGCATCGAACGCGGCCAGGAACGGCATATCCACGCGCGCGCCGTCGAGGGTTCGGGTCTCGCCCTCGCGCAATTGCAGGCCGCTGCCGTCGGCGATGAACAGGATGTCCCAGCGCGACAGCGCGTTGCCGCCGGCCACGCTCTGCAGCAGCAGTGGAAAGCGCCGCGGATCGCGGCGCTGCAGGGCGGGCAGATCGATCGGACCGTCGACGGGACGCTGGATCAACGGCACCGCGGCGCTCAGATCTTGCGGAACACCAGGGTTCCGTTGGTGCCGCCGAAGCCGAAGCCGTTCGACATCACCACGTCGAGCTTCTTCTCGCGCGGCACGTTCGGCACGTAGTCCAGGTCGCAGCCTTCGCTCGGGTTGTCGAGGTTGATGGTCGGCGGCACGATGCCGTGCTGCATGGCCAGGATCGACAGCACCGCCTCCACGCCGCCGGCGGCGCCCAGCAGATGGCCGGTCATCGACTTGGTCGAGCTGACCAGGGTCTTGTAGGCGTGGTCGCCCAGCGCCAGCTTCATGGCGTTGGTTTCGGCCAAATCGCCCAGCGGGGTCGAGGTGCCGTGCGCGTTCAGGTAATCGACCTGGTCGGCATTGATGCCGGCGTCCTTCATCGCCATGGTCATGCAACGCGCCGGGCCTTCGCCGGTGTCGCTCGGCGCGGTCATGTGGTAGGCGTCGGAGCTGGCGCCGAAGCCGGCCAGCTCGCAGTAGATGCGCGCGCCGCGGGCCTTGGCGTGTTCGTACTCCTCCAGCACCAGGATGCCGGCGCCGTCGCCAAGCACGAAGCCGTCGCGTTCGCTGTCCCAAGGGCGGCTGGCGCGGGCCGGGTCGTCGTTGCGGGTCGACAGCGCCTTCATGGCGCAGAAGCCGGCCACTGCGGTCGGCGTGCAGCCGTGCTCGGCGCCGCCGGCGACCATGATGTCGGCGTCGCCGTACTGGATCATGCGCATGGCCATGCCGATCGAATGGTTACTGGACGCGCAGGCCGAGACTGCCGAGAAGTTCGGGCCCTTGAAGCCCTTCATGATGCACAGTTGGCCGGAAATCATGTTGATGATGGTGCTCGGCACGTAGAACGGCGAGACCTTGCGCGGACCGCCCAGATGCAGGTCGATGGCGGTCTCCTCGATGCCGCGGATGCCGCCGATGCCGGAGCCGACCAGCACGCCGGCGCGCTCGGCGTTGGCTTCGGTGATTTCCAGCCCGGCGTCCTGCATCGCCATGAACGAGGCGGCCAGGCCGTAATGGATGAAGATGTCCATTTTCTTGACGTCTTTCGGGCTGAACCAGGCCTTGGGATCGAAGTCGCGGACTTCGCCGGCGATGTGGGTCGCCATGGCGCTGGCGTCGAAATGGGTGATGGTACCGATGCCGGAACGGCCGTTGAGCACGGCGTCCCAGTTGCTGGCCAGGTCGTTGCCGAGCGGCGACAGGATGCCCAGACCGGTGACTACAACACGACGTTTCATATGCAAAACTCCGGAATCGTTGACGATGGAAGCGCGGGCGGTACCGGCGCGCCGTACTCAATATGAATCGATGAAGCGAAGGCCTTCGGCATGCGACGCCAGCCGCCGGCCCTTAACGCAGGCCATTGTACCGTCCGACGCCGCCGAATAGGAGCCGGGGTCCTGGTAGGCCAGCCACCAGCCGGCCGCGGCCGGACGGAAGCCGAAGGCCTCGGCCTGCGGCGATTTCGGTACGGCATCCGGGCTGTATACCAGGGCCCTATTGGTGCCGGTACCGCCGCCGAACGGGCGCCCCAGCCAAAGCCAGGCCTGGTCGCCGCAGGGCATGCGCTGGGTATCGACCAGCAGCCAGCCGACGCGCTGGCGGCGGTCTGCGTATGCCGGTACCGCGAACGGCGCCAGGGCTTCCGTGCTTACGCGCACCCGCCAACGCCAACCGGCTTCGGTCTGCGTCAGCCACGCCGCGGTTAAGGCCGACAGCGCCGACAGCGACAGCAACGCGATACCGACCATCCTTCCGGTGCGGGACCCACGCCCCAGGCGCGAACGGCGCAACAGCAGAACGGCCTCGGCCACGCCCCAGAACAGCAGGCCGAAGCCGGCGTAGTAGCACAGATCGTACAGCCACAGGCGCGGATCGAGGTCCTCGGCCCAGGGCGCGAACACCGAGCTGCTCCAGAGCCAGAGCCCGGTCAGCAAGGTCAGAGCGGCGGCACGGACGAGTGGCATGCGCGGAGCCGGCCGGAAGCAGACAGGGCCGCATGAAGCGGCCCTGTGGCGTTCCGTATGCGGGCGATCAGGCCTTGACGTGGGCCTTGATGTAATCGATGGCCTGCTGGATCGAGGTGATCTTCTCGGCTTCTTCGTCCGGGATCTCGCACTCGAACTCTTCTTCCAGGGCCATCACCAGCTCCACGGTGTCGAGCGAGTCGGCGCCCAGATCGTCAACGAACGAAGCGTTGGCGGTGGCTTCTTCTTCTTTGACGCCCAGCTGTTCAACCACGATTTTCTTGACGCGTTCTTCGATAGTGCTCATGAAACTTTCTCCTCCCGCGGAGTGACGATATTGGGCTGTTGAATGGTTTCCGCCGGCGCTCGGCCCAGAACTCGCGCTGGCTGGATTTTAGAGTATTTTATCAGTTTCCGCCGCCGATGGCTTAGGCCATGTACATGCCGCCGTTGACGTGCAGGGTCTCGCCGGTGATGTAGGCCGCGGCCGGACCGGCCAGGAAGGCCACCGCCTCGGCGATGTCGGTCGGGCTGCCCAGGCGCCCGAGCGCGATCTGGGCCATCAGCGCCTGCTTGGCGTCTTCCGGCAGGCCGTCGGTCATGTCGGTCTGGATGAAGCCCGGCGCCACCACGTTGACGGTGACCCCGCGCGAGCCGATTTCCTTGGCCAGCGATTTCGAGAATGCGATGATGCCGGCCTTGGCGGCGGCGTAGTTGGACTGGCCGGCATTGCCGGTCAGGCCGATGACCGAGGCGATGTTGATGATTCGGCCCTTGCGCGCCTTCATCATGCCGCGCATCACCGCCTTGCTGGTGCGGTACACCGAGCTCAGGTTGGTGTCGATGATGGCGTCCCAGTCCTCGTCCTTCATCCGCATCAGGATCTGGTCGCGGGTGATGCCGGCGTTGTTGACCAGCACGCTGACCGGGCCGAAGCGCTTGGCGACGTCCTCGACCACGGCTTCGACCGCCGCGCCGTCGGTCACGTTCAACACCATGCCGGTGCCGCCGTGCGGCGCCAGGCGCGCGCCGATGGCGTCGGCGCCGGCCTGCGAGGTGGCGGTGCCGACGACGGTGGCGCCGCGTGCCGCCAACAGGTCGGCGATGGCCGCACCGATACCGCGGCTGGCGCCGGTCACCAGAACCACTTCACCGCTCAAATCCATGCTCATCCCGAATCCTCAATCGAAGGTTTGCGCCAGCGTCGCCTGCCAGGCGGCCGGCGTCGCCAGATTATAGGTGGAAACCGATTTATCAATGCGCTTGACCAGACCGGCCAGGACTTTGCCCGGGCCGCACTCCACGGCATGCCGCACGCCGGCCGCCGCCAAGGCCTGCGTGCAGCGGGTCCATTGCACCGGCAGATACAGCTGCTCGACTAGCGCGCGCCGGATGTCGGCCACGTCGGTCTTCACCGCGGCATCGACGTTGTGCACCACCGGACGCTCGGGCGCGCGCCAGGCGGCGGCCAGGATGGCGTCTTGCAGGCGTTCGGCGGCGGCGTGCATCAACGGCGTGTGCGAGGGCACGCTGACCGCGAGCTTGACCGTCTTGCGGATGCCGGCGGCCTGCAAGGCGGCGATGGCGCGGTCGACGGCCTCGGCGTGACCACCGATGACGATTTGGCCGGGCGAATTGTAATTCGCCGGCACAACGACCGAACCGTCGTGCGAGCTGTCGGCGCAGACTGCTTCGACCTGCGCGTCCTCGGCGCCGAGCACGGCCGCCATGGCGCCGGTGCCGGCCGGCACCGCGTCCTGCATGAACTGGCCGCGCAGACGCACCAGACGCGCGCCGTCGGCCAGGCCGAGCGCGCCGGCGGCGACCAACGCGGCGTATTCGCCCAGGCTGTGGCCGGACAACATGGCCGGCTGCGCGCCGCCCTGCATCTGCCACAGGCGCCACAGCGCCACGTTCGCAGCCAGCAGCGCCGGCTGGGTGAATTCGGTTTGGTTCAGGCGGTCGTCGGGATTGTCCTGGCTGATCTGCCAGAGATCGACGCCGGCGCCTTCCGAGGCTTCGGCGAAAGTGTCGCGGATGGACGGGTGCGCGTCGGCGAGCTCGGCCAGCATGCCGACGCTCTGCGAGCCCTGCCCCGGGAAGACGAATGCCAGCTGGCTGATCATGCGCGCGGTGACTCCGGATGGATTGAGGGCGACATTAAACCAGTTGCCGCCCCGTACCCACAAGTCCGGTCAGTAGCGGATCAGCGCCGAACCCCAGGTGAAGCCGCCGCCGAAGGCCTCCAGCAGCATCAGCTGGCCGCGCTGGATCTTGCCCGAGCGCACCGCTTCGTCCAGCGCCAGCGGCACCGATCCGGACGAGGTGTTGCCGGTCTTGTCGACGGTGATGATGACCTGGTCCATCGACATCTCCAGGCGCTTGGCGGTGGCTTCGATGATGCGCAGGTTGGCCTGGTGCGGAATCAGCCAGTCGAGATCGGACTTGTCTAGGCCATTAGCCTGCAAGGTCTCGTCGACCACCGAATCCAGGGCCTTGACCGCGTGCTTGAACACTTCGCTGCCGGCCATCAGCACCTTCACGCCGGCGTTGACCTGGGTGTTGTCGAAGCCCTTGGACGGACCGGCCGGACAGATCAGCAGCTCTTTCTTGCCGCCGTCGGCGTGCAGGTGCGTGGACAGGATGCCGGCCTCGGTGTCGGCCTTCAGCACCACGGCGCCGGCGCCGTCGCCGAACAGCACGCAGGTGGCGCGGTCGGTCCAGTCGACGATGCGGGTCAGGGTCTCGGCGCCGACCACCAGCACGTTCTTGACCGTGCCGGCGCGGATGAACTGGTCGGCCACGCTCAACGCGTACAAAAAGCCGGAACAGGCGGCGTTGACGTCGAACGCGCCGCAGCCGGCGATGCCGAGCTTGTCCTGCAACAGACAGGCGGTGGACGGGAACACGATGTCGGGCGTGGTGGTGCCGACGATGATCAATTCGATTTCAGAGGACTGCATGCCGGCGGCGTCAAGCGCCTTGAGCGAGGCCTGATAGGCCAGGTCGCTGGTGTTCTCGCCCTCGGCGGCTATGTGGCGCTCGCGGATGCCGCTGCGGCTGACGATCCATTCGTCGTTGGTGTCGACCATCTTCTCCAGGTCGGCGTTGGTGAGCACGCGCTCCGGAAGGTAGCTGCCGGTGCCGGCGATGCGCGAATAGATAGGCATGGTGTGGGAATCCCGTTTGCGTTTCGGAAACAATTAAGGCGAGCCGAGCTCGCCTTAATTACCTTAGAGCATACCCGGTGACCGGGCAAGCCTCACTCTTCGGTTTCGACCGCCGATTTGACGTCGACGACCTTGCGGCCGCGGTAGAAGCCGTCTTTGGTCACGTGGTGGCGCAGATGGGTTTCGCCGGTGGTCGGATCGGTGGCCAGCTGCTTGGCGGACAGGGCGTCGTGCGAACGGCGCATACCGCGGGTGGAGGGGGTACGACGGGATTTTTGAACGGCCATGGTTAGACTCCGGAACGAAATGCGATGTTACGTGTGGTCCTTCAGCGCCGCAAGGGCCGCGAAGGGATTGGGTTTTTCTTCCTCGACCGCTTCGTCCCCGCTCCATTTCGGATCCAGGCCGGAAGCGTCCGGGTTGATCGGCACCAGAGGCACCGCCAGCAGAAGCTCGTCTTCGATCAGCTGCAGCGGCGAGACCTCGCCGTTGCCTTCGATCAATACCGCCTCCATGCCTTCCGGCAGGGAAGCTTCCTGCGCCTCGTCGCTGATCAGACCGAGGCGCTGGTCGATTTCGACCGGGTGGGCGAAGCGCTCCAACGTGCGCTGGCACACCAGGTGGAACACCGTCTGCAAGCGGATGTGCATGACATCGATCTTGAGCGGGTCGCGGTAGAAATCGACCGTGTAGCGGCAGTCGCCTTCGCCGTCCGCGAGAAGCTCCATCAGGCGCGGCATCTGCGCCAACGGCAGGCTTCCTTCGAAGCGGCGCTGGTTCGCCACCATGCGCCAAACATCCAATTGCGGGGGCAAGGTGGCAGACATAAGCGTTAAATTCTAATGGATTCATCCACCTAAGTCAATCCGGCCGATTGCCGCCGGCTGAACCGGCGCCGGCCGCACGGCAAACGCGCCGAGGCCGCCCGAACCCCACGGAAGCGGAGGGTATGTGGCTGTAATTAAAGGCATTTCATAAATCCGGCCGGATTAGCCTGCCCTGCACGGCGGCGTATTAGAATGAACTTCTTTGACCGGAATCCGCCATGTCCAATCCCTTGCCTCAGGCATCCGACGCCAGCCTCGCCCCCCTGCAACGCGCGCTGGCGGCCTGCAACCGGCAGGTGTTGGGCAACCCGCAGGCGGTGAAATCCGCATTCATCGCCTTCCTGGCCGGCGGCCACCTGCTGATCGAGGATCTGCCGGGAACGGGCAAGACCACCCTGGCGCGGGCCTTAGCCGGCGCGCTCGGGCTGGATTTCAAGCGCGTCCAGTTCACCGCCGACCTGCTGCCGTCGGACATCCTCGGCGTCTCGGTGTACGATCCGGACCGGCGCCGGTTCGAACTGCACCGGGGGCCGGCGTTCACCTCGATCCTGCTCGCCGACGAAATCAACCGCGCCCCGCCGCGCACGCAAAGCGCGCTGCTGGAAGCGATGGCCGAGCACCAGGTCAGCATCGACGGCAGCACGCACGCCCTGCCCAATCCGTTCTTCGTGATCGCCACCCAGAACCCGACCGACCTGTCCGGCACCTTCGCCCTGCCGGATTCGCAGCTCGACCGCTTCACCCTGCGCATCGGCATGGGCTACATCTCGGCCGAACACGAACGCGCGTTGCTGAAAGGCGGCGCCACGCTCGGCGCGCCGGTGGCGCCGGCGTTCGCCGACGTGGCCAGCGTGCTTGCCTTGCGCGCGCAGGCGCAGGCCCTGCACTGTTCGGACGCGCTGATCGACTACGTGCAGGCGCTGGTCGCGCGCTCACGCCGGTTCCCGGGCATCCGCGTCGGGCTGTCGCCGCGCGCGGGGCTGTCGCTGTTGGCGGCGGCCAAGGCCAACGCTTTCCTCGACGGCCACGGATTCGTGACGCCGAACGACGTGCAGGCGGTGTTCATCGACGCCGCCGCGCACCGCATCCACCCCGACATCGAGGGCCGCAACCGCGAGCTGGCGGCGGCCCTGCTCGAAAGCGTCGCCGTCGCCTGAAATGACGGCCTTGGCCGCCTGGCGCGGACGTCTCGACCGGTGGTGGCGCCGCATGCCGTGGCTGCGGGCCGGCGCGCGCGACGCGCAGCCGTTCACGGTCGGCAACCGGCGCATCTACGTGCTGCCGACCCGTTTCGGCCTGTTCGTCGGCTTGGCCTTGGCGGTGCTGAACCTCGGCAGCCTGAACTACAACAACAACGCCGCGCTGCTGCTCGGCTTCGTGGTCATCAGCCTGTGCAACAACGCGCTGATCGCCGGCCATCTGTCCTTGCTGGGCCTGCGTCTGCGCACGCAATCCGCGGCGCCGGTGTTCGCCGGCCAGATGCTGGAGTTGCCGGTGCTGATCGAATCGGCCAAGCCGGACGGGCGACAGCTGTTGTTGGAACATGCTGGTTTCCACTGCGCAGTGCCGCTCGATGGCGGCGAAATCCGCGCCGTGCTGCCGATTATCGCCGGGCGCCGCGGCTGGCAGGACATCGACCGCATCACCGTCTCGACCCGGCACCCGCTGGGCCTGGCGCGCGCCTGGTGCCACCTGAATCTGCGCGAACGCGTGCTGGTCTATCCCGCGCCGCGCGGCAAGCCGCTGCCGATGCGGATGGCGGCCGCCGACGGCGGCATCGGCCGCAGCGCCCGCGACCGCAGCGACCAGCCGCACCACCTGCGCGAATACCGCTCGGGCGACGCGCGCAAGCAGATCGCCTGGAAGGCCAGCGCACGCACCGGCCAGCTGCAGGTGCGCGAATACGAACGCGCCAGCGCGGATGAGCTACTGCTGGACTGGCACGGTCTGCCGCATCTCGATCACGAAGCGCGCATCGCGCAGCTGACACTTTGGGTGCTGAAGGCCGAGCGCCGGCAGCGGCGCTATGCCCTGCATCTGCCCGGCGTCCGCATCGCCGCCGATTCGGGCGCCGAACACCGGCACCGCTGCCTGCAGGCCTTGGCCTTGATGCCGCATGGATAAGCCGGATGCCGCCCTGCGCCGCCTGACGGCAGTCTGCGCCGCGTTGTCGGCGCTGCCGTTGTTGCCGCAATTGCCGCCGCTGCTGACCGTGCTGGTGCTGTTGCTGTGCCTGGCCGGCTATCTGTTGCCGAAACCGCACCGTCTGGTGCTGCTCTTGGTGTTGCCGGTTTCGCTGGCGATGGTGCTGTTGGCCTATCACGGCCGCTTCGGACGCGACGCCGCCGCCGGCATGCTGGCCTTGATGATGGCCTTGAAATGCTTGGAAACCGCCGGCCTGCGCGATTTGCGCGCCCTGCTCGGCTTCGCGCTGTTCCTGCCGTTCGCGGCCCTGCTCAACGACCAAGGACCGCTGACGCTGGCGCTGGCCCTGCTCGGCATGCTGACTTGGCTGTTCGCGTTGCAGGTCACCAGCACCGGCACGCTCGACTGGCCGCGCGGCCGCTGGCGGCAACTGGCGTCGGGTATCGGCCGGCAAATGCTGATGGCAATGCCGTTGGCGGCGGCGCTGTTCTGGCTGTTTCCGCGCATCGCGACGCCGCTGTGGGGACTGCCGGGCCTGTCCGATGCCGGCGCCGGCTTGGGCGACAGCATGCGGCCCGGACAATGGCTCGATACCCTGGCCGACGACCGCATCGCGTTCCGGGTCAGCTTCGACGGCCCCACGCCGGCGCCCGAGCAGCGCTACTGGCGCGGCCCGGTATTGTGGGATTTCGACGGCCTGGAGTGGCGCCGCAGCCGGCAGGACAGCGCGCCGGCGCTCGGCGGCAATGCCCAAAGCACGGGCGGAATCGCCTACTCGGTGAGTTTGGAGCCGACCGAAAAACGCTATCTGCCGGTGCTGGATTGGCCGGCCACGGCACCGGACGGCTATTCCCTGAGCGCGGACAACAGCGCGTGGAGCGACAAACCCATACAGCGCCTGACCCAATACCGCGCGCGCGCATTGCCGTCATCGCCGGACGGCAAGGTGTTGGATGCGGCAAGCCGCCAGCGCGCCCTGGCTTTCCCGCGCGGCTTCAATCCGCGCACCCAAGCCTTGGCCCGGCAATGGCGTACGGAAGCGGTCGACGAGCGCGCCTACATCGAACGCGTGCTGGCCTGGATCCGGCGCGATTTCGCCTACACACTGGATACGCCCGAACCCGGCATCAACGGCGTCGACGAGTTCCTGTTCGGCTACCGGCGCGGATTCTGCCAGCACTTCAGCTCCTCGTTCGCGCTGATGATGCGCGCCGCCGGCATCCCGTCGCGGGTGGTCACCGGCTACGCCGGCGGCTACCGCAACCCGTATGGCGGCTACTGGCTGCTGTACCGCCGCGACGCGCACGCCTGGAACGAAGTCTGGCTGGAGGGCGAAGGTTGGGTCCGCATCGATCCGACCGCGGCGGTGGCGCCGGAGAACATCCTCGACACCCTGACCACCGCCGCCGGGGAGCAGCCGACCGGCGGCCGCGACGCGCTGTCGCCACTGCTGGACGTCGGCGATTTCCTGCGCACGCGCTGGAACGACTGGATGGTCGGCTTCAACGCCGCGCGCCAGATGCAGCTGTTCCGCGCCATGGGCTTGGCCGAGGCGCAACGCTGGCAGATGCTGCTGGTGCTGATGACGCTGGCCGCTCTGCTGTCGTATGCGCTGTTCCTGCTGGCGCGGCGCGTGCCGCAGCCCTCCGATCCGCTGGAAAAGGCCTGGCAACGGCTGTTGGCGCGGCTGCACCGGATCGGCCTGAGCAAGATACCGCATGAAACGGCGCTCGATTTCGCGCAACGACTTGGGGGACGAGCCGAATGGTCCGCGGCGCTGGGCGAAGCCGCGCGGCGCTATACCCTGCTGCGCTACGGCGAGCGCGGGCCGGATGCGCACGAAACACGGGCGCTGATCGCCGAGTTGCATGCGCTGACGCGGCGCATCCGACGCGGCGACTGAACCGGCCGGACTTCAAGCGCGCGCCGACACCGGCTATAGTGGGTCACTACCTTCAGGAACCCCGCCATGCGCAGTCCCGCTTATGTTCTCATTGCCGCCCTGCTTTGCCCGCTACCGGCCATGGCCGGCACCATCGCCGCCGCGCCGCTGGTGTCGATTCCGGTGCAGGACGCCTTCTTCGACGCCATCCGCGCGCACTGCGGCAAGGCCTTCGAGGGCAAGGTCA
>JAYSFF010000039.1:0-17909 GCA_041913425.1 Arenimonas sp. | reverse complement strand
GCCGAAAGCACGCACGCGCCGGCCATGCTGGCGGCGCTGGCGGCCTGCGCCGGCAAGGACCGCACGAGGAGCAGACCATGAACGCAAACCCGAGCCCCGCCGCCGCGCCCGTGCGCCGCGGCACGCTGATTCTGGCGATCGCCGTACTGGCCGCCATCGCGGGCCTGGCCTATTGGCGATTCGTACGCACGCCGGCGGCGCCGACGCTGGCGGACGCCCCGCCCGACCTGAGTCCGCAGGCCTTGGACCGCCGGCTGCTGTCGGCCGAACAGGAAGTGGCCAAGCTGGCGCGCGAACGCGCCGCCTGGCAGCAGAGGCTGAACGAATCGGCCAACCGCACCAACCTGCTGCGCGACGAAGTGCTCGGCATCGGCGAACGCGCGGCCTTGATCGAGGACAGCGTGCGCGAACTCGGCCGCTCCGGCCGCAGCGCGCAGGACGGCCTGCGCATCCACGAAGCGGAGCTGATGCTGATCATCGCGCGTGAACGCTGGACGCTGTCGGGCGATCTGTCGGGCGCCATCCAAGCGACCGAACTGGCCGCCGCCGCGCTCGGTGGGCTGACCGATCCGCAATGGCTGGACCTGCGCCAGACCGTGACCCGCGAACTGGCCGCCTACCGCGCGGTCGAGGCCGACCCGGGCGCCATCGCGCGCGGCGAGCTCGATGCCCTGGAAGCCTTGTTGCCGCAGCTGCCAGCGGCCGACGCCGCCGCGTCGGGCAAACCGTCGGCCAGCGGTTTGCAGCGCCTGCTCGACGCCTTGGTGCAGATCCAGCCCACCGGCCAGCAGACCCTGATCGCGCCCGGCGAACGGCAGGCGGCCAAGACCGCGCTGGCGCTGGAGATCGCCAACGCCCGCATCGCGCTGCAATTGCGCCAAGGCGCGGAATTCAAGGCCAGCGTCGGCCGCATCGGACAATGGCTACAGCGTCTGTACGCCGACACACCACAGCTGCGCGAACGGCGCCAGCGCCTGCAGATGGCCGCCGACGCGCCGCTGACGCCGGCCCTGCCGCTGGCCGGCAGCACGCTGTCGGAGCTGCAGCGCCTGAAGCAGGGAGCCGCGCCGTGAGCCTGTACCGCAGCTTCCTGTGGTGGTTGCTGTTGGCCGCGCTCGGCGCATTGGCCTGGGACCTGTTGCAACCCGATTTCGGCGAAGTGGTGATCCGCTGGCACGGCACCACGGTCACCACCAGCGTGGCGGTGTTCCTGTTCGGTTGCGTGCTGCTGCTGTTCGCGCTCTGGCTGCTGTGGACCCTGCTGCGCCTGCCGGTACGGGCCTGGCAGGACTACGCGCAGCGGCAGGCGCGCAACCGTCTGGCCAACGGCCTGACCGCGTTCTACGAAGGCCGCCACGCGCGGGCGCGGACCCTGCTGCTGAAGGCCGCCGAAGACCGCAGCGTGCGCGACCTGGCCCTGCTCGGCGCCCGTCAGGCGGCCTTGGCGCTGGAGGACTGGGTCGACGCGGCGCAGTTGCTGGAACGCCTGAACCAGTCGAACCCGACCTTGGCGGCCTCCAACAACGCGCGCCTGCTGCTGAAGGACGGCAAACCGCAGCAGGCCCTGGACGTGATGCTGACACGGCCGGCCAGCGAGTGGTCGCCGGTGGCGCGCGGCATCGCCATCGAAGCCGCGGTCGCGCTCGGCCAGTTCGACCTGGCGCGCAATTGGCTGAATGCCCGCGGCCACGGCTTGAGCGGCAAGCAATCGGCGCAACTGCGCGCGTTGTACCAAAGCCGTTACCTGCAAGCCGCCGATTCCGCCGACAGCCTGTGGCAACGCTGGCAGGAACTGAACGGCGAAAACCAAGGTGCGGCGGCAGCCTTCGCCGCGCGCGCCTACGCGCTGGGCATGCAGGCCTCGGCCGCGGCGGCCTTGCTCGACTCACTGGAAGCGCGCTACCAAGTCGATACCGTACAGGCCCTGGCCGTGCTGGCGCACCGCGATGAGGCCCTGCTCGCGCGGCTCTCGGCCCTGCTGCCGGCGCATCCGGCCGACGCCGATCTGCTGCACGCGCTCGGCGCCTGGCACGAGGCCTGCGGCAAGCCGGAGCAGGCAGTCGGCTTCTGGCAGCGCGCCGTGGCCCAGGGCGGCGGCGCCGAAAGCTGGAACCGGCTGGGCATGGCGCATGCCGCGCGCGGCGAGTTCGAACCGGCCTACATCGCCGAGAACAACGCCCGCCGCGTGCTGAACGGCGAGGCGCCGCTGCCGATGACCGGCATCAGCCTGCAACAGAAGATCGCCGCGCAGGCGGTGCCTGAACAACGCAACGAACACGGCATTCCGCTGTTGCCGGAATGAACCGCACTCCGACCTGAAGGACATCCCATGCACTGCACCCACTGCGGCCACGAGGCCGGCACCGAGGCCCGCTTCTGCCGCGACTGCGGCCAGCCGCTCGAAGCGCCGGTCCTCGGCGAGGCCGATTTCTACAAAGCCGCGATCGGCCCGAACAACACCGCGTATTACCTGCAACGCTTCGCCGAATTCGATCGCCGCGGCAAGGCCGGCATCGGCTGGCACTGGCCGGCGTTCTTGGTCACTTTCTACTGGCTGCTGTACCGCAAGATGTGGTTGAACGCCTTCCTGTACTGGCTCTCGCCGTATGTGCTGATGGTTCCGTTCTTCGTAGTGGTGGCTCTGCTGGGCGACGAGGACGCCGGCGTGGTGGTGTTCATCGTGGGTTACGTGCTGTACATCGCGGCGTTCATGCTGTTGCCGCCGCTGTTCGGCGATGCCCTGTACTACCGGCACTGTAAGGCCAAGATCGCGGAGGTGCGGCAGGCCGGCGGCAGCCCCGAACGCCAGCTCGGCGAACTGGCCGGCAAGGGCGGCACCAGCAACGTGGCCATCTTCATCCTGCTCGGCTTCGGCCTGCTGATGATGCTGGCCGTGCTGGCCGCCATCGCCATTCCGGCCTATCAGGACTACACCGTGCGCGCCAAAATCGCGCAGGGCCTGGAGACCGCGGCCGAAGCCAAACTGGCGGTGGCCGAAACCTACGCCGCGACCGGCGCCGTACCGGCCGACAATGCCCAGGCCGGCTATGTGTTCGAGGCCGCATCGCCGGAAGTAAGCGACATCCGCATCGAACAGGGCGGCGTGGTGCGCGTGCAGATGGCGGTCGATCCGATCGATGGCGGCAGCATCGTGCTGGAACCGTCCGAGGGCGCCGATGGCGCGGTCGAATGGCGCTGCTACAGCCCCGATATCGAGGGCAGATACCTGCCCAGCACCTGCCGGGAATGAAAAAAGCGGCCGGATGGCCGCTTTTTTCTTGCCGGAAACGGGAACTCAGCGCTCGACGATGGCCGCCACGCCCATGCCGCCGGCGGTGCAGATCGAGATCAGCGCGCGGCCCTGGCCTTTTTCCTTCAGCAGCTTGGCGGCGGTGGCCACGATGCGCGCGCCGGTGGCGGCGAACGGATGGCCGAGCGCCAGCGAGGAGCCGACCACATTGAGCTTGCTGCGGTCGATGCTGCCGAGCGCGCCGTCCAGGCCGAGTTTGCTCTTGCAGAACTCCTCCGACTCCCAGGCCTTCAGCGTGCACAGCACCTGCGCCGCGAACGCTTCGTGGATTTCGTAGAAGTCGAAATCCTGCAATGTGAGGTTATTGCGTTTCAGCAGCTGCGCCACCGCCCAAGCCGGCGCCATCAGCAGGCCGTCGCCGCCGACGAAATCGACCGCGGCCACCTGCGCGTCGACCAGATAGGCCTGGATCTCCTTGCCGTTGGCGATGGCCCAGTCTTCCGAGGACAGCAACGCGGCCGAGGCGCCGTCGCTCAGGTTGGTGGAGTTGCCGGCGGTCAGCGTACCCTTGCCGGAGCGCTTGTCGAACGCCGGCTTGAGCGTCGCCAGTTTTTCCAGGCTGGTGTCCGGGCGCAGGATGTTGTCGCGCTCAAGGCCGCGGATCGGCATCACCAGGTCGCTGTAGAAACCGCGTTCATAGGCCGCGGCGGCCTTCTGGTGCGATTCGAAGGCCAGCCGGTCCTGCGCCTCCCGCGGGATCTGCCACTGCTTGGCCATGTCCTCGCAGCTCTCGCCCATGCTCTTGCCGGTGCGCGGCTCGGCCACGCCCGGGAATTCGGGCTTGAATTCGCTGAAGGAAAAGCCTTTCAGCGCGGCCTTGATGCGCTCGCCCAGGCTGCGCGCGCGGTTGAGGTCGAGCAGGCGGCGGCGCAGCTTCTTGTTGACCGCGATCGGCACGTCGGAGGTGGTATCGGAACCGCCGCCGATGCCGGCCTCGATCTGGCCGAGCGCGATCTTGTTGGCGACGGTGATCAGCGCGTCCAGGCCGGTGCCGCAGGCGCGGGTGATGGTGATGCCCGGCGTGTACGGCGACAGCCCGGACGACAGGGTGGCTTCGCGCGCCAGGTTGAAGTCGCTGGAGTGCTTGAGCACGGCGCCCATCGCCACTTCGCCCAAGGTCTGGCCCTGCAGCTGGAATTTCTCGACCAGACCGCCGAGCACCAGCGTGGACAGGCCGAGGTTGCCGAGGTCGTAGTACGCGGTGTTGTTGCGGCAGAACGGGATTCGGATGCCACCGAGGATGGCGACGCGACGCGGTGCGGACATGGAACGGCTCCTTAAGGGTGTAAAATCGGCGGACGCGGCAGGGGCCGCGCCGGCCTGGCGCTGGAATCTCTCCAAACTCCCGAGTATGGTAACGCATGCCTGAGACCATTTACAGCTATGGCCTGTTGGCCCTTGAACTCTGCCCCGGCCGGCATCTGGGCCGTCCGGCCCTGGATGTGGCCGCTGCCGGCCGCTTGGGCGAACTGCTGGCCGCCGACCTGAAGCCCTGGCTAGGCGCGCGCACCGACATCGACATCAGCCTGGCCGCGGCCGCCTTCGACCCGACCGAGGTGCTGCGTCCGGGTTGGCCGCTGCACGCCGAAATCGCGCGCTTGGCGCATCTGGCACCGAAATCGCCGGAGTCGCGCCTGCTGTGCCTGGGCAGCCACGACGGCGCCATGCCGCCCGGCCTGCAGCCGGATCCGGATTATCTGCAGGGGCCGCTGCGCTGGATTCCGTTCGTGCTCTCGGGCCCGGCCTCGGCGCTCGGCCCGGTGCAGGACCACTTGGAGGCCGAGCTGATGGAGCGCGGCATGGCCGGCGCCGGCACCGCGCTGTTGGCGCAGGAGGCGTTCGACACCGCCATCGAGCACGCGCGGTTCATGACCCTGCACGACGGCGTGGCGATGATGGCCATGCAATACGGCCACAACGGTCTGGAACCGGTCTGGCCGCTGATCGAGACCGCGCTGTTCGCGCCCGAGCGCGAGGTCTGGCTGGACGCCGCGCCCGAGCCGCTGATATATCTGGCGCGCAACACCGCGCACATCGCGCTGCTGGACGCGCACCAGTGGGCGCGCCTGCAGCCGGGGCTGGACGGATTGGATTGCGAGCAGCTGGAACGCCGCTTCCAGATGTTCGAAATGCGCCAACGTCAGATCGCCGCGCTGTTGACCGCGCACGGCATCACGGTCGAATTCGATTTCTGCCCGGACGCGGACAAAGCGCGTGAGGTCCTGCGCGGTTAGGTGCCGGCGCGCTCAGCCGCGCGCGATATCTTCCTCGTAAATCAGGTAATGCGCGTCGCGCATGCCGAGCGCGGCATAGGTGCGCTGCGCCGTCAGGTTCTCCTTCTCCACATACAGGCGCAGGCCGCACACGCCCGGATCGGCCCCGGCCAAGGCGCGCACGTGCGCGTACAGCGCGCGGTACACGCCGCGGCGGCGCGCTTCCGGCGCCACGTACACGCTCTGGATCCACCACCATAGGCCGTTGCGCCAGTCGCTCCATTCGGTGGTCAGCATCAGGGTGCCGGCCGGCTTGCCGTCGATCTCGGCCACGAAATAACGCGCCAGCCCCGGCTCGGCGATGCCGCGCGCGACGCCGGGCAGGATGTCGGCGTCTGGCAGGCGCTTGCCTTCGGTCTCGAACGCCATCGCCTGCGCCCAGCGCGCCAGCAAGGGCGCATCGGCGGCGGCGGCGTCCCGGATGCGGATGCTCATGTCTCGTCCTTCGGCGCGCGTTTGGCGCCCAGTTTGCGGGTGAGGGTATTGCGGCCCAAGCCGAGCAGCTGCGCGGCCTGCTGCCGGCGGCCACGGGTGAACTGCAGGGCGGCCTCGAGCAAAGCCTGTTCGAAACGGGCCTTCAGTTCGGGATGGATTTCGCTACGGCCCTGTTGCAACAGCGCCAAGGCCTCGTGCGCCAACTGCGATTCCCAACCGCCGGTGGCGGCCGGCGCGGGCGCCGCCGCGGCCGGTTGCCAGTCTTCCAGATCGAGCCGGTTGTGCGCGCTGCCCGAGGCCAGGCGCCAACAGGCGTTCTCCAACTCGCGCACGTTGCCCGGCCAGGCATAGGCCTGCATCGCGGCCAACAACCGCGGGCTGGCGCGCTTGACCGGCGCGCCCAGCTGCGCGGCGGCGCGGGCGAAGAAATGCGCGGCCAGCAGCGGGATGTCGGCCGGGCGCTCGCGCAATGGCGGCAGGCGCAGGCGCAACACGTTCAGCCGGTGCAGCAGATCTTCGCGGAAACGCTTGTCGGCGACTAAAGCCTCCAGCGGCTGGTGCGTGGCGGCGATCACGCGCACGTCGACCTTGATCAGCTCGCGGCCGCCGACGCGGTAGAACTCGCCCTCGGCCAATACCCGCAGCAGGCGCGTCTGCAGCGCCGCCGGCATGTCGCCGATCTCGTCCAGGAACAGCGTGCCGCCGTCGGCCTGCTCGAAGCGCCCGAGGCGGCGCGCGGTGGCGCCGGTGAAGGCGCCGGCCTCGTGGCCGAACAATTCCGACTCCAGCAGCTCGGACGGAATGGCGGCGGTATTCAGCGCCACGAACGGCTTGCGCGCGCGCGGCGATTCGGCGTGCAGGGCGCGCGCCACCAGCTCCTTGCCGGTGCCGGTCTCGCCGGTGATGAGCACGCCCAGCGGCAACTGCGCCATGCGGCCGATCTGGCGGAACAGCTCGCGCATCACCGGCGTATCGCCCAACAAGGTAGCCTCGGGCGCGGATGCTTCCGGCGCCGGCTCCGGCGTCGCCGGTTTCGGCAGCGCCTTGGCCACCAGCGCCAGCACTTCGTCCAGATCGAACGGCTTGGCCACGTAATCGAACGCGCCGCCGCGGTAGGCGCCGGCGGTGGCGGCGATGTCGGTGAACGCCGACATCACGATCACCGGCAACTGCGGGTGCGCTTGCTTGAGCGTGTCCAGGAATTCGATGCCGCTGCCGCCGGGCATGCGGATGTCGGTGAACAGCAGCGCCGGCAACGCGCCGGCACGCAGCTCGGCCATCGCGGCCGCGGCCGACTCGAAACCGCGCGCGCGGTAGCCGGCGTCCTGCAGGGCTTCGGCCATCACGTAGCGGATGCTGGCGTCGTCGTCGACCAGCCAGATTTCGGGTGCGCTCATGCGGTTTCCTCCGGCGCCGGCAACAGCAGGGTGAACACGGTATGGCCGGGGCGCGAACGGAAACCGAGCGAACCGCCGTGCTCGCGCGCGATGCGCATCGCCAGCGGCAGGCCCAGGCCGGTGCCCTCGGCGCGGCCGGACACCAGCGGCAGGAAGATGTTCTCCTGCAAATCGTCCGGCACGCCGCGGCCGTCGTCGGCGATCTCGACCCGGATGGCCAGACGCGACAGCTGGTCGGCGATCAGCACCTGGTGCTCGGCGCGCGTGCGCAGCACCACCTGACCGGCGCCGGACTGCAGCGCGTTGCGCACCAGGTTGAGCACGGCCTGGGTCAGGCGGTCGGCGTCGCCCATCACTTCCGGCAGGCTCGGGTCGTAATCGCGCACCAGCTTCACCGACCAGCCGGCTTCGGCATCGGCCAGCTGGCGCACGGTTTCCAGCACGCCGTGGATGTTGACCGGCGCGTGCGCCTTCGGCGGTGCCGGATGCATGAACTGGTCGATCAACTGGGTCAGGCGGTCCACTTCGGTTTCAATCAAACGCGCCAGCGGCAAGGTGCCGGTTTGGTCGGCCAACTTTTTCTGCAACAGTTGGGCCGCGCCTTTCAGCCCGGCCAAGGGATTGCGCAACTCGTGCGCCAGGCCCTTGAACGCCACCGACAATGCCGCGGGCAAGGCCAGCGCCGGATCTTCGCCTTCGAACTCGGCGCGCGGATGCCATTCGATGCGCCAGCCCTCGGCCTCGCGCACCACGATGGCGTCGGCGAAGCGGTCTTTGACGCCGGCGAAGCCGAGCTGCAGGCGCAACGCCTGCATGCGCTCTTCCGGCAAACGGCATTGCCCGCACAAATCCCGCAGACGCGGCGCTTCGCGGTCGAGCACGCCGATGTCGACGCCCTGCAAACGACGCTTGCCGACCGACAACCAGCCGCTGAACGCGGCGTTGCAATCGCGCACGCGGGCCTGCCCGTCCAGCCACAGGATCGGCGTGGCGAGATGATCGAAGGCGGCGGTATCGATGGCGCTCATATGCACCATATTAGTGCAGATTCGGCGTCCCAGGCACAATGCCGCACATAAGCAATGGCTCGAATCCGGGCCAGATAACATCGCCCAAGCGGAGTCGCCTAAACCGAAACTGAACAATTCCCCGGTTTTTCAAAGACATGACTTCCGGCACAGGACGGGGTTGATTTGGTGTTATACATTGGTAACACACCAACCAACGAGGGTTCCACCATGTACAAGAATACCGCCACCGCCGCCAAGCCGGACAACGCCCCGGTGCAACTGAACAACCGCTACCGCCCGCGCGACACCGGCATCGGCTACGGCAAGAGCAGCGGCTACGCCGCCACCCGCCGTTACGCCAACACTGCCGCCGTCAGCCTGGTGCGCGTGCGCTGATCAGCGCTTGCCCTGCGGATACACGATCCGCATTTCCCGCAGCAGGTTGTCGGCGCCGTCCAGCTCGCTCATCACCCAGAGCATATAGCGGATGTCGACGTGGATCGCGCGGGTGATCTCCGGATCGAAATACCAGTCCTTGGTGATCGATTCGTAGGTCGAATCGAAGTTCAGGCCGACCAGCTCGCCGCGCGCGTTCATCACCGCCGAGCCGGAATTGCCGCCGGTGGTGTCGGCCGACGACAGGAAGTTGACCGGCACCGTGCCCAGCACCGGATCGAGGTACGGGCCGAACCGGCCTTGCGCCACCGCCTCGCGCAATGCGGCCGGGGCGTCGAACGGATCGCGGCCGGTGTGCTTGGCGACCACGCCCTGCACCGTGGTGAACGGACCTTTGTACAGGCCGTCGGCGGCCGGATAGCCGTCCACCGTGCCGTAGGTGATGCGCAGCGTGCCGTTGGCGTCCGGGTACACCGGCTTGCCCTGCGATTTCTTCCAGGCGATGACCGCCTGCATGTACTGCGGAATCACCCGGTCCAGGTCGCCGTCGAGCGCGCGGCGTTCCTCGCGCAGGCGCTGCTGCGCCGGATACAGCGCCACCGCCAACTTCACCAACGTATCGCCGCTGGCTTCCAGTTCGGCGGCGCTGCGTTGCAACAGCGCCAGGCGTTCGGCGGTATCGGCCAATGTCGAGCCAGCATACACCGCATCCAGCTGGCGACCCAGATCGCCGCCGCGCAACAACAGCGCTTCGCTGGCGGCGTCGCGCTGAGTTTCCGGCAGGCGCTGATAGGACTGCAACGCGCTCAGCCAACGCGCGCGGTCGACCCGGCCGACATAACTCTGCTGCAGGCGCTCGAAGCGGGCCTTGATGAACGAGGCGTCGCGGTCCTGGAACCCGAGCTCGCGCTCCATGTCCGGCTTGCCGCGTTCGCGCGCGAAGCGATATGCGGTGAACGCGGTGCCGAGCAGTTCGTTGGCTGTGAGCAGGCCCATGGCGAACTCGCGCTCGCCCAGGCTTTGGTCGCGCGCGATCAGCGCGTTCAGCTCGTCCATCAACGCGCGGTAGCGCGCGGCATCCTGCTGGCCGGCGGTCCAAGCCAGGAATTCGGCCAGCTGCGCGTCCTTGATGGCCGGGATGTCCTTGCGCGCGAAGCCGTCGAGCAGGCCCTGCAGCTTCTTCATGCGGTTGTTGATGCTTTTCACCGTGGCGGCGTAGCGGACTTCGGCTTCGGTGTCGCCGGCGGTGGCGGCGGCGATGGCGTCCAGGTCGCGCCGGTAGTCGGCCACGCGCTTGGGGTAATCGCGCTCGCGCGCGTAGCGGACCTCGGCCGGCAGCCGGTAGCGGCTGGTCACGCCCGGATAGCCGGCCAGCAGGATGGCGTCGCCGCGTTTCAGGCCGGCGGCAGACACGGTCAGGAAGTCCTTCGAGGCGTACGGCACGTTATCCGGCGACGGGTCGGCCGGACGGCCGTCCTTGCCGACGTAGGCGCGGTAGAACGCGAAGTCGCCGGTGTGGCGCGGGAACTCGAAGTTGTCGATGTCGCCGCCGTAGTTGCCGATGGCCTCCGACGGCGCGTACACCAGGCGCACGTCGCGCACCATCATCTGCCGGATCAGGTAGAACTCCAGGCCGCGGTGGAAGCTCGGCAGCGTGCAGCGGTAATCCGGCGAGCTCTCGCAGGCGGCGACCAGCGCCTTGCTATTGCGCTCGATCAGGCGGGTACGCTCGGCGCCGCCCAGCTCCGGCGCGATGCCTTTCAGCACCTCGGCGGTCACGTCGCGCACCGATTCGGTGACGTACACGCGCTGGTTCGGGCCGCCGGGCAGCTCCTCGGCCAAGGTCTTGGCCAAAAAGCCCTTGGCCAGGTAATTGTTGGCGGCGGTGGAATTGCGCTGGATCGAACCGTAGGCGCAGTGGTGGTTGGTCACGATCAGGCCGTTGGGCGACACGAACGAGGCCGAACAGCCGCCGAGCGAGACGATGGCCGACATCGGGTGCTTGCCCAGATCGCTCAGGTCGCGCACCGGCACTTTGATGCCGATGCGCTTCAGCTCGGTCTGCAGCTGCGCCATCTGGTAGGGCTGCCATTGGCCTTCGTCGGCGTGGGCGGCGGTGAACAGCAGGGCGGCGGCAAGCGGCAGGAGTTGTTTCATATGCATGGGATTCGAAAGGCAGAGCCGGTATTATGGCCGAAAAAAACGGCCCCGAAGGGCCGTTTTTTCTCCGTTTCGGACGCGGATCAGAGCTGGTAGTACATCGCGTATTCCAGCGGGTGGGTGGCGGCCCGGAACTTGGTGACCTCGCCCATCTTCAGCGCGATGTAGCCGTCGATGAAGTCGTCGCTGAACACGCCGCCGGCCTTCAGGAAGTCGCGGTCCTTGTCCAGCGCCTCGAGGGCCTGGTCGAGCGAATGGCAGACGGTCGGGATGCCCTTGGCCTCTTCCGGCGGCAGGTCGTACAGGTCCTTGTCGCTCGGCTCGCCCGGATCGATCTGGTTCTTGATGCCGTCCAGGCCGGCCATCATCAGCGCGGCGAAGATCAGGTAGCCGGAGTTCATCGGATCCGGGAAGCGGATCTCGATGCGGCGCGCCTTCGGGTTGGCCACGTACGGGATGCGGCAGGACGCCGAGCGGTTGCTGGCCGAATACGCCAGCATCACCGGCGCCTCGTAGCCCGGCACCAGGCGCTTGTAGCTGTTGGTGGTGGAGTTGGCGAAGGCGTTGATGGCGCGCGCGTGCTTGAAGATGCCGCCGATGTACCACAGCGCCATCTGGCTCAGGCCGCCGTAGCCGTCGCCGGTGAACAGGTTGACGCCGCCTTTGGCCAGCGACTGGTGCACGTGCATGCCCGAGCCGTTGTCGCCGACCAGCGGCTTCGGCATGAAGGTGACGGTCTTGCCGTTGCGGTGCGCCACGTTCTTGACGATGTACTTCAGCATCAGCAGCTCGTCGGCCTTCTTCACCAGCGAGTTGAACTTGGTGCCGATCTCGCACTGGCCGGCGTTGGCCACTTCGTGGTGGTGCACTTCCACTTCCTGGCCGGCGGCCATCAGCTCCTTGCACATCTCGGCGCGGATGTCGTGCAGCTGATCGGTCGGCGCCACCGGGAAGTAGCCGCCCTTCAGGCCCGGACGGTAGCCGGTGTTGCCGCCTTCGTATTTCCTCTTGCTGTTCCAGTGCGCCTCTTCGGAATCCACTTCGAAGAAGGTGCTGCCCTGCTCGTTGTTCCAGCGCACGGAATCGAAGATGAAGAATTCCGGTTCAGGGCCGAAGAACGCCTGGTCGGCGATGCCGCTGGCCTTCAGATAGGCTTCGGCGCGCTTGGCCACGCCGCGCGGATCGCGGCCGTAGGCCTGCATGGTGGCCGGGTCGAGGATGTCGCAGACCAGGATCAGGGTCGGGTCGGCGGTGAACGGATCGAGCACGGCGGTCGAGGCGTCCGGCAGCAGGATCATGTCGGACTCGTTGATGCCTTTCCAGCCGGCGATCGAGGAGCCGTCGAACATCTTGCCGTCCTCGAACAGCGCCGGTTCGACGATGGAGACCGGGAAGCTGACGTGGTGCTGCACGCCGCGCATGTCGGCGAAGCGCAGGTCGATGAACTCGACGGCGTGGTCTTTGATCAGTTTCAGGACGTTTTCATAGGACATGGCAGGACTCGCAAGGTGATGGACGGTACCTTACTGCATGCAAGAAGCGTGCCAACTTTTCGGATGGAGCCAAGCGATTGATTTAATTACAATCCGAAACCAGAGGATGAAACTTTCTGCGCACTTATTTGGTGCGAAATCGGATTATGCACCCGAATGGCGAGAAATTCAGGCCCGCGGCCGGCCTTTCAAGCGGTACAGCAGATAGACGAGGCCGGCCAGCAGCGCGAGCGCGAGCAGCAGCAGACGGTTGGCGGGCGTGTCGTTGCGCGGGGCCATGAGGTCACGGAGGGTGGTGTGGCAGGCGGAAAAGTACGTCATGGTGGCCATCCATAGCCAGGATCCGGAGATCGCGCCATGACGTGGAGCCAGTCTAGAGCGGCGAATTGCGTCTGCCAATAAGAATTTTTCTTGGTTCCGGGCAATCGAGGCGGCGGCGCATCCGGCCGCGCGGCAGTAGCGGAGGGCTGCGCCTATAATGATGCAAACGGCCACCGCGGACTCCCATGCACGACCTGCTCAACGCCCTGATCCTGGGCATCATCGAAGGCATCACCGAATTCCTGCCCATTTCCAGCACCGGCCACCTGCTGATCGCCCAGCACTGGCTGGGTCCGCAGTCGGAGCTGTTCAACGTCGGCATCCAGGCCGGCGCCATCCTGGCGGTCACCCTGATCTACCGCCGGCGCCTGTGGCAACTGCTGACCGGCCTGGGCCAGGACGCCAACCGCGATTATGCCTTGAAGCTCGGCAGCGCTTTCGCCATCACCGCCGTGCTGGGATTCGCCGCCAGCAAGATGGGGCTGACCCTGCCCGACCGCGTGCAACCGGTGGCCTGGGCGCTGCTGCTCGGCGCGCTGGTGATGTTCTGGGCCGAGCGCAACACCGCGCTGGACGCGCCGGAAACTGAAATCACCTGGAAAGTGGCGGTGGCGGTCGGCCTGGCACAGGTGCTGGCCGCGGTGTTCCCCGGCACCTCGCGCTCGGCCGCGACCATCTTCGCGGCCATGCTGCTGGGCACCCGCAACCGCGGCGCCGCCACCGAATTCGCGTTCCTGGTCGGCATCCCGACCATGTACGCCGCCAGCGGCTATGCCCTGCTGAAGGAACTCGACGCCGGCGGCGGCGAGAACTGGAGCGCCTTCGCGGTCGGCTTCCTCGCCTCCACCGTCACCGCGTTCATCGCGGTGAAATGGCTGCTGAAGTACATCCAGACGCACCGCTTCACCGGTTTCGCCTGGTACCGCATCGCGCTCGCGGCCGGCCTGCTGATCCTGGTGCCGGCGGATTAATCCTGCGGGTAGCCCAGGCGCACGGCCACCGGGGCCAGTTCGGCGAAGGCTTCGGCGAAGGCGTCCTTGTAATGGCGCCAATGGCCGGCCGGGAACTGGTTGGGCATGCCGCCCAGCGCCATGATCGGCGTGCCGAGTATGCCGGCATCCGGCGCCGAATCCAAGGCCAACGCGGCCTGCAGTGCCGCGGCAATCGACGCGGCATCGTCATCGAGCGCGTCGGCCTTGATCACATGCACGGTCTGCGGGCCGCTTTCCACGGTATCGGCCAGCATCTGGTAGCAGGCGGCCAACCACTTCGCCGACTGCGGCAGGCGCGGCAGGAACACATAGGACTGCGCGCTGCCGAACACCAGCCAATTGAGCAGGGCGTCGCGCGGATCGATGACCACGGCGGTCAGCTCGGTGCCGGCCAGGGCCGCAGCGGTGTAGCCGTCCCACTGCGGCAGCCAATCCACCACCTCGGCCGGCTGCAGGCCGAGCGCCTGGATGCCGGCTTTCCACGCCGCGGCGGAACCGGCGAACTCGCTGCCGGGCGCGTGGCGAAACGCGCCGAAGCCGTCCTCACGGGCCGGGCTGGGCTGATTGCGGTCGACCAACAGGCGATTGCCGAGAATCGGAGCCAAGGCGTTGAACACGCGCTCGGCGCGGAACCCGGCCGGCGTCCAGAGCAGGCGGCCTTCGGCGTCCGGCGCGGGCACATCGCGCGCCGGATACGGCGTCGGCAGGGTCTTGGCCGGCAGCACATGTTCGGCCATGCGGCTGAACGCGGCGGCGGCTTCGTCATAGCGGCCGAGGCGGTCCTGCACCAAGCCGGTCCAGGCCAGCACCATGCGCTCGGCTTCCGGCGTACGCGCCACCTGGGCCAGACGCCGGATGCGGGCCAGCGCGGCCTGCGGGTCGGTGCGCACTTCCTGGCGCAGCTTGACGAACTGCGCCAGCGGCAGCGATTCGCGCAGCGCCAGGGCGGCTCCGGCTTCGGCGGCGGCGGCGTCCAGGTCGCCTTTGGCTTCGTGGTGAACCGCGGCGGCCTCATGCGCCACGGCGCTGTCCGGCAGACGCTGCAGCCAGCACGCGATGACCTCGCCGCCGTCGCCGCTCAATCCGGCCTCCAGGCCGGCGCTCAGCTGCCACAGCGCGTCGTTGCCCTGATCGCGTTGCAACGCGGCGGCGACCATGGCGCGGGCTTCATCGCCGGCGCCGGTGCGCACCAGCAGGGACACGCATTGAGTCAAGGCCGACAGGTCGTCCGGCGCGGCGTCCAGCAGGGCACGGGCATCGGCCAGGGCGCCGTCGAAATCGCCGCGGGCTTGGCGGAAACGGATGCGCAGACCGAGGCTGGCGGAGTCGGCCGGCACCTGTGCCAGCAATTCGTCCAGCGCCTGCTCGGCTTCGTCCGGGCGCTCCTGGCGCAGCAGGCAATCGACCAGGCCGCGGCGCAGGCGGGCGTTGTCCGGCGCCAGCGCGATGGCGCGGCGCAAAGCCTGTTCGGCGAACACCGGCATCTGCTTGTGCATATAGGCGAAGGCCAAGCCGCCCAGCGCCAGCACGTTCTGCGGCGCACGTTCCAGGGCTCGGGTGAACAGCGCGATGGCGTCGTCGAGCGCGCCCTCGGCCTGGGCGATGGCGCCCTTGGCGGCCAGCACGTCGGCGTCGTCGGCATCCACGCGTTCGGCCAGCTTCAGCAGGCGCTTGGCTTCGGCCGGATTGTTCTGGCCGAGCGCGATGTGAATCAGACCGATGTAGGCCGGCAGGTGGTTCGGGTTGAACGCCAAGGCGTCCATCAGGCCGGCCTGGGTTTCGCCCGGATCCTTGCCGCCCAAGCGCATCACCGAGCGGGTCAGCGCGAAGTCCTCGCGGCCCGGCGCCAGTTCGATGGCGCGGTCGATGGCGGCCTGCGCCTCGTCGCCGCGGCGCAGCGTCTGCAGCGCCAGCGCGCGCCAGTAATGCGCCTCGGCCTGCTCGGGAGCTTCGGCCAGCAGGGCGTCGGCCAAGGCCAGGGCCTGGGCGGCATCGCCGCCGCGCAGGGCGGAAAGGATGGAATCGGACATGGGTAACCCCGAAAAGGCGTGAAACCGCTATTGTAGCCTGTCCAACAGCGCCGTCACGCCGTTTTCCAGCCAGCGTTCGGCGTAGCCGCGCAGGCGCCGGTCGAGGATGAAACCGCAGTGGCCGCCGTGCGCGCTGATTTCCAGCGTCGCGCCATCGGGCAAGGCCAGCGCCCGCAGGCTGTCCACCGGAATCACCGGGTCGTCGGCGGCGGCCAGGATGCGCAGCGGCACGGTGACCCCGGCCAGCCGGCCGCCGGACACCGCGTAGCCGTCGAAATAGCGTTCCTCATCGCCCCAGTCGCCGTGGCGGGCCACCAGCCAACGGGTCAGGCCGCGCATGTCGCGCCGCAGCACGTCGTCCCCGAAGACGTGCGTCTGCGGAAACAGGGCGCGCTTGCGCTTGAGCGAGCCGCGCCACTTGCGCATGAAATACCAGTGGTAGAACGCCGGACCGGTCTCCAGTTCGCGCAGCACCGCGGACGGATCGACCGGCGGGCACACGGCGAACGCGCCGTCCAGCCCCAGGCCGCCCTCGGCCGCGGCGCGCGCCAGGCGCAAGGCGAAATTGCCGCCCAGCGAATAGCCGGCCACCACGAACCGGCGCGGCGCGTACAGCGTCCGCACCGCGCGGGCGGCGTCCAGCACCTCCCCGAGCCGGCAGGAATGGAACAGGCCTTCGTTCAGATGGTGCGTGCCGCCGTGGTCGCGGAAGTTCAACGCGAACACGTCGACGCCGGCGGCCAGCAGCTCGGCGGCGCTGTGGTTGATGTAGCTGGATTCCACGCTGCCTTCCCAGCCGTGCAGCAGCAGCGCCAGGGCGCCGCGGGCACGCGCCGGCGCGGCAGCGTAATACACGCCGGCCAGACGCACGCCGCCGGGCAGGTCGAGGATCCGGCGCTCGCCGGACGCGCCCAGGGCCCGCAGGCGCGCCAAACCGGCACGCTTGCGCCAAGGGCTGGAACTCAGCACCGATTGCACGTGCGGATCGGCCAGCAGGCCGCGCGCGCGGTAGGGCGAAACCGTTTCGCGGCTCATGCCGAGGTCATGGCCTCGACGATGCGGCGCCGGCACAGGTCGGCCATCTTGCGCCGGCCGTCCTCGGACGGCGCCACCGGCTCGAGGAAATGCACTTCGACCTCGCGCGCCGGTTCGCCCAGCACGCGCAGCAGGTTGCCGACGAAGCTCTCGCGCGCGCCGAAGGCCATCACCGTCTGCGCCTCGCCGCGCCGGCCGAAGCGCAGCGCCACCGGCTGCGCCGGCACGCCGGCCAGCACCGCCGGCTGGAAGATGCGGGCGTGGAACACGCCGACCGCCTCGCCGGAATGGGTGCGGCCTTCGGGGAACACCGCCACCGGCAGGCCGGCCTGCAGGCGCTGCAGCATCTGGTGCATCACGCCGTGCAGGGAATCGTTGCTGCCGCGGTGGTGGTAGATGGTGCCGGCGCGGGTGACCACGCCGCCGACCAGCGGCCAGCGCTCGATCTCGGCCTTGGCCACGAAGCCCATCCAGCACTGGCTGTGCAGCACGATGATGTCGATCCAGCTGATGTGGTTGGCCACGAACAGCACCGCGCCCGGCAGCGGCGTGCCGAAGCGGCGCGTACGCAGACCGAAGATGCGCAGCAGGATGCGCGACCAGGCGCCGGCGACCCAATGGTCGAGGCGCTCGCCGCCGATGTGGAAACGCGCGGCCCAGGCGCCCATCAGCACCAGGATCAGCGGCAGGCCGATCACGATGTGCAGCAGCAGCAGCGGCGCGCGGTAGCAGTAACGCAGGAATCTCGACATGAAGGCGTTCCGGAGGGTCCGGTCTATTCTACAAAGATACGGAGCCCGAAACGGAAACAGCGCGGCGATGCCGCGCTGTCTGGCCCGCCCGCCGGCGGCTCAGCGCACGCGCAGCGGGCCGGGGCGCCAGGCGTTGCTGGTGTAGCTGCCGCCGCCGTAGCCGGAGCTGGCGCCGTAGCCGCCGCCCTGCTCGCGGTTGCGGCGCCGGTGCATGCGGTTGATCAATTCGTCGCGGCGGGCCGACAGCCAATCGGCGCGGCCGACCGCGGCGGCGTCGAGGCCGCGCGACTCGGCCTGTTCCTGGC
>JAYSFF010000038.1:0-18318 GCA_041913425.1 Arenimonas sp. | reverse complement strand
AGATGGGCGCGTCCGTGCTGGTGCCGCGCTATTCGCGCTACGTGATCGACCTCAATCGCCCGCCGGACGACGTGTCGCTGTATCCGGGCCAAAACAGCACCGGCCTGTGCCCGCGTACGGCGTTCACCGGCGAGCCGATCTATCTGGACGGCAAGGAACCGGATGCGGAGGCCGTGGTGCACCGGCGCAGCCAGTATTGGCAGCCGTACCACGCCGCGTTGCAGGCCGAACTGCAGCGCCTGAAGCGGCAACACGGCAAGGCGCTGCTGTGGGAGGGGCATTCCATCCGGTCGGAGCTGCCGTTCCTGTTCGAAGGCCGCCTGCCGGATTTCAATCTCGGCACCGCCGACGGCCGCAGTTTTCCGGATGCCGGCCTGCGCCGGCTCGAAGCCGTGCTGTCGGCGCAATCGGCGTACAGCTGGGTCAGCAACGGGCGCTTCAAGGGCGGTTACATCACCCGCCATTACGCCGCACCGGCGGAGGGCATTCATGCGTTCCAACTGGAACTGGCGCAGAGCGCCTACATGGACGAGGCCATGACCGCGTTCGACGCCACGCGCGCCGCGCCGGTGCAGGCGCTGCTGGAGCGCCTGATGCGCACGGCGCTGGACTTGCTAGACTGAGCGCTTCGCGTTACCGTGTCCCGGCAGGCGTCCGCGCCCGATACGTCAATCATGTTGCAGGGGAACCATGAAGAATTCCGATCCGAATCCGCGCCACCTCAAAGGCGGCGGCATCATCCAGCGCCTGTTCTCCATCGGCGTGTTCGTGGTGTTCCTGTATCTGATCAAACTGGCGATCGAGGGCAACTTCGATGCCGAAGTCGCCCGGTTCGCGGCCTGGTTGGAGAACCTGCTGGGCTGAGCCGGCCAGCCCTTTTCCTCAGATTTCGAGCGAGGCCAAGTCGCCCTTGGTCTCCAGCCACTGCTTGCGGTCGCCGGCGCGCTTCTTGGCCAGCAGCATGTCCATCAGCGAGTCGGTCTGGCCGGCGTCGTCGACGGTCAGCTGCACCAGCCGGCGGGTGTCCGGGTGTACGGTCGATTCGCGCAGCTGGGCCGGATTCATCTCGCCCAGGCCCTTGAAGCGGGTGACGCTGACCTGGCCCTTGAGCTTGTCGCGCTCGATGCGCTCCAGCAGGATGCGTTTCTCCTCTTCGTCCAGCGCGTAGAACACCTGCTTGCCCACGTCGATGCGGAACAGCGGCGGCATCGCCACGAAGATGTGGCCGGCGCGCACCAGGGCCGGGAAATGCTTGAGGAACAGGGCCGAGAGCAGGGTGGCGATGTGCAGGCCGTCGGAGTCGGCGTCGGCCAGGATGATGACCTTGCCGTAGCGCAGCCCCTCGATGTTGTCCACGCCCGGGTCGCAGCCGATGGCCACGGCCAGGTCGTGCACTTCCTGCGAGGCCAGCACGCCGGAGCTCGCCACTTCCCAAGTGTTCAGGATCTTTCCGCGCAGCGGCAGGATGGCCTGGAAGTCCTTGTTGCGCGCCTGCTTGGCGCTGCCGCCGGCGGAATCGCCCTCGACCAGGAACAGCTCGGTGCGCGACAGGTCCTGTGAGGTGCAGTCGGCCAGTTTGCCGGGCAGGGCGGGGCCCTGGGTGATCTTCTTGCGCACCACCTGCTTTTCGGTCTTCAGGCGCGCGGCGGCGCGCTCGATGGCCAGCTGCGCGATGGCGGTGCCGGCCTCGACGTGCTGGTTCAGCCAGAGCGAGAAGGCGTCGTGCGCGGCCGATTCGATGAAGGCCGCGGCCTGGCGCGAGCTCAGGCGTTCCTTGGTCTGGCCGCTGAACTGCGGGTCGGTCATCTTCAGGCTGAGCACGAAGCCTACGCGGTCCCAGACGTCTTCCGGCGCCAGCTTGACGCCGCGCGGCAGCAGGCTGCGGAAGTCGCAGAACTCGCGCAGCGCGTCGGTCAGGCCGGAGCGCAGGCCGTTGACGTGCGTACCGCCTTGGGCGGTGGGAATCAGGTTGACGTAGCTTTCCTGCACCAGTTCGCCATCGGGAATCCAAGCCAGGGCCCAATCGACCACTTCGCTTTCCTTGGCCAGTCGGCCGGTGAACAGCTCGGCCGGCAACAGCTCGCGGCCCTGCAGCTCGCCGAGCAGGTAGTCCTGCAGGCCGTTTTCGTAGAACCAGCGGTTGCGCTCGCCGCTGGCTTCCTCGAACAGCGAAACCTCCAGACCCGGGCACAGCACGGCCTTGGCGCGCAGCAGATGGCGCAGCGCTTTGACCGCGAACTTGTTGCTGTCGAAGTATTTGCCGTCCGGCCAGAAGCGCACGCGGGTGCCGGTGTTGCGCTTGCCGACGGTGCCGACGGTCTCCAGCGCCGAGGAACGGAAGCCGTCGCGGAATTCCATGCGGTATTCGTTGCCGTCACGCTTGATGCCGACCTCGACCTTGGTCGACAGCGCATTCACCACCGACACGCCGACGCCGTGCAGGCCGCCGGAGAAGGTGTAGTTCTTGCCGCTGAACTTGCCGCCGGCGTGCAGCCGGGTCAGGATCAGCTCGACGCCGGGGATGCCTTCCTCGGGATGGATGTCGACCGGCATGCCGCGGCCGTCGTCGGTCACCTCGCAGCTGCCGTCGGCGTACAGCACCACCGCCACCGATTTGGCGTGGCCGGCCAGGGCTTCGTCGATGGCGTTGTCGATGACCTCTTGGGCCAGGTGGTTCGGGCGGGCGGTGTCGGTGTACATGCCCGGGCGGCGTTTGACCGGGTCCAGGCCCGACAGGACTTCGATGTCGGCGGCGTTGTAGCGTGTGTTCATTCGGAATTCGGTACGGCGATGAGGCGTTCAGGATGCTATCTGCGCCCGGTCAGGTCAAGGCCCGCAGGAAAAGATGCGCTTTTGCGCCAAAGCCGGTAAAATGGTGCTTTCCAACGCCCCCTTTTCCCATGACGCGTTTAATCTTCGTTACCGGCGGTGTGGTCTCTTCCCTGGGCAAAGGCATCGCTGCCGCGTCCCTGGCCGCCATCCTCGAGGCCCGCGGCCTCAAAATCACCATGATGAAGCTGGATCCCTACCTGAACGTGGATCCGGGCACCATGTCGCCGTTCCAGCACGGCGAGGTCTACGTGACCGACGACGGCGCCGAGACCGACCTCGATCTCGGCCACTACGAGCGCTTCGTGCGCACGCACTTGACCCGCCGCAACTCGATCACCACCGGCCGCATCTACGACAACGTGATCCGCAAGGAGCGCCGCGGCGATTACCTCGGCGGCACCGTACAGGTCATCCCGCACGTCACCGACGAGATCAAGCAGGCCATCTACACCGCCACCGAGGGCTTCGACGTCGGCCTGGTCGAGATTGGCGGCACGGTCGGCGACATCGAATCCTTGCCGTTCTTGGAAGCCATCCGCCAGATCCGCAGCGAGCGCGGCCCGGACCGGGCCATCTTCCTGCACCTGACCCTGGTGCCGTACATCGCCGCCGCCGGCGAGCTGAAGACCAAGCCGACCCAGCACTCGGTCAAGGAGCTGCGTTCGATCGGCATCCAGCCCGACATCCTGCTGTGCCGCAGCGAGCACCCGCTGCCGGACGGCGACCGGCGCAAGATCGCGCTGTTCACCAACGTGCCGGAAGAGGCGGTGATCAGCTGCCTGGACGTCGACACCATCTACAAGTTGCCGCTGTTCCTGCACGAGCAGGGCCTGGACGAGATCGCCATCCGCCGCCTGCGGCTGGAGGACAAGGTCGGTCCGGCCGACCTGCACGAGTGGCAGGCGGTGGTCGACGCGGTCGAGCATCCGGTCGACGAGGTCACTATCGCCGTGGTCGGCAAGTACGTCGACCACCAGGACGCCTACAAGTCGATCGGCGAGGCGCTGCGCCACGGCGGCCTGCGCCAGCGCACGCGCGTGCGCCTGAAGTGGCTGGAGTCCGAACAGGTCGAGACCGACGGCGTGTCGGTGCTGGCCGGCGTCGATGGCATCCTGGTGCCGGGCGGCTTCGGCGACCGCGGCTTCGAAGGCAAGGTGCTGACCTCCAAATACGCGCGTGAACACGGCGTGCCGTATTTCGGCATCTGTTACGGCATGCAGGCGGCGGTGGTCGACGTGCTGCGCCACAAGGCCGGCCTGCCGGGCGCCAACACCACCGAGATCGACCGTAATTGCGCCGATCCGGCCATCGCGCTGATCACCGAATGGCGCACCGCCACGGGCGAGATCGAACGCCGCAGCGCCGATTCCGACCTGGGCGGCACCATGCGCCTGGGCCTGCAGGAATGCCGCCTGAAGCCGGGTACGCTGGCGCATAAACTCTATGGCCAGGAGGTGGTGGCCGAACGCCACCGCCACCGCTACGAATTCAACAACGCCTACCGCGATGCGGTGGAGCAGGCCGGTATGACCATCTCGGCGCAGTCGATGGACGGCCTGTTGGTGGAGATGGTCGAGATTCCGTCGCATCCGTGGTTCCTGGCCTGCCAGGCGCATCCGGAGTTCCTGTCCACCCCGCGTTACGGGCATCCGCTGTTCACCGGCTTCATCGAAGCCGCCCGCCACGCCAAAGCGCGCCACGCGCAAGGATAAGCCGATGAAACTGTGCGGATTCGAGGTCGGCCTCGACCAGCCCTTCTTCCTGATCGCCGGCCCGTGCGTGATCGAATCGCTGCAGCTGCAGCTCGACACCGCCGGACAGCTCAAGGAAATCACCTCGGCGCTCGGCATTCCGTTCATCTTCAAGTCCAGCTTCGACAAGGCCAACCGCACTTCCGGCACCAGCTTCCGCGGCCCCGGCTTGGAAGAGGGCCTGAAGGTTTTGGCGGAAGTGAAGCGCCAGCTCGGCGTGCCGGTGCTTACCGATGTGCACGAATACACCCCGATGGACGAGGTCGCCTCGGTGGTCGATGTGCTGCAGACGCCGGCCTTCCTGTGCCGGCAGACCGACTTCATCCAGAAAGTGGCCTCGGCCGGCCGGCCGGTGAACATCAAGAAGGGCCAGTTCCTGTCGCCGTGGGAGATGAAGCACGTGGCGGCCAAGGCCCTGGCCACCGGCAACACGCAGATCATGGTCTGCGAACGCGGCGCCAGCTTCGGCTACAACAATCTGGTGTCCGACATGCGCTCGCTGAGCGTGATGCGCGACACCGGCTGTCCGGTGGTGTTCGACGCCACGCATTCGGTGCAGCTGCCGGGCGGCGCCGACGGAAAATCCGGCGGCCAGCGCCAGTTCGTGCCGGTGCTGTCGCGCGCGGCGATGGCGGTCGGCATCGCCGGCATCTTCATGGAAACGCATCCGAATCCGGACGTCGCGCTCTCCGACGGCCCGAACGCCTGGCCGCTGCCGAAGATGAAAGCGTTGCTTGAGAATCTGGTGCAGATCGACCGCGTGGCCAAGGCCGGCGGTTTCCTGGAGGACACGCTGTAATGCCCACATGCCGCGTTGCCGTCATCTTGGCCGCGCTGTGCGGCGCGGGCTCTGTCGGCGCGCAGGCGGCAGATACGCTCGCGGATGCCGTCAGCTTCCACCGCGACGTCTGTATCCAGCCGTACTACGCCGAAAAGAGCGAGTCCGCGCTGTACGACGAGATGATCGCGGCGGGCATGGCGGAACCTTTCCTGGCCCGCTTGGCCGTTGGCGCCCCCGCCAATTGGCGGCCCTTGGCCGACACCGGCGTTGCCGTCCGCGAACGCCTGACCGGCGCCATCGGGCTGGTCGGTATGGCCATCAGCCATGGCAACCCGCGCGAGAAAGCGGTTGCCGCGGCCTATTCCGCGTATTTCATTCCGGTGCCCGATGACGGCGCCTGTGCCTTGCCCGAGGGCTTGGCCGAATACGTCGCACAACACGATTTCTGGCAGTAATCCATTCCATTCCATCCGAGCCGACACCATGACCACCATCCAATCGATCATCGCCCGCGAAATCCTCGATAGCCGCGGCAATCCGACCCTCGAAGCCGAAGTGATGCTGGCCTCCGGCCATGTCGGCCGCGCCGCCGTGCCCTCGGGCGCGTCCACCGGCTCGAAGGAAGCCATCGAACTGCGCGACGGCGACAAGACCCGCTATCTGGGCAAGGGCGTGCGCAAGGCGGTTGACAACGTCAACACCGAAATCGCCAAGGCCTTGGCCGGTTTCGACGTGTTCGACCAGAAAGGCCTGGACCAACGCCTGATCAACCTGGACGGCACCGAGAACAAGGCCCGCCTGGGCGCCAATGCGCTGCTAGGCGTTTCCATGGCCGCCGCGCACGCCGCCGCCGCCGCCAAGAGCCTGCCGTTGTGGGCCTATCTGGCCGGCAGCCGCGAGGTGTCGCTGCCGGTGCCGATGATGAACATCATCAACGGCGGCGCGCACGCCGACAACAACGTCGACATGCAGGAGTTCATGGTGCTACCGGTCGGCTTCGATTCGTTCTCCGAGGCGCTGCGCGCCGGCACCGAGATCTTCCACAGCCTGAAGTCGGTGCTGAAAGGCCGCGGCCTGAGCACGGCGGTGGGCGACGAAGGCGGCTTCGCGCCGGACCTGCGCTCCAACGAAGAGGCGCTGGAAACCATTCTGGAAGCCATCGCCAAAGCCGGCTACACCGCCGGCGACGACGTGCTGCTGGGCCTGGACGTGGCCAGCACCGAGTTCTACGAGAACGGCAAATACAACCTGCTGGGCGAGGGCAAGCGCCTGAGTTCGGAGCAGTTCGCCGAGTTCCTGACCGACTGGAGCCGCAAGTACCCGATCATCACCATCGAAGACGGCATGGCCGAGGACGATTGGGCCGGCTGGAAGCTGCTGACGCAGTCGATCGGCAACAAGGTGCAGCTGGTCGGCGACGACCTGTTCGTGACCAATCCGAAGATCTTCCAGGATGGCATCGACCAGCAGGTGGCCAACGCCATCCTGATCAAGGTCAACCAGATCGGCACGCTGACCGAAACCCTGCAGGCGATCGCCATGGCCGACGCCAACCGCTACGCCGCCATCGTCTCGCACCGCTCGGGCGAAACCGAAGACACCACCATCGCCGACATCGCGGTGGCCACCACCGCCACCCAGATCAAGACCGGCTCGCTGTGCCGTTCCGATCGCGTGGCCAAGTACAACCAGCTGCTGCGCATCGAGCAGGCGCTGGGCGCCAAGGCCCGTTACGCCGGCCGCGGCGCGTTCGTGAGCCTGAACCGCTGATCCGATGGACACCCTGAACCGCCGCCTCTGGCCGTTCGTGGTGCTGGCCGCCGTGCTGGCGTTGCTGCAGGCCAAGCTGTGGTTCGGCCAGGGCAACTGGCGGCAGGTGGTCGAACTGCGCGGCCAAGTGGCGGCGCAGAAGACCGAAAACGGCGAACTGCTGCGCCGCAACAAGGCGCTGGCGGCGGAAGTGAAGGACCTGAAGTCCGGCGTGGACGCGGTGGAAGAACGCGCCCGCAACGAGATGGGCATGATCAAGCCCGGCGAAACCTTCTACCGGGTGATCGACCCCGAGAAGCGCCTGCAGCCGGCCGCGCCGGCCGAGGATGAATCACCGTGATCTGGGCCATCCTGCCGGCGGCCGGTACCGGTTCGCGTTCGGGTTCGGCATTGCCCAAGCAATACCGGCCCGTGCTGGGCCGGCCGATGATCGAACACGCCATGGATGTGCTGGCCGCGCACCCGGACATCGACGGCCTGATGCTGGCCCTGGCGCCGGACGACCGGCGCTGGGACGGCGTCACGCACTGGAACGGCAAGCCGCTGCGCACCTGCCTCGGCGGCGCCGAGCGCCGCGACAGCGTATTGGCCGCGTTGGACGCCTTGGCCGATGGTTTGGGGCCGGATGACTGGGCCTTGGTGCATGATGCCGCGCGGCCCTGCCTGCGCTTCGAGGACCTGCATCGGCTGATCGAGTCGGCCAGCGCGCATCCGGTCGGCGGCCTGCTGGCCGGGCGCATGAAGGACACCGTGAAGCGTGCCGACGCCGACGCCCAGGTGCAGGGCACGCTCGACCGCACGCCGCTGTGGCGGGCGTTCACCCCGCAGCTGTTTCCGGCGCGCAGCCTGCGCCGGGCGCTGCAGCACGCTGCGCAGGAGAACGCCGTGATCACCGATGAAAGTTCCGCCATGGAACGTTTGGGCCTGTCACCACTGCTGGTGGAAGGCGCCGACGACAACATCAAGGTCACCTTGCCGGACGACTTCGCCTTCGCCGAAGCCATCCTGGCTGCGCGGGGAGGAAACTGATGCGCATCGGCAGCGGCTTCGACGTGCATGCCTTCACCGACGGCGACCGGGTGGTCATCGGCGGCGTGCGCATCGCGCATGATCGCGCGCTGCTGGCGCATTCCGACGGCGATGTGCTGATCCACGCCCTGTGCGACGCCTTGCTCGGCGCGCTGGCGCTGGGCGATATCGGCGTGCATTTCCCGCCGTCCGACATGCGCTGGAAAGGCGCCGACAGCACCGAGCTGCTGGCGCAGGTGATGGCGATGGTGCGCGGCCGCGGCCACGAGCTCGGCAACGCCGACATGACGGTGATCTGCGAGGCGCCCAAGATCAATCCGCACGTGCCGGCCATGCGCGCGCGCCTGGCCGAGGTGATGGGCGTCGACATCGACCGTCTGTCGATCAAGGCCACCACCACCGAAAAACTGGGCTTCACCGGTCGTGGCGAGGGCATCGCGGCCCAGGCCACGGTCCTTCTGGAAACGCGATGAACCAGCCCCGTGCCTTGAGCGCGCCCGCCTTCCGCGGGCGCATCCGCAGCGTTGCCGAGGATTTCATCGTCGAGGAGCTGCCGGCGTTCCAGGCGACCGGCGAGGGCGAGCACCTGTTGCTGACCGTGCGCAAGCGCGGCATGAACACCGCGTTCTGCGCCGAGCGCATCGCGCGCTGGGCCGGCATCGACGTCCGCGACGTATCCTACGCCGGCCTGAAGGACCGCCATGCGGTCACCACCCAACGTTTTTCCGTGCGCCTGCCGAAGAAGACCGCGCCCGACACCGCCTTGCTCGACGACGCCGAATGCACGGTGCTGGACGCCGTCTGGCACAACCGCAAGCTGGCGCGCGGCGCCTTGGACGGCAATCGCTTCACCCTGGTGTTGCGCGAGCTGGAAGGCGATCTGCCGGCGCTGGAAGCGGCCTTGCAGGCGCTCAAGGCCCAAGGCGTGCCGAACTATTTCGGCGAGCAGCGCTTCGGCATGGAACAGGCCAACGTCGGCAAGGCGTTGGGCATGTTCGAAGGCCGGCGCGTGGACCGCGCCAAGCGCTCGATTTACCTGTCGGCGGCGCGTTCCTATCTGTTCAACCATGTGCTGGCGCAGCGGGTTTCGGCCGGCAACTGGAACACGCCGCTGGACGGCGAAGTCTGGATGCTGGACGGCAGCAAGAGCATCTTCGGCCCGGAGCCGCTGGACGAGACCATCGCCGCGCGCTGCGCCGCGCTCGACATCCATCCGACCGGCCCGCTGTGGGGCGCGGGCGAGCTGCGCAGCCAAGGCGCGGTACGCGAGCTGGAGGCGCAGTTGGCCGACTGGCAGCCGGAGCTGTGCAAGGGGCTGGAGAAAGCCGACCTGCGTCAGGAGCGGCGCGCCCTGCGTCTGCTGCCGAAAAATCTGGTCTGGCGGCTGCTCGACGCCAATACGCTGGAATTGCGTTTCGAGCTGCCGCCGGGCGCCTATGCCACCGCGGTGTTGGCCGAATTGGGCGAGTTCGCTTAAGCCACGCCGACGCCGAACAGGCTGCCCACGCCCCAGGTCGCGGCCATCGCCAACACGCCCCAGAACAGCACGCGCCAGGCGCCTTTGAGCATATCGGCGCCGCCGGTGCGCGCGGCCACGCCGCCGAGCAGAGCCAGGAACACGGCGGTGCTGGCCGCCACCGTCCAGACCATCGAATCGGACGGCACCAGCCAGGCGGTCAGCAGCGGCAATATCGCGCCGGCCGCGAAACTGGCGGCCGAGGACAGCGCCGCCTGCACCGGCCGTGCGCTGAAGGCCTCGGAGATGCCGAGTTCGTCGCGGGCGTGCGCGCCGAGCGCGTCGTGCGCGGTCAGTTCCACCGCCACCTGCTTGGCCAATTCCGGCGACAGCCCGCGTTGCATGTAGATGCCGGTCAGCTCGCGCAGTTCACCGTCAGGATCGGTTTCCAGTTCGCGGGTTTCCTTGGCGATATCGGCTTTTTCGGTATCGGACTGCGAGTGCACCGAAACGTATTCGCCGGCCGCCATCGACATGGCGCCGGCGACCAAGCCGGCCACGCCGGCGATGAGCACCGGCTCTTTGCCGCCGCCGGCGGCCGCCACGCCCAGGATCAGGCTGGCGGTGGACACGATGCCGTCGTTGGCGCCGAGCACGGCGGCGCGCAGCCAGCCGATGTGCTCGGTTTTATGACGTTCCGGATGGCGATGCGACATGGCGGCGTTCCTTATGGTGTTGGTGGAGTCATTCAAGCAGAGCCAGGGCCGCGCCGGCGCCGCCCTGGTTCTGCGGTGCAGTGCAGAACGCCAGCACGCGGCCCTGGTGCCGCAGCACCTTGTCGACCACGTTCATCAGCACCGGCCCGGCTTCCGAGCGCGAGCCCTTGCCATGGATGATGCGGATGCAGTGCAGGCCTTCCTTATAGGCGTCGAGCAGGAACTGCTTCAGCCAACGCTCGGCGTCCAGCGCGGTCATGCCGTGCAGGTCGAACTCGGCGTCGACGCGGATGCCGCCGGACTTCAGTTTGCGCATCAACCGGGCGTCCACCTTCGGGCCCTGGAACAGCAGCGGTTCGCCGCCGAGCAGCAGCGCCTCGGCCTCGCCCATGCGCCGCGACTGCAGCAGGGCCTCGCGCTCGTCGCGCTCGAACATGCGCGCGCGCGGCTTGGGCTTGGCTTTCTGCAGCCGGCTTTCGGTGTGCCGGTGCACGACGACCGGACCGATGGCCTCGCGGAACAGCTCGCTGTCTTCGGGGGCGATCGGGGGCGGGGCCGGCTTCTTGCTCATGCGGCCATGATAGCAAAGCGCGCGTTGCGCCGATCAGCCGCCGGCCTCCCGGCAACGGAAGAAATAGGGTTCTCCGCGTTCGGCGTCGAGTACGGCCGGCTCCGGCGCGACAGCGCCTTTGAGCGCCATGATCAGTGGTAGGTCGCGCGCGAAGCGGTCCTGGACCTCGACCCCGCTCGGATTCGGCACTCCGCTGCAGCGCAGCACATGCACCGGATCGCTGTGGAACACCAGGCTGCCGAGGTAGCGGTTCTTGCCGGCCTCGACCGTGAACGGCAGGCGGATTTTCCGGGTGCTGGCCGCGCGCAGCAACTCGATGCCGATGATGTCGTATTCGCCGGGCTCCAGGCACAGCATGAATGCGCCGGCACGCAATGTGCCGTCGTCGATGCCGTGTTTTTTATCGAGCGTGGTGAAGCCGAAATAGGCTTTGTTGAACTCGGCCTTGTCGCTGAACCGGCGCGCCGTGAAATTGACGATGACGTTGTAGTTCCTGCCGGGAATGGTCGAGCCGACCGTGCCGCTGACGCAGCCGCCGCCGTCGGCCAGGCTGCGTTTGTATTTGCCGAAGCCGCCGTAATCGGCGAAGGTGCCGGCGGTTGCGCCGCCGGCAAGGAACGAAAGCGACAGCAGGGCGGCGGACAGCGATCGTTTCATGGCAATGCGTCGGGTGGCGGTGCTGCCATTAGAAAGGCCGCCGGCCGGCAAGTCAATCGGGCTCGCCGATGCCGCTCCGGCGCTCATGGCCGGGCCAAAATTGCTATCATTCAGGGATGCGCATCCTCATCAGCAACGACGACGGCATCGAGGCACCGGGCATCATCGCCCTGGCCGACGGCCTGGCCACGGCCGGACACCAGCTTTTCATCGTCGCGCCCGACCGCGACCGCTCCGGCGCCTCCAATTCCCTGACCCTGGGCTCGCCGATCCGGGCCCGGCACCTGGCCGACAACCGCATCAGCGTGACCGGCACGCCGACCGACTGCGTGCACTTGGCATTGGCCGGCCTGCTGCCGGAAGATCCGGACATCGTGCTATCCGGCATCAACAACACCGCCAATCTGGGCGACGATGTGATCTATTCCGGAACCGTGGCCGCCGCCATGGAGGGCCGCTGCCTGGGCCTGCCGGCCATCGCGCTCAGCTGCGCCAGTCCGGACCACAATCCGCGCCACTACGCCAGCGCCGTGCGCGTGGCCACGGTGCTGATCGAACGTCTGCTCAGCGATCCCTTGCCGGCCGACACCATCCTCAACGTCAACATCCCGGACCTGCCATGGCACGAGATCCGCGGCTTCGAGGTGACCCGCCTGGGCCACCGCCACCGCGCCGAGCCCTGCGTGCAGCAGACCGACCCGCGCGGCCGCCCGATGTGGTGGATCGGGCCGGCCGGCCCGGAAATGGACGGCGGACCGGGCACCGATTTCCACGCCATCAAGACCGGCTTCGTGTCGATCACGCCGATTCACGTCGACCTGACCCGCTACCAGGCGCTGGACAAGGTCGCCGGCTGGGTCGGCGAGCTGGCCAAAGAAAGCGCCGCATGAGCCAGCGCCTGGACCTCCGCGCGGAAACCAAGGGCGTCGGCATGACCTCGCAGCGCGCCCGCGACCGGATGGTCGAGCGCCTGCGCGAGCAGGGCATCCGCGACGAGCGCGTGCTGAACGTGATGCGCGCCTTGCCGCGGCACGCCTTCATCGACGAGGCGCTGGCTTCGCGCGCCTACGAAGACACCGCCTTGCCGATCGGCAAAGCCCAGACCATCTCCCAGCCCTGGGTGGTGGCGCGGATGACCGAAGCGCTGATCGAGCAGGGCATGCCGGCCAGCGTGCTGGAGATCGGCACGGGATCGGGCTACCAGACCGCGGTGTTGGCCTCGCTCGGCATCCGCGTGTTCACCGTGGAGCGCATCGAGGAGCTGCTGCGCACCGCACGGCCGCGCTTCCGGGCGCTGAAATTGCACGAGCTGATCCGCTCCAAGCACGCCGACGGCAATCTGGGCTGGGCCGAGAATGGGCCGTTCGACGCCATCCTGCTGACCTGCGCCGCCCCCATGCTGGTGCAACCGCTGCTGGCGCAGTTGAACGATCCGGGCGTGCTGATTTCGCCGGTCGGCACCGAGGCCGGCAAACAGAAGCTGCTGCGCGTCGCCAAGCGCGAAGGCCGCAGCGTCGAGCAGGACCTCGGTCCGGTCAGTTTCGTGCCTTTGTTGCCGGGAGTGCTCTGATGGCCCTGTTCAAGAACCTGTACGAGCGCGCCATCCTGTGGGCTGCGCATCCGCATGCCACGCGCTATCTCGGCGGCCTGAGCTTCATCGAAGCCATCTTCTTCCCGGTGATGCCGGAAGTGATGATGGGGCCGATGTGCCTGGCCAAACCGAAGGAGGCCTACCGCTACGCCACCATCAGCATGGTCGGCGGCCTGGCCGGCTCGCTGGTCGGCTACGGTCTCGGCTATTTCGCCTACGAGGCGATCAGCCCGCTGCTGAGCGAAGGCATGCGCGCCGGCATCGACGCCTGGGTGCATACCCTGCGCACGCAGATGAACGAGCATTGGTTGACCATGCTCGGCGCGCTGGTGATCGCCGCGCTGCAGCCGGTCATCCCGATGAAGGTGGTGACCTGGGCCGCCGGCATCGTCGGCATTCCGATCGGCCCGTATCTGGCCTGCATGGCCATCGGCCGCGGCAAGCGCCTGTACCTGCTGGCGGCCGCCATCCGCTGGGGCGGCGAGAAGGCCGAAGCCGCCTTGCGGCGCTACAGCGAGTGGCTGGGCTGGGCGGCCATGGCGCTGATCGCGGCGGCGGTCGCCGCCTATTGGATCTGGAAAGCGTGAGCCTGCGCCGGACCGGAATCGCGTTGGCGGCACTTTCGGCGCTGCTGCTGTCGGCCTGCCAATCCGGTTACCAGACACTGCAGGACAAACAGCGCGAGCGCGCCGCCAAACCGGTGCGTTCCGGCGAGCGCATGGCCGCGGCCGGCACGCATACCGTGCAGTCCGGCGATACCCTGTTCGCCATCGCCTTCCGCGCCGGCTTGAGCTACCACGATTTGGCCCTCTGGAACGGCATCGACGAGCCGTACACCATCCGCATCGGCCAGAAACTGCGGCTGACGCCGCCGGCGGCTTATGCCGACAACAGCAGCCTGGCGCGCAAGCCCGCGCCGCTGCCGAACACCCGGCCGCGCACGCGTCCGGCGCCCGTGGCGCAGCCGGTACCCGATTCCGCCGATACCGCGCCGGTATTGTCGAACATCGCCTGGCGCTGGCCGGCCAAGGGCGAACTGGTCGGCCGCTTCGTCGCCGGCGACAAGACCCGCCAAGGAGTCGACATCGCCGGCAAAGCCGGGCAGCGCATCGAGGCCGCGGCCGACGGCACGGTGGTGTATTCCGGCGCCGGCCTGATTGGCTACGGCGAGCTGTTGATCGTCAAGCACGACAACGAATGGATTTCGGCCTATGCGCACAACGCGCGGCGTCTGGTGGCCGAAGGCGACAAGGTCAAGGCCGGCCAGCACATCGCCGATATGGGCGCCACCGGCAGCGTACGCACCATGCTGCATTTCGAAATCCGCCGGCACGGCAAGCCGGTCGATCCGCTGCTGTATCTGCCGAAGCCCTGAGGCAGGAAGCCGCCAGGGCTTATTGGCTGGCCAAAAGCTGCCTGATTTGTGTCGTCGAAATGCCATTGGTATAGGGGATTTCTACAATCATCGAGGCCGGCAGTTCCCGGCAGTCGGTCAGTCGGAACTGGCGCTCCGACTCCGTGGCGGTTCCAAATGCGTAAATATGGAATCCATGCTCCCGCATGAATGCCAATGTAATTTCACGCGGGCCGTCGGTGATAACCTGGTCCACGTAGCGTATCGAGGAAATCACTTCCGCACGCCGGTCTTCCGTGAACATCGGTTTTCGCTTCAATGCGGTGGCGCGTGAATCAGGGCTGACGCCGACCGTCAGCCAGTCACCGAGTGCTCGCGCTTCGCGCAGGAAGTTCACATGCCCGTAGTGCATGATGTCGAATACGCCTTTGGCGTAGATGCGGATCATGATGCGCTTTCCTCGAGATGATTGATGATGAACCGGGCGGTCCGTTGCGAGGCCATGCCGTCCTGCAGGTCGCCGAACAGGTAGTCCCGGAATTGGCGGCGTGTTTCCCTGCCGGCGTCCGTTCCGGAAAAGATGGCGCGTACAGTGGTAGCCAATGAATCTGCGTCGTCGACCACATGTGCGCAGTCCAGCATTTTCCACTCCAATCCATCCGCAGCGAAATGCGGTGACTCTTCCGCGGCTTTTCGATTCACAAGGCATATCAGTGGACGGTCGAGGGCGAGCCAGGCGAGTGCTGCGCTGGAGACATCGGATATCATCAGGTCGGCGTCTTCGAACAGGTCCATTAGGTTAAGCAGCGGGTCGGTCTTGAGTTCGATATTCGGATTGGCGGCCGCCTCGTGTGACCAGCGTGCAATCAGTTCAGGGGCTTTTGCCGGCAAATGTGGATGGGGGCGGACCACAATACGTATACCGGCATCATCGCCTCGGATTGACCTGGCAAGGTCTGCGGGAAGGAGCGCCGCGGCACTCAGGCCGGGATTGAAGGTCGGCGCGAATAGAATCGTTTTTTTCCGCCCTTCCGGCCGGGCTGCCGAAGCTGGATTGGTAGCCCTGGCCCGGAATAATTTGTCCATCTGCGGATATCCGGTCACCCAGATTTTTTCGCGGGGAACCAGCATCTCGCCGGCCAGAAGGTCGGCGATCGAAGGTGATGAAACGCAGATTCTGTCGCACTGAGAGGCGCCCACTGCCGCATGGTTTTTGTCGCCGAGTCCGTGTCGTGTATTCACAATCAGCGTTTCGGGCAGGTGGCGGCGCACTGGGTCTAGTTCCGTGTAGAGCGCCTCAGATACGACCAGTACGCGCGGCTTTGCTGCAAGCGCGAACCAGATGTTTTCGGTTAGCAGGACGTTTGCGCCGCTGTCCCGTAGGCTATCGGCAATTTCCTTCTGGATTGCATAATGAAAAGGGCATCGTAGATAACAGACCACGTCGGTCGGCCCCGGCCGTCGATTGCGGTTGAATATGGTAATTTCTTCACTTATATCCGCTTCGCCGGCATTTGGTTCGGGTGCGCGGCCGTTCAGGGCCGCCAGCAACCTAAGATAATAGATGGCTTTGGCCAGGTTCGGATTTCCGGCGATGCAGTCGTCCGGAATGCAGGCGGCTATCTCCGAAGCCTCGTCGATGTTGAAGGACTGGATCAACGCGCCGATACACAACTTCATTGCATCGGTGTTGCCGGGGATTGCGGACAGCAAATTCGCAGATTGGAGTGCGATCTCGCGATAATTCTTTTGCTTCAGCAGGCATTCAAAAAGCAGAGACCATATTCCGAGGCTTCCCATGTCATCGGACAGGTATTTGCGGCACAGGGCTTCACGGATGCCATAGCTCGGCTTCTCAAGAATGCGTGCGATTCGCTCATCTTGCGGCATTGAATTGCTCCGCATGGATTCCCGTGGCTTTCAGGATTTCGTCCCTGAACTTGTCCGGCAGCCCGCGATGTTCCATTCGCGGCGTCATGTCGGGGATAGGTCCGGCTTCGACACCCAGGAAGCCAATAATTCGGGAGCATGTTTCCGTATAATCGGAAACAAGGTCCTCGTATTCGACATGAAGGAAGGGTTTTCCGCTGCGTCGGAAGAAGTCCGTCCAGCCGCGTTCTTCTTCCAGTATGTCGGCGAGATGCCGCAGCGTCCGTTCGGGCGACAGTGTCGGCTGTGCTGCGCCCAGGTCTTCCAGCCATTCCTGCTGATCCGCGTGGAATATGCCGGTCGATTCAGCGATGTGGTAGCTGATCGCCTGGCGCAACTTGTCGCGTCGCGTGATGAATATGAATTTCTCCTGACGCATTAGCAACGGCCTAACCACGGTTTCAGGGACGTTTCTTGCCAGAAGATTTTTCACATGCCGCCAGTGAAGTTTCATTCCGAACGAGCCGTTGCCGGATGTTCTTCGGCTTTCGATTCCGGCCATGTAGGCGTCGAGCGAAAGGCGGCGGCCGGGGTTTAGCCGGCTCCAGGCGCGCAACAGGAGAGGGTTCAGATACTCTCTCGGAGCGCCTGCAGACCCCGTTCCGGCCAGCATGCGTGCCAGAAGGGTGGAGCCGCTGCGTGGCGTGCTGGCGATACAGTAGCGGAAGGTCGGCGTGGCTCCGGTCGATATGTCATTGTCGGCCGACATCTCGTTTTCATGGTACAGCTTGCGCCGAAGGGCTATTTCCGGATGCATTTCATGGTTCGCGGCTTATCAAGCTCCTGATTCTATCAGGCACCCACCTGATGACATTTGCCTGAGAGGCCGCGTATTCAGAAATCGTAGCCCAGATGCCGGATGTCGCGTTCGAAATGGCGCGCGATGATGTCGCGGCTGGCCACGTCGTAATAGGTCGAGTAGTGCGCGTGGCGCGTGGCCTTCAGGTGCGGCAGCTCGGCCGTGCGTCCGATGCGCGCGCAGATCTCCTTGAAGTCGGCGTCCAGCCGTTCGAAGCGGCCGACGAACTGCACCAGGATGCGGTCCTGGTCGTCGCCGATCCAGTCCATCTGCGGCGCGAACATCTGCGGCTGGTTGTAGTAGCGCGGGTCGCGTTCGCCGTAGGCCAGGCGCACCCAGTCGTTGAACGACGGCCCGCCGTCGCGGAAGCCGGCCTGGCCGTTCTTCAGCCGGTAGTGGTAGTGCGACACCACCTTGTCCCACGGGTTGCGCACGATGCTGAAGGTGAACTTGCGGTCCCAGACGCCGCGTCCGACCGCGGCGATCTTCTCGCGCGCGTTGCGGTGGTCGAAACGCATGCCGAGCGCCTTTTCGACGCTGCTGCCGCCGGTCTTGTTGATGTGGATGAAGATCCAGTCCAGCAGGTAGCGGCTTTCCAGGTCGGCCAAGGTCCTGCGGGCGGAACGGCGCAGCGCGCGCATTGCTTCCCTCATGTGCATGTTTCTCCGTTCAGGCGTGGGCGTCGCGGTGCAGGCGCTCGGCGTGCTCGTGGCCGAGGTACCAGTGGATGCCGCGGCGGACCGCGTACAGCAGCGGAATCATCGCCAGCGCCGCCAGCATCTTGTACGCGTAGTTGAGCGTGGCGACCGCGAAAAACAGGTCGTAGCCCCATTTTTGCGGGCCGAGCACGAAGGCGATGTACAGCACCACGAAGCTGTCGACCAGCTGCGAGACGGCGGTCGAGCCGGTGGCGCGCAGCCAGACCAGGCCGCGGCCGGTGGCACGGCGGATGCGCGCGAACACCGAGACGTCGACCAGCTGGCCGACCAGGAAGGCGATCACCGAACCCCAGATGGTCCACAGGCCCTGGCCGAAGATGGCGGCGAACGCGGCCTGCAGGTCGGGAACGCCCTGGTCCTTGT
>JAYSFF010000037.1:0-18372 GCA_041913425.1 Arenimonas sp. | reverse complement strand
TGGCCGGCGGCAACGTCAGCCAGATGCATTACGCCCGCCGCGGCATCATCACGCCCGAGATGGAATACATCGCCATCCGCGAAAACCAGCGCATCGACGCCATCACCGAGGCGCATCTGCTGCGCCAGCACCGCGGCGAGAGCTTCGGCGCCAGCATCCCGGCGCGCATCACCCCGGAGTTCGTGCGCAGCGAAGTGGCGTGCGGTCGCGCGGTCATCCCGGCCAACATCAACCATCCCGAACTGGAGCCGATGATCATCGGCCGCAACTTCCTGACCAAGGTCAACGCCAATATCGGCAATTCGGCGGTGTCCTCCGGCATCGCCGAGGAAGTGGAGAAGCTGGTCTGGTCGATCCGCTGGGGCGCCGACACGGTGATGGACCTGTCGACCGGCAAGAACATCCACGAGACCCGCGAGTGGATCCTGCGCAATTCGCCGGTGCCGATCGGCACGGTGCCGATCTACCAGGCACTGGAAAAAGTGGACGGCCGCGCCGAGGAACTGACCTGGGACATCTTCCGCGACACCCTGATCGAACAGGCCGAGCAGGGCGTGGACTACTTCACCATCCACGCCGGCGTGCTGCTGCGCTACGTGCCGCTGACCGCCAAGCGCGTCACCGGCATCGTCAGCCGCGGCGGTTCGATCATGGCCAAGTGGTGCCTGGCGCACCACAAGGAGAACTTCCTGTACACGCATTTCGAGGAGATCTGCGAAATCATGAAGGCCTACGATGTCAGCTTCTCGCTCGGTGACGGCCTGCGTCCGGGCTCGATTGCCGACGCCAACGACGAAGCCCAGTTCGGCGAGCTGGAGACCCTCGGCGAGTTGACCCAAATCGCCTGGAAGCACGACGTGCAGACCATCATCGAAGGCCCCGGCCATGTGCCCATGCACCTGATCAAGGAGAACATGGACAAGCAGCTGCGCGAGTGCGGCGAGGCGCCGTTCTACACGCTCGGCCCGCTGACCACCGACATCGCGCCGGGTTACGACCACATCACCAGCGCCATCGGCGCGGCCATGATCGGCTGGTACGGCACCGCCATGCTGTGCTACGTGACCCCGAAGGAGCACCTCGGCCTGCCCAACAAGCAGGATGTGCGTGAGGGCCTGATGGCCTACAAGATCGCCGCCCACGCCGCCGACCTGGCCAAGGGCCACCCGGGCGCGCAGGCGCGCGACAACGCGTTGAGCAAGGCGCGCTTCGAGTTCCGCTGGGAGGACCAGTTCAACCTCGGCCTGGATCCGGAGCGCGCGCGCGAATACCACGACGAGACCATGCCCAAGCAGGCGCACAAGGTCGCGCACTTCTGCTCGATGTGCGGTCCGCATTTCTGCTCGATGAAGATCACCCAGGACGTGCGCGAGTACGCCGACCGGCAGGAGGTCGAGCAGGGCATGGCCGAGAAGTCGAAGGAATTCCTGGCCCAGGGCGCCGAGGTCTACCGGCCGGAGTGAGGGATAACGCCCCGCGCAAAAAAAGTCCGCCGGACGGCGGACAAGTCGGAGAGTCGGTCGGCGCGCCGCGCGATCAGTTGCGGGTCGCGCCCATGTAGGCACGGACCGCGTCGACATAGGCGCGGTCTTCGTGGCGGATGTGGTTGAACAGCCAGTCGGCGAGCAGGGCGTGCAAGGCTTCGCTGGTGTCCTCGCCGGCGCGGAAGCGTTCCTGCAGGACGCGTACCCGGTCGACGAACACCGCGTGCGCGCGGCGGTGGCTGTCGAGCAGCTCGTAGCCGGCCTCTTCCAGCAGCGATTCCTCGAAACCGAAGTGGAACAGCGCATAGTCGGCGGTCTGCTCGAACACCTGCGCCACGTCTTCCTGGCCACCGCCGTGGCGCGCGCGCGCCAGACGGTTCAGGTTGTCGGCGATGGTGCGGTGTTGGCCGTCAATGACGTCGATGTCGATGTCGAGTCCGTCGTTCCAGACCAGGATCTGCATGGCGCGCTCCTCAGCGTCCGGCGCCGAAGAAGCGGCCGAGCGAACGCGACAGCCAGCCGCCCTCGTGGGTCTCGGCTGCCAGCCGGTTCATGCTGCGCTTGACCGATTCGACGTAGTCGTGGTCGTCGTTGCGGATGTGGTTGACCAGCCAGCGCGACAGCAGGCCGTGCAGTTCGGCCGAGATGTCCTCGCCGGCGCGGAAGCGCATGCGCAGGTCGGCCACGCGCTTGACGAACAGCTCGTGCACCTTCTTGTGCGGCTTGGACAGCGGATAGCCGGCGTCCTCCATCAGCGATTCCTCGAACGCGAAGTGCGACAGCGTGTATTCCACGGTCGATTCGATGACCTCGCCGACGGCCGCGGCGTCGCCGCGCTCGCGGGCTTCGTGCAGCTGGTTGACGTAATCGACGATCCGACGGTGCTGGCCGTCGATCACCTCGATGCCGGTGTCCAGTCCCGCGTCCCATTTCAGTATGGCCATATGCATTCCCCCGTCAGGCGCAGCCCGGAGATCGGACTGGACACGCCATTGCACGGGCATAGCCTAAGTCCGCCCGTTGGGCGCCGCCTTGATCCTGATCAAGGCGCTCATGGCGCAGCCGCATTCGCGGAGCCGGTCCGGATAAGGAAAAACCGCCTTTCGGCGGTTTCTCCGGAACGGCCTTGGCGGGCCGGTATTACTTGATCAGGCGCAGCGCGAACGGGACGCGGAACTCCTTGCCCGAGGTCGCGGCGATGGCGCCCATGATGCAGAACGCCAGCTGGCAGATGCCGACCGCGGCGAGCACCAGGAAGCCGATCAGGATCAGGCTCAGGATGCTGCCGGCGATATAGCCGATGATCGCCGTGATCGACCAGTTCAGTGCTTCCTTGGCCTGGTCCATGGCGTAGGCGTCGTCTTTCTTGGTGAGGAACACGATCAGGCCGGGGATGAAACCGAAGAACAGGGTGCCGATCCAGACGATCAGCGCCAGGTTCTTGGAGTCTTGCGATACGGTTTGCGTGTTGTTGTCCAACGTGAATCTCCCTGAGAGGTTGTGATGGTTATGGTGGATGCGATAGCCGGACAGGATAAACCCGCCTCATGACGGAACGATGACGGTCCCCAGCCGGGCATTCGCCGCGTCTAGGTCCGATTAAACGCCAGTTCGCGGCCCGCGTCAATCCGTACCAAAGGACGGCGCCCGGCGCTGGCCGGATATGGAAGGGCCGCCCAGCGGCGGCCCGTTCCTCCGCTCAGAAGTTCGGCTTCTCCGGCGCGTCGTTGAAGCGCGTCACCGAGTCGCGGATGATGTCCTTGGCCTCGGCGGCGCCGCCCCAGCCGTCGAGTTTGACCCACTTGCCCTTCTCCAGGTCCTTGTAGTGCTCGAAGAAGTGGCCGATGCGGTCCAACCAGTGCTGCGAGACCTGGCCGATGTCCTCGATGTGTGCGTAGCCGCTGAACACCTTGTCGATCGGCACCGCGACCAGTTTCTCGTCGGAGCCGGCTTCGTCCTGCATGCGCAGCACGCCGACCGGGCGGCAGCGGATGACCGAGCCCGGCACCAGCGGCAGCGGCAGGATCACCAGCACGTCGGCCGGGTCGCCGTCGCCGCACAGGGTGTGCGGGATGTAGCCGTAGTTGCACGGGTAGCGCATCGGGGTCGACAGGATGCGGTCGACGAAGATGGCGCCGGTGGCCTTGTCCACCTCGTATTTCACCGGCTCGGCGTCTTTCGGGATTTCGATGATGACGTTGATTTCGTTCGGCACGTCTTTGCCGGTCGGGACCAGATCCAGGGCCATGGGGCGCTCCTTACAAAACAAGGCGTGCATGATACCGCAAGCCCGTCGAATGTTCATCCGGAATTTCCATGCCGGCGCGCCATCGCGTTGATTTGCAAGGCCGGTCAGCGGCGGGGCGGGAGCGCAGGCTTGACCCGGATCAATTCCCGCCGGAGTTTATGCGGTAAACTACGCCCATAGCACAACCACTCTACCAAAGGATCATCCCAATGCAATCGTCCATGCTGTCGCACGCCCTCGCCGTCGAATTCCCGGAACTGCTCGAGCGCATCCATTTCCTGAAAGCCAGCGACCACCATTTCGCCCGCCTGCTGGAGGAGCACGATGCCGTCGACCAACGCATCAGCCGCGATGAAGAGAAGATCGAGCCGCTGAGCGACGAGACCCTGCACGAGCTGAAGCAGCAGCGCCTGAAACTCAAGGACGAGCTGTACCAGATCGCCACCTCGGCCTGAGGCCGGCCTCGGCTTGAAACGAAACGGCGCCTTTCGGCGCCGTTTCCGTTTTCGGCGACAAGCCGAATATCAGCCGTAGCAGTACACCGCCAGCTTGTTGCCGTCCAGGTCGCGGAAGTAGCCGGCATAGAAGCCGGAATCGCCGCGCGGACCGGCCGCGCCTTCGTCCTGGCCGCCCAGCGCCAACGCCTTGGCGTGCAGGCGGTCGACCTTTTCGGTGCTGTCCACCGCCAAGGCGGTCATGCCGCCGTTGCCGACCGTGGCCGGTTGGCCGTCGTACGGCAGGATCACGGCCAGCGCGGGTTGGCCGGGCGCGGTGCCCCACATCACGAAGCGCTCCATTTCCATGGCGCGGCCGGCGCCGATTTCGGCCAGCAGGGCGTCGTAGAAGGCGGCGGCGCGGGGCAGGTCGTTGGTGCCGAGGGTGACGTAACCGATCATGGGATTCTCCGGATTGAAAGGCGAAAGGATAGCAGGTAGAGCCAGTCCGGTGCCATCAGCCCAAGGGCGTCAGGTCGATCTGCCCGATCCAGGACCAGAGCAGCAGGGCGGTGGCGATCAGCGCCGACAGCCCGACCACGAAGCCCAACACGCCGGTCACGAACGAAATCGCCATCAAGACGCCGTCGCGCTCGGCCATGGCGAAGCCGAACAGCGCGATGGCGACGCCCGGCGGCACATTGGTGAACGGGCCGGGCGCCAGGATCACCAGCGCCAGCAGGAAGCAGAACAGCGCCGCGACGCGGCTGACCGGCGCCGAGGTCATCGGCGCCCAACGCGGCTTGGCGAAACGCTCCAGGCGCCGGATCCACTGTTCACGGCGTCGCAGGCCGGATTGGATCGCCTGCGCCGAGAACCGTTTGCCATCGAAGCGCGACGGCATGTACGGGCGCGCATGGCCGGCGGCCTGTTGGGCCGAGAACAACAGCACCGGCACCGCCATCAGCGAGCACAGGCCGGTCGGCAGCACCGCCGCCAGCATGCCGAACAGGATGTACACGAAGCCGAAACCGCGGTGGCCCATGGCGTCGAGCAGGTCGCTCAGGTGGATGTCGCGGCCCTGGAAGCGGTCGAGCAGATGCAACAGGGCTTCATGCAGGGGCGCATCGGCGGCGGCGTGGTGGCGTTGGCTCGGGTCTTCGATCATAAGCGCAGTATCGCCCATCCGTTCGGCACCCGGGTGAACCGGCCATGAAAAACCCCGCCGCAGCGGGGTTTTCCATGATACGAAACGGGCGTAGGTCCGGTCAGGCCAGGAACGGAATCAGCAGCAGGGCCACGATGTTGATGATCTTGATCAGCGGGTTGATGGCCGGACCGGCGGTGTCCTTGTACGGGTCGCCGACGGTGTCGCCGGTCACCGCGGCCTTGTGCGCTTCCGAGCCCTTGCCGCCGTGGTGGCCTTCCTCGATGTACTTCTTGGCGTTGTCCCAGGCGCCGCCGCCGGTGCACATCGAGACCGCCACGAACAGGCCGGTGACGATGGTGCCCATCAGCAAGCCGCCTAGGGCGTCCGCGCCGAGCACCAGACCGACCACGACCGGAATCAGCAGCGGCAGCAGCGAGGGCACGATCATCTCGCGGATGGCGGATTTGGTCAGCAGGTCGACGGCTTTGTCGTACTGCGGCTTTCCGGTGCCTTCCATGATGCCCGCGATCTCGCGGAACTGACGGCGCACTTCCTCGACCACCGCTCCGGCGGCGCGGCCCACGGCCTGCATGGCCATGGCGCCGAACAGGTAGGGGATCATGCCGCCGATCAGCAGGCCGATGACCACCTGCGGGTTGTCGATCGAGAAGTTGACCGGTGCGAAGCCGTCGCCGCGCTCCGCCAGCTTGTGCGAGTAATCGGCGAACAGCACCAGTGCCGCCAAGCCGGCCGAACCGATGGCATAGCCCTTGGTGACCGCCTTGGTGGTGTTGCCGACGGCGTCCAGGGCGTCGGTGGTGACGCGGATCTCCTTGTCCATGCCCGACATTTCGGCGATGCCGCCGGCGTTGTCGGTGATCGGGCCGTAGGCGTCCAGCGCCACGATCATGCCCGCCATCGACAGCATGGCGGTGGCAGCAACGGCGATTCCGAACAAGCCATTCATAGGATCGCTCTGACCGCCTGCAATATTAAAGCAGCCGTAGATCGAGGCGGCCACCGCCAGCACCGGCGCGGCGGTCGACTTCATCGACACCGCCAGGCCGGCGATGACGTTGGTGCCGTGCCCGGTCTCGGAGGCCTTGGCCACGTCCTGCACCGGCGCGAATTCGGTCGCGGTGTAGTATTCGGTGATGACCACCAGCGCGGCGGTCAGGCCGAGGCCTATCAGCGCGCACCAGAAGATGCCGTTGACGTACTCGGGCGCGAACATGGCGTCGGTGACGAACCAGAACGCGATGGCGGCCAGCACGCCGGACACGCCGAGGCCGCGGTACAGCGCGTTCATGATCTTGCCGCCGTCGCGGGCCTTGACGAAGAACGTGCCGATGATGGAAGCGATGATGGAGACGGCACCCAGCGCCAGCGGATACATCACGCCACTCCAGCCGTATGTGCCAAAGGAAATGCCGGCGATGAGCATGGCGGCGATGATTGTGACCGCATAGGTCTCGAACAGGTCGGCGGCCATGCCGGCGCAGTCGCCGACATTGTCGCCGACGTTATCGGCGATCACCGCCGGGTTGCGCGGGTCGTCTTCCGGGATGCCGGCCTCGACCTTGCCGACCAGGTCGGCGCCGACGTCGGCGCCCTTGGTGAAGATGCCGCCGCCCAGACGGGCGAAAATGGAGATCAGCGAGCTACCGAAGGCCAGGCCGATCATCGGCTGCAGCACCTGTTTCAGACCGGCCTCATCGGAGGCCGCGCCGCCGGTGAGCAGCAGGAAGTAGCCGGCGACGCCGAGCAGGCCCAAGCCGACCACCAGCATGCCGGTGATGGCGCCGCCCTTGAAGCTGACGTTCAGCGCGGCGTTCAGGCCCTTGGTGGCCGCTTGCGCGGTGCGCACGTTGGCGCGCACCGAGACGAACATGCCGATGAAGCCGGCCACGCCCGAGAGCACCGCGCCGATGGCGAAGCCGATGGCGGTGTTCCAATCCAGCGCGAAGCCGATCAGCGCGAACAGCGCCACGCCGACCACGGCGATGGTGGTGTATTGGCGGCGCAGATAGGCGCCGGCGCCCTCCTGCACCGCGGCCGCGATGGCCTGCATCTTGTCATTGCCGGCATCCTGCTTCAGGATCCAGCCGGTGGTGATGAGTCCGTAAACGATGGCCAGCGCCGCGCAGGCGAGAGCCAATTCCAGAGCGTATTCCGTGAACATTCCGTACTCCCTCGGTCATGGTGATGGGGGACGGTCTGCGCCGTCCTGCCATGAGTATGTCAGAGCTTTCGAAACTTAACTAGGGCTGAACGGAAAAAGCGGAAGCGGTCCGCCGGCGATGCTGGCCGGCGGCCGGGAGGCGGTCATTTATCCCATGCTTTCAATCGCTTGCGCACGAGGGGTAAATCCAGTTTAAGGTGCAGCGGCAGGCCGTTTTTGCCCAGCGGCACCGGCGCCGCGCCCTGGACCAACGGCGACAGATAGCGGCGGCAAGCGGCGGTGATGCCGAAACCGTCTTTGCGGATGAAGCCGTCCGGCATCTTCTTCTCGGCATTGGCCACCTGGCTCAGCGGCACCGGGTCGATGTGCCAGCGGTAGGGTTGGTCGGAGGTCCGGACGATGGCGGGCATCACGCCGTTGTTGCCGGCCAGAGCCAGTTCGACCGCGGCCTTGCCGACCGCCAGCGCGTGGTCGAGATCGACCTGCGAGGCCAAGTGGCGGCCCGAGCGCTGCAGGTAATCCGGCACCGCCCAGTGCACCTTCAGGCCGAGTTCGTCCTTCACCATGCCGGCCAACAGCGGCCCCACGCCGCCGAGCTGGCTGTGGCCGAAGGCGTCCACGCTGCCTTCGGCCTGGGCCAGGAAGTTGCCGTCCGGGGTCTTCACGCCCTCGGACACCACCACCACGCAGTAGCCGAGCTTGGCCACGGTGTCCTGCACTTTGGCCAGGAACGCCGCCTTGTCGAAGGTGCGCTCGGGGAACAGGATGATGTGCGGCGCGTCCTTGGTGCCTTCGCCGGCCAGGCCGGCGGCGGCGGCCAACCAACCGACATGACGGCCCATCACCTCGTATACGAACACCTTGGTCGAGGTCTCGGCCATGGCGACCACGTCGATCGCGGCTTCCATCACCGAGACCGCGGTGTAGCGCGCGGCCGAGCCGAAGCCCGGGCAGCAGTCGGTCAGCACGAGGTCGTTGTCGACGGTTTTCGGCACCGCCACGCAGGTCAGTTCATACCCGGATTGCTGCGCCAGCTGCGAGATCTTCAGCGCGGTGTCGGCCGAGTCGTTGCCGCCGTTGTACAGGAAGTAGCGGATGTCGTGCGCCTTGAACACGTCCAGCAGGCGTTGGTATTTGGCGGCGTCCTGCTCCAACGACTTCAGTTTGTAGCGGCAGGAGCCGAACGCGCCGCCGGGCGTGTGGGCCAAGGCCTTGATTTCACTGGCGGTCATCGACGAGGTGTCGAGCAGTTGTTCGCGCAATACGCCCAGAATGCCGTTCTTGCCGGCCAACACCGGAACGCGGCGGGCGCGTGCCTGCGCCAAGACGGCGCTGGCGCTGGCGTTGATCACGGCGGTGACGCCGCCGGATTGAGCATAAAGTAATCTGCCTTTCGACATGAACATCCTTTAAAATTGACTAAACAGACGGCAACGGTTACGGTGTCATTATGGCAAATTTCCGCCGCCGAGGCGCCCGCTAGCAGGCTGCCCATAACCAGAATTTCCATCAGACTTTTCGAGGTGTTATGCGTTTGGTTCTTCTCGGTGCCCCCGGTTCGGGCAAAGGCACGCAAGCGGCGCGGTTGAAGGAATTCCTCAACGTCCCGCACATCTCCACCGGTGAACTGCTGCGCGCCGCGGTGGCCGCCGGCACCCCGCTGGGCCTGCAGGCCAAGGAAGTGATGGAAGCCGGCAATCTGGTGTCCGACGACATCGTGCTCGGCATGCTGGAGGAGCGCCTGCTCAAGCCCGACACCGGCAACGGCTTCATCCTCGACGGCTATCCGCGCAATCTGGCCCAGGCCAACGCCTTGGGCGCGCTGTTGGCCAAGCTGCAGCAGCCGATCGACATCGCCGTGCAGCTGGACGTCGACACCGAACTGCTGGTCGAGCGCCTGGCCGGCCGCGCCAAGGCCGAGGGCCGCGCCGACGACAGCCCGGATGCGGTGCGCAAGCGCTTGGCCGTGTACGAAAGCCAGACCGCGCCGGTGGTCGATTTCTACCGCAATCTCGGCAAGTTGGCGCATCTGGACGGCGTCGGTTCGCTCGACGAGGTATTCACCCGCATCACCGAAGCCTTGGCCGGAACCCCGGACGTCGGCTGATTCGCGCGGCATGAACCTGCACATCCTCGGCATCTGCGGCACCTTCATGGGCGGCGTGGCGGCGCTGGCGCGCGAGCTCGGCCACCGCGTGCAGGGTTCGGACGCCAACGTCTATCCGCCGATGTCGACCCAGCTCGAACAGCTGGGCATCGGCCTGCACAGCGGCTACCGGCCGGACGATATCGCCGCCGACACCGACTGCGTGCTGATCGGCAACGCGCTGTCGCGCGGCAACCCGGCGGTGGAGCTTGTGCTGAACCGGCAGTTGAACTACCGCTCCGGCGCCCAGTGGCTGGCCGAGCACGTGTTGCCGGGCCGGCACACGCTGGCGGTGGCCGGCACGCACGGCAAGACCACCACCACCTCGATCCTGGCGTTCCTGCTGGAGGCGGCCGGGCGCGAGCCCGGCTTCCTGGTCGGCGGCGTGCCGGAGAATTTCGGCGTCTCGGCGCGCCTGGGCAGCGGCCGCGAGTTCGTGGTCGAGGCCGACGAATACGACACCGCGTTCTTCGACAAACGCTCCAAGTTCGTGCATTACGGCCCGCGCGTGGCCATCCTCAACAATCTCGAGTTCGACCACGCCGACATCTTCCCGGACCTGGCCGCCATCCAGCGCCAGTTCCACCATCTGGTGCGCATCGTGCCCGGCGAAGGCCGCCTGATCGTCAACGGCGAGGATGCGGCCTTGGCCGAGGTGCTGGCGATGGGCTGCTGGACGCCGGTCGAGCGCTTCGCCATCGATGCCGACGCCGAGTGGCAGGCCGAACTGACCGTCGCCGACGGCTCCGAATTCGTGCTGAAGCATCTGGGCAAGGCGCTGGGCACCGTGCGTTGGCCGTTGGTCGGCCGCCATAACGTGATGAACGCGCTGGCCGCGTTCGCCGCCTGCCATGCGGTCGGCGTCGACGTCGCCGCCGTCATTCCGAGCCTCGCCGGTTTCGTCAGCGTCAAGCGCCGGCTGGAAGTGGTCGGCACCGCGCGCGGCGTCACCGTGTACGACGACTTCGCCCACCATCCGACCGCCATCCGCACCACGCTCGAAGGCCTGCGCGCCCGTGTCGGCGCCGCCCGCATCGTGGTGGCGATGGAGCCGCGTTCGAATTCGATGCGTCTCGGCGCGCACGCGCGCGAGATCGCGCCGTCGCTGGCCGCCGCCGACGCCGTGGTATTCCTGCATCGTCCGGAGCTGCCGTGGGACGCCGACGCCGTGGTCTCGGCGCTCAAGGGCGAGGGCCACAAGGTGGCCACGGTCGAGGCCCTGGTCGAGCGCCTGCAGGCCATCGCCCGCGACGGCGACCACATCGTGTTCATGTCCAACGGCGGCTTCGAAGACGCGCCGCGCCGTTGCCTGCGCGCTTTGCAGGCCTGATCTGATCCCATCCGGAGGCTCCATGTCGCTGCAGGGTAAAACCCTTTTCATCACCGGCGCTTCGCGCGGCATCGGCTTGGCCATCGCCAAAAAGGCCGGCAGCCTCGGCGCCAACGTGGTCATCGCCGCCAAATCGGCGGTGCCGAACCCGAAGCTGCCGGGCACCATCTTCACCGCCGCCGCCGAGGTCGAAGCCGCCGGCGGCAAGGCGCTGGCCATCCAATGCGATATCCGCGACGAGTCCGCGGTGGAAGCGGCCATGGCGCAGGCCGCCGCGCATTTCGGCGGCATCGACGTGCTGGTCAACAACGCCAGCGCGATCTGGCTGCGCGGCGCGCTCGACACCCCGATGAAGCGTTTCGACCTGATGAGCCAGGTGAACGCGCGCGGCAGCTTCCTGTGCGCGCAGAAGGCCTTGCCGTATCTGCTCAAGGCGCCGAACCCGCATATCCTGACCTTGGCGCCGCCGCCGAGCCTTGATCCGAAATGGTGGGGGCCGCATACCGGCTACACCTTGGCCAAGATGGGCATGAGCCTGGTCACGCTCGGCCTGGCCGAGGAGTTCAAAGGCAGGGTCGCGGTCAGCGCGCTCTGGCCGCAGACGGTGATCGGCACCGACGCCATCAACATGATTCCCGGCGTCGACCTCGGCAACTGCCGCAGGCCCGAAATCGTCGCCGATGCCGCCGTGCGTATCCTGCAACAGCCGGCGGCCGCCGCCAGCGGCCGTTTCTACATCGACGAGGCGGTGCTGCGCGAAGCCGGCGTCACCGATTTCGACGCCTACGCCATCGAGCCCGGAAAGCCGCTGTTGCCGGATCTGTTCCTTTGATTCGCGTCATGTGACACGCCGTTACGCCGGAAAATTGACAGCGTAAAGCCGTTCGGGCGAAAGTGCCGCGGTCTTCAACATCCGGTGCGTCACCCTTGAAACACGCAAAACTCGGCTTCACCATCCTCGAGCTCATGCTGGTCATCGCCATCGTGGGCGTACTGGCCGCCATCGCGATACCGATCTACCAGGATTACCGGGTCCGGGCCAACATCACCGAAGCCATGCAGCGCGCCGGTTCGCTGAAGAACGCGGTCGCCGAATACTACTTCACCCACGACGAGTTCCCGGACGCCATGGAGGACATGGGGCTGGAGGACGAGGTCGATCCGACCCGCAACGTGTCCCTGGTGCACATCAACGACCGCTACATCTGCATCCACATGCGCAACACCGGCGCGCCGGAAATCGATGGCGCGACGCACCCCATCCGGCTGCAGCCGGTCGGCGACGGGGCGACCGTGTCCTGGTTGTGCGGGCACTCCGGCGCGGTGCCGGACGGCTATTTCGCGCAGAACTGCCGCAACCGCATCGAGAGTTCGTCGGCTGGCGGCTGAGGGCCAGCGCGCCGCGGCGGCTTATAATCGGGTTCCCGCAATACGCACCCGACAGGACACCCCGCGATGAAATACCTGCATGCCATGGTCCGCGTCCGCGACCTCGACGCTTCCCTGAAATTCTTTTGCGACGCGCTCGGCCTGCGCGAGAACCGCCGGCGCGATTACCCGGAAGGCCGCTTCACCCTGGTGTATCTGGGTGCGCCGGAGAATCCCGATTCCGAAATCGAGCTGACCTTCAACTACGACGACGAGGATTACGGCAGCGCCCGCAACTTCGGCCATCTGGCCTTCGAGGTCGACGACATCTATGCCGCCTGCGCCCGCCTGCAGACCGCCGGCGTGGTCATCAACCGGCCGCCGCGCGACGGCCGCATGGCGTTCGTGCGCTCGCCGGACCTGATCTCGGTCGAGCTGCTGCAGAAGGGCGCCGCCCTGCCGCCGCAGGAGCCGTGGGCCTCGATGCCGAACACCGGCGTCTGGTGATTCAGCCGTCTTCCAGCCGTTCGCCGCAACGGCGGCAGAAGCGCGCGTCGGCGAAGTGCCCGGTCAGGCCGCAGCGGCCGCATTCGCGCATATCGAGCTCCAGTTTGGCCGACTTCATGGTCTGCGCGATTTCCGCGGCGTAGATGCCGGTCGGCACCGCGATTACGCTGTAGCCGATCAGCATCAGCAGCGACGACACCATCTGTCCCAACGGCGTGCCCGGAGTGACGTCGCCGTAGCCGACGGTGGACACGGTGACGATGGCCCAGTACATCGCCACCGGAATCGAGCTGAAACCGTGCTCCGGGCCCTCGATCACGTACATCAGCGAGCCGAACACGGTGACCACGATCAGGATGCTGAAGAAGAACACGCCGATCTTGCGGCTGCTGCGGCTCAACGCCAGAACCAGTACGTTGGCCTCGTTCAGAAAGGTCGACAGCTTGAGCAGGCGGAAGATGCGCAGCACCCGCAGCAGGCGCACCACCAGCAGGTACTGCGAACCGGGCAGCACCAGGGACACGAAAGCCGGTAGGATGGCCAGGATGTCGATCACGCCGAGCGCGCTGCGCACGTAGCGCATCGGTTTTTCCAGAACCAGCAGGCGCAGCACCAGTTCGACCAGGAACAGCGCGGTGAAGCCCCATTCCAGCGCGTAGAACAGGCCGCTGTGGCTGCGGTGCACCGCGCCCACGCTGTCTGCGATGGTGACCGCCACGCTGGCCAGGATGATCCAGATCAACGCGATGTCGAAGTGCAGGCCGGCCGGGGTATCGTGGTGGAACACGATGCGGTGCCACGTCGCGCGCCAGCCGCCGGCCGGGTGCGGGGCGAGGACCGGATTGAAGAAATGCTTCAGCATGCCGCGCCTCCGGGCCTTCAGTCCAGCGCCTGCCGGATATCCGCCAACAGGTCGTCCGGGTGTTCCAGGCCGACCGACATCCGGATCAGGTCCGGCGGCGAGACCGCGTTGGCGCCCTCGATCGAGGCGCGATGCTCGATCAGCGATTCGACGCCGCCGAGCGAGGTGGCGTTGGTGAACAGGCGCACGCGCGCGGCGAAGCGCAACGCCGCGTCGTGCCCGCCGCGGAAGCGGATCGACAGCATGCCGCCGAAGTCGCGCATCTGGCGCGCGGCCACGGCGTGCCCGGGATGCGAGGCCAATCCCGGATACAGCACGGCGGCTATGGCCGGGTGCGTGCTCAGGAATTCGGCGATGCGGCGGGCGTTGGCGCAGTGCCAGGCCATGCGCGCCGGCAGCGAGCGCGCGCCGCGCAGGATCAGCCAGCTGTTGAACGGCGAGGCGATGCCGCCGGTGATGTGGCGCCGGTGCGTGGCGGCTTCGAACAGGGCGTCGGCCTTGGCGAACACCAGCGCCCCGCCCATCACGTCGCTGTGGCCGCCGAGGTATTTGGTGGTCGAATGCATCGCCACATCGGCACCGAGCGCCAGCGGCTGCTGCAGGGCCGGCGTGGCGAAAGTGTTGTCGCAGGCCAGCACCGCGCCGCCGGCGTGCGCGATGTCGGCCAGGGCGGCGATATCGGCCACCGCCATGCGCGGGTTCGAGGGGGTTTCGGCCCAGACCATCCGCGTTTGCGGCGTGATCGCGGCGCGCACGGCGTCCAAATCGCTCATGTCGACCGCCCGGCAGGCGATCTGCCGCAGCGGCAGGAATTCGCGCGCCAACAGGCGCAGGCCGGTGTAGCAGTCGTCGGGAATCAGCACTTCGCTGCCGTTCGGCAGGCTTTCCAGCAGGCCCTGCATCGCCGCCATGCCGGAGGCGTAAACCAAGGCGCGCTCGCCGCCCTCCAGCGCAGCCAGGCAGGCTTCCAGCCGGTCCTGGGTCGGGTTGCCTTCGCGCTGGTATTCGAAGCCGGCTTGGCGTTCGCCGGCCGGGCCGTGCCGGAACGTGGTGCTCAGGTGCAACGGCGGCGCCACCGCACCGGTTTCGGCGTCGGCCTCGGCGCCGGCATGTACGGCCAATGTCTCAAAGCGCATGGCATTCTCCCGGGTCCAGCGCCCGCAGGCGCAGCTGCTGCACGAATTGCGTCTCGCTTTCGAACACGAAGGCATCCAGACCGGCCTGCCGCGCGCCCTCGGCATTGGCCACTTTATCATCGACGTACACGGTGGCGGCGGCCGAGAAGCCCAGGCGCTCAAGGCACAGCAGGAACGCCGCCGGATCCGGCTTGCGCAGGCCGATGCTGCCGGAGCAGACCAGACGGGTGCGGAACAGCGGCATCAGCTCGGGCACGATGCGCTCGGCGTGCTGGTGCAGCCAATGGCCGTTGTTGCTGAAGATACCGAGCTGCACCTGGCCGGCCAGCGCCTGGCAGATGCGCAGCATGCCCGGCCTCGCGCGGGTAGCGGCGCGGCGCGCGGCGATGAAGTCCTGCCCGGGGATATCCAGACCCCAGTCGCTGCGCAGCTTGTCCATGTAGTCGTCCAGGCCGAATTCGCCGCGGTCGGAGCGCTTCTCCAGGCCGCTGCCGAACACCGCGCGCTCGATGGCCTCCGGGCTGGCGCCGGCCGAGGCCGCCAGCGCGCGGCACCGGCGCTCGCGGCTGTAATCCACGAGCACGTGGTCCAGGTCGAGCAGCAGCAGTTTCGGCGCCGTCATCCGGCGGCGATGTCCGCGAACACCTCGCGGGCGGCGGCCAGGGTATGCGTGATCTCGGCCTCGCCGTGCATCGACGACAGGAAGCCGGCTTCGAACGCCGACGGCGCGAAGTACACGCCGCGCTGCAGCATGCCGTGGAAGAAACGGTTGAAGCGCGCACCGTCGGAAGCCATGGCGTCGGCGTAGCCGTTGATCGGGCCCTGGCGGAAATACAGGCCGAACATGGCGCACACGCCGGTGGTGGTGAACGCCACGCCGGCCGCGTCGGCGGCCTGCTGCAGGCCCTCGCGCAGCTGGCGGGTGCGGGCCTCCAGATTTTCATAGAAGCCCGGCGCCTGGATCAGTTCCAGCGTGGCCAGGCCGGCGGCCATCGCCACCGGGTTGCCGCTGAGCGTGCCGGCTTGGTAGATCGGACCGCTCGGCGCGATCTGGCTCATCAGGTCGCGGCGGCCGCCATAGGCGCCGACCGGCATGCCGCCGCCGATGATCTTGCCGAAAGTGGTCAAATCCGGCGTGACGCCGTACAGCGCCTGCGCGCCGCCGAGCGCGACCCGGAAGCCGGTCATCACCTCGTCGAAGATCAGGATGGCGCCGTGTTTGGTGCACAGTTCGCGCAGGTGCCGCAGGTAACCCTCGGCCGGCAGGATGCAGTTGGCGTTACCGACGATCGGTTCGACGATGACGCCGGCGATGACGCCGCCGAGGTCATCGAACAGTTTGGTGGCGGCCTCGAAGTCGTTGTATGGCAAGGTCAGCGTCAGGTCGGCCAAAGTCTTCGGCACGCCCGGCGAGTTCGGTACGCCGAGGGTGAGCATGCCGGAGCCGGCCTTGACCAGGAAGGAATCGCCGTGGCCGTGGTAGCAGCCCTCGAACTTCACGATGCGGTTGCGGCCGGTGGCGCCGCGCGCCAGGCGGATGGCCGACAGCGTGGCCTCGGTGCCGGAGTTGACCATGCGCACCATTTCGCAGCTCGGCACCAGGCGGGTGATGGTCTGCGCCATGGTCACTTCCAGCGCGTTCGGCACGCCGAAGCTCAGGCCGTCGCGCATCACGGCATCGACCGCCGCGATCACCTTCGGATGCGCGTGGCCGGCGATCATCGGGCCCCAGGAGCCGATGTAATCGACGTAGCGGTTGCCGTCGACGTCGATCAGGTAAGCGCCTTCGGCGCGCTTGGCGAAGAACGGTTCGCCGCCGACCGATTTGAACGCGCGCACCGGCGAGTTGACGCCGCCGGGCATCAGGTCGAGGGCTTGCTGGAAAAGGGCGTGGCTGTTGTCGTGGTTCATGATGGGGCCTTGTTGAATGCGAGATGGTAGGCGGTAAGCGCGGCGGCGGGATCGGGGGCGTCGAACACGCCGGAAATCACCGCGATGAAATCGGCGCCGGCCGCGCGCAGTTGCCCGCTATTATCCGGGCTTATGCCGCCGATGGCGACCGTGGGCTTGCCGAGGGCTTTGGCTTCGGCGAACAGCGCCAGCGGCGCGCGCGGCGCCAGCGGCTTGGTCGGCGACGGAAACACGGCGCCGAACGCCAGGTAATCGACGTCCAGGGCCGCCATCGCGGCCGCGCGCCTGAAATCGCCGTAGCAGGACACGCCGATGATCAAATCGGGTCCGGCCGCGGCGCGTACGGCGGCCGGATCGGCGTCGGAGCCACCCAAGTGCACCCCGTCGGCGCCGATGTCCAAGGCCAGGCGCCAGTCGTCGTTGACGATCAGCGGTATGCCGGCACTTCGGCAGATCGGCAACAGGGCGCCGGCCTGTTCGCGCCGCAGTCCGGCATCGGCGCCTTTATGCCGGTATTGCAGCAGGGCCACCGGGTGGGCCAGCAGGCCGGCCACCTGCCGGCAGAGCGCGGCGGTATCGGTCCGGTCCGGGGTGATCAGATAGATACCGCTGCGGGTTTTCAGGCGGGAGGGCATCGAGGTGCATATAATGGCGGCAGACCCCCATTTTAGGTGCATTTATGTCGGATGACGCGGAATTCAGCCGCTGGATATGCGTGGTGTGCGGCTATGTATACGACGAGGCCGAAGGTTGGCCGGAAGAGGGCATCGCGCCCGGAACCCGCTGGCAGGACGTGCCCGAGGATTGGGGTTGCCCGGATTGCGGGGTCGGCAAGGCCGATTTCGAGTTGCTGACCGACTGACGCGGCGCCTCAGGGTCGGTCTTCGCCGTCGAAGCCGCCGAAGCGCAGTTCGTCGCCCCGCTTCAGGCCCAAGTCTGCGGCCTGTCCGGCGTTGAGTTCCAGCACGTACTTTGCCGGCCCGGCGCTGGGATAGATCGGGCATTGCGGCTGCCGGCCGCAGGGCAACACGCCCAGTTGCGCCGAAACCAGGCGCTTGTCCTGGTCGAAATACAGGATGTCGAGCGGGATATAGGTGTTCTTCATCCAATACGCCAAAGGCTCGACATCGTCGTGGATGAACAGCATGCCGGCGTCCGGCGCCAGCTCCCGGCGGAACATCAGGCCGTGCTCGCGCGATTCCGGCGTATCCGCCAGTTCCACCGCATAGCGCTTGCCTTTGACCTCCGCCCACGGGCTTTCGTTCAGCTGGGCGCAGCCGCTGGCGATGGACAGCAGGTAGCCGGCGAGGGCGAGCAGGAATCGGTGGCGCATGGCGTTCTCCGTGGGTGAAGGCACAGGATTCACCGCCGCCGCCGCCGCGTCAAGCGCCGCCATGCCGCTGCCGGGCTTGCTTGCCTGAATCCTTGGTTAATCGCCCCGGTTCACGGTTGACGCGTTGTCGTTTCCTTGACATAATGTGCAACTCGCTCGGGACGGAACGTCGCCAAGCACGGCAACAGACGCGGAAAGAAATTTCAGGTCGATGTTGACGGATTCAAAAAGGTCTGCCATACTGTGCGACCACTTCGAGACGAAATGTCCGAAGCGCGGAA
>JAYSFF010000036.1:0-18838 GCA_041913425.1 Arenimonas sp. | reverse complement strand
CACCGGCACCGACAGCACCGGCGGCGACTTCGGCAGCAAGGAATACACCGTGGTGATCGGCAATGCGGCCGCCTTGGTGGTGGGTCCGGCCACCATCGAGACCCCAGAGCCGCAAAAGCCGTATGCCAAGGCCCTGACCACCACGGGCGGTACCGGTCCTTACACCTACAGCCTGACGAACGGCAGCCTGCCCGCGGGCTTGGCGATGAACTCCGCCGGCGTTATCACCGGCACGCCGACCGTTCCCGGTACGTATAATTTCACCGTCCAGTCGGTCGATATCTACGGCGCCATCGGTACCCGCACCTACACCTTGGTGGTTCGTGTCGATCCGACCAAGGACGCGTCGGTCAAGCAGACGGTTGCCGCGCAGCTCGACGCCAGTGCGCGTTTTGCCGATGCCCAGATGGGCAACATCCGCGACCGTCTGCGTGAAATCCGCCAGAACGGCGGCGGTGACAATACCTGTGGCCTCTCTGCGAACGTCGCCAACGAGGGCTCCACCAAGCCGGGCCAATCGGGCCAGCTGTCGGTCGGCTCACAGGATGCCTGCCGTGAGCTCTCGGTCTGGAGCATGGGTTCGTTGACGCTCAGCGACTCCCTGACGGCCGGCACGTTGCAGACGGACGGCTTCACCCTGGGCGCCGACCGCCGCTTCGGCGACAACGCCCGGATGGGTGTCGCCGTCGGCTTCGGAAGCCTGGGTTACGACCTGCAGTCGGTCGAATCGGCCGTCGACGCCACGCAGAAATCGATTGGCGTGTACGGCGGCTACCGCAATCCCAACGGCCTGTATGTGGACGGCGTCACCGGATTCGGCCGGCTCGATTTCGACATCCGCCGCAACAGCGTGCCGGATGCGGGTGTGGCGAGCGCCAAGCGGCAAGGCAATCAATGGTATGCGTCGTTGCAGCTGGGTTACCTGTTCTTCGGGGACAGCTCCAACTACGGAAGCTATGTGCGTTATGACCGATCGGCGTCGGATCTCGATGCATACGCCGAATCCGGTATCAGCACCAATGCCTTCGTGTACGGCCGCCAGAGCTTGGATGTCGATTCCTGGGCCGTCGGCATCGATGGCCGACGCCAGGGCGATGTGTTCGGGCTTCCCCTGCGCCCGTTCTGGAATCTCGAGGCCCGCCGCCGTTCGCAATCCGCCAGCACGGTCTCCGTCAACTACGTCAATTCGCCGGTGGCCCAGGATTTCCGTCTGACCACCCCGGGCTGGAGCGACTGGGACGCCCTGCTGGGTCTCGGCTTCGATGCCCAGCTGGGCGATCGTTGGGCAATGACCTTCCTGATGCAGAACAGCGTCGACAGCCGCACCGGCGACAATGCGTCTTACGGCTTCCGTCTGACATACCGTCCGCAGTGGCTGCAACAGGTGAAATCCGAAGGCGAGTGATTTTCCGCTCCGGAGAGCCCCCGTGACCGGCAGTGCTATGTACTGCCGGTCATTTTTTTGTCCATTTCCCGAATACGGCATCACTGCCGTCGGATGGTCACCTCAAAGCCACTCTCGCGGCACCAGATAGTCGTTCAAGCGCGCCTCGGCGCTGCCGGCTTCGGGTGCGTACTGGTATTCGAAGCGCACGCGCGGCGGCAGGCTCATCAGAATGCTTTCGGTGCGGCCGCCGCTCTGCAGGCCGAACAAGGTGCCGCGGTCCCAGACCAGGTTGAATTCCACGTAGCGGCCGCGCCGGTACAGCTGGAACTCGCGTTCGCGTTCGCCGTACGGCGTGTGTTTGCGGCGCTCCACGATTGGAACATAGGCGTCGAGGTAGCCGTCGCCGACCGCGCGCAGGTACTCGAAGCTCTTTTCGAAGCCGTCGGCGTTCAGGTCGTCGAAAAACAGGCCGCCTACGCCGCGGGTCTCATTGCGATGCTTGAGGAAGAAGTAGCGGTCGCACCAGGCCTTGTGCTCTGCGTAGCGCGTCGGTCCGAACGGCGCGCACAGGTCGCGCGCCACGGTGTGCCAGTGGCGCACGTCCTCGTCGAACGGATAGAACGGGGTCAGGTCGAAACCGCCGCCGAACCACCAGATCGGCTCGCGGCCTTCGGGCGTGGCTTGGAAGAAGCGCACGTTGGCGTGCGAGGTCGGCACGTACGGGTTTTCCGGATGGATTACCAAGGATACGCCGACCGCTTTCCAGGGCGCGCCGGCCAGTTCAGGGCGGTGCGCGGTGGCCGAGGCCGGCAAGGTGTTGCCGGACACTTCCGAATAGCCAACGCCGGCCTGTTCGAACACCGCGCCGGCCTTCAGCACGCGCGAACGGCCGCCGCCGCCTTCGGCGCGCTGCCAGCTGTCTTCGGCGAAGCGGCCGGTGCCGTCGGCGCCTTCCAGCGCCGCGCAGATGCGGTCCTGCAGGGATTCCAGATAGGTGCTGACGGTGTCAAAGGTGTCCATGGCGGTTCCTGGCATCGCAAAACGCCATGATACCGCGCCGGCCGCGCTTATAATAAGCGCGATGCATTCCGACCCGATCCTGCCCGACATCCGCTTCGCCGCCGACACCGCCGCCGAGCACCGCTTCGCCTTCGCCGGCGACGGCGCCGTGCCGTGTCCGTATCTGGCCGGTAACGCCGATCCCGAAGCTTGGCGGGTCGGACCGGATTTCCGCTTCATCGTGCTACGCGCCGACGAGACCGGCGACCTGGTCGCTGATACACGCCGCCTTTACACCGACCTGCTGGCGCAGGTGCGCGGCTCCAGCCATCCGTACCTGATCCGCATCTGGAATTATTTCGCCGACATCAACCGCGGCGACGAGGACGCCGAACGCTACCGGCAGTTCTGCGTCGGCCGGGCGCAGGCGGTGGATGCCGAGTTCAACGATCCGCCGCCGGCGGCGACCGCCATCGGTTCGCCCCGCGACGACGGCCCGCAGGTCGTCGCCCTGTGTTCGAGCCGGCCCGCCATGGCGCTGGAGAATCCGCGGCAGACGCCGGCCTGGCAGTATCCCCGCCAGTACGGACGCGTGTCGCCGGGCTTCTCGCGCGGCGCGGTGCTGAACGCCGGTTCGGCCGCGCCGGTGCTGCTCGCCTCCGGCACCGCCAGCATCGTCGGCCACGCCTCGGTGCACATCGGCGATACCGCCGAGCAGTGCCGCGAGAGCCTGCGCAACCTGCAGGCGCTGCTCGACGAAGGCGAGCGCCGCAGCGGCGCCCGCTTCCGCTTCGGCGATTGCCGCGCCCTGCGGGTGTACGTGCGCGATCCCGCCGCGCTCGACGCCGTGCGCGACGTGTTCGAAGCCAGCGGCATTCCGCCCCGGCACATCGTCTACCTGCACGGCGACGTCTGCCGCCGCGAGTTGGCGGTGGAGCTGGAAGGCGTGTTTTCCGCCGGCTGAGCCCCGTTCAGTCGCCCGTCAGCTTTCCGTGACTTCCGGGCCATCCGGGCGTATTCTGCCGCTTGCTACAGTGCCTCATCCGTACGGGGAAGGCCCGCACCCGCGGCAACGAAAGACAACAACAGATGGCGGGCCGATAACGGAGAACCACCATGGAAAGCAGATATCCTTCGGCTTGGCTGAAGTTCGCGGTCGTCTATTTCATCGTCGGTGTCGGGTTCGGCCTGCATATGGCCAAATCCGGCAACCACGGCATGTATCCGGTGCATGCGCACATCAACCTGCTGGGCTGGGTTTCGATGGCCTTGTTCGCCTTGGTCGGCCGGAGCTTCCCGGCTGTGGCCGGCAGCACGCTGGGCAAGGCGCATTTCTGGCTGTACAACCTGGCGCTGCCGGTGAACATGGCGACCTTATTCATGTACCTGGGCGGCAACGAAGCCGTCGAGCCGGTGCTCGGCATGGCCTCGATGGCCCTGGGCCTGTCGATCCTGCTGTTCGCGCTGAACGTGATCAAGAACGCGAAGTGAGGCCGGCCGCTGCGGCCGTGAAAAAGGCGCCGTCAGGCGCCTTTTTCATGCGATGGCCTGCTCGCCGGTGTGGAACAGGTCGGGAATCCGTTCCGGCGGCTGCGGCCGGGAGAACAGATAGCCTTGGCCGTAATTGCAGCCGGCCCAGATCAGTGCATCGCGCTGGTTCTCGGTTTCGATGCCTTCAGCCACCACCTTCAGCCCAAGCTCATGGCCCAGACGGATGATGTAGCCGCATAGGGCCATCTTGCGCTCGGAAGCGTCGATTTCGTCGATCAGCGACTTGTCGATCTTCAGGATGTCGAGCGGCAGGGTTTCCAGTTGGCGCAGGTTCGAGAAGCCGGTGCCGAAGTCGTCCAACGCGACCTGGAAGCCACGCCTGCGCACTTTGGCCAGGAACTCCAGGGCATCGTCGCCGGCTTCGAACAGGCTGCTTTCGGTGATTTCGAAGATCAGGCTGCCGGTTTTCCGGTCAAAGCCGTCCAGATGCCTGAAAAACAACTCCTGGTTGGCGATGCGGTCCTGCAGATAGGCCGACGGGATGTTGACGGCGACGTCCATGCGGATCCCCGATTTCGCATGCCAACGCTTCAATTGGGCGCTGACGCCGTTCAGCACCCAAGAGGTGACCTGGACCAGCTGGTCGTCGTCGAGCATGGGAATGAAGCGGTTCGGCGGTATCCGGCCCAGTTCCGGATGGTTCCAGCGGATCAGGGCCTCGACCTTGTTGAACCGTTCGAAGCCCAGATCGAACACCGGCTGGTACTCGAGCACGAATTGGTCGGTGTCGATGGCGGCCTTGATGCCGGACACGATCTTCAGCCGTTCCCGGATGGAGGAGTGCATCGAGGCGTCATACGCCAGGATGCGTTTCGAGCCATCCGCCGCCGTCGTCTGCGCCGCGGTTTCGGCCTTGCGGCGCAGCTCCTCCGCGCCTTGGCCATCCGTCGGCCAAACGCTCATGCCGATGAACGGATTGCACAGCACCGTGTGCTCGCGCAGGTGGATCGGCTCTTCCAGGCTTTTCAATATCGCCGCAAGACGCGCGCCGTCAAGGATGCCGTCGCCTTCCCCGGATTTCAGCAGCACCATGAAATCCGAGCGGCCGGCGCGGCCGATCGATCCGTCGCTGCCGGCGGCATGCCACAGGCGCTGACACAGCATCTTCAGAAATGCCTTCCGCTCGCCCTCGGAAAGCACCGATTTCGAGATGTCCAGTCCCTTGAACTTGATGAACAGCAAGGCGTAACGCGCCTGCCCGCCGCCCGCCATGAACCGGCTATTGACCAGGTCATCGAAGCCGGTCGTGTTCATCAAGCCGGAATCGATGTCGGTCCGCAGGGCGCTGTCGAGCCGGCTGTGGCTTTCATCCAGCATTTCGTCCAGCCGGTCCACCAAGGTCGACAGCTGCGCGGAAACCCTCAAGGACTTGCCGTACGACCGCGAGACCTGGCGCGAAAGCGCCTGCATCATCACGGCGACGACGACGCTGCACAACATGATTCTGGCCGATACCGCCCCGACCATCGACGCATCGAGGAAGATGGCGGCGACCGAAACCGCGGCGGCCAGAAACGACATCGTCAGCGCCCGCCCGGCATCAAAGAAGAGATGGAACATCACCACGACGGCCGGCAGCAGCAGGACCGGCATCGCGCCGTTCACCAGCAACGCCGCCGCATAGCAGCAGATCAGCAGCAGGGCGATGAATATCTTCACCGGCTGGCTCAGACGCTTGACGAAGATGAGCAGATACAGCGAGGCGGCAACGATGACGGAGCCGATGAGTATCGCCCCCGCCGGACTCCGCAATCCGCTGTTCATCGACTTCGGGCCCTCCAGGAAAAAGATGCCGGAAGCGGTCAGCACAAGGCCCACCGTCATCATCGTCCACGCCAAGGACTTGGCCGGCAGCTGACTGCGGTCGAGTTTCGCCTGCTCCAAGTCGCCCAGCATATGCATGGATTGCGACAAGACGCCGGCCACGTCCAATTCCGGACGCCGGCTGTTGTTTTCGGCCTGGTTCATACCGTCACTATCGCAGAGCGCAGATTAACAACGGGTAACATCCCATCACATTTGCGTAACCATGCGTAACAAGTCGATAAAAGATGAAAAGGCGCCATTGGCGCCTTTTCGTACTGATTCCCGTTACGGCTTGAGGTTCTGCTCGAACAGCTCGAAGATCCGCCGGTACTGGTCGTACCAGCTTTCCGGTTGCACATAGCCGTGCCGCTCCAGCGGATAGGACGCGAAGCTCCAGTTCGGCTTCTTGAGTTCGATCAGACGTTGCGACAGGCGCACCGAATCCTGGTAGAACACGTTGTCGTCCATCATGCCGTGGCTGATCAGCAGCGCGCCTTGCAGGTTCTGGGCGTATTCGATCGGCGAGGACTTGCGGTAGGCCTCCGGATCGACGTCCGGCGTGTTCAGGATGTTGGACGTGTACTCGTGGTTGTAGGTGGTCCAGTCGGTGACCGGGCGCAGCGCGGCGCCGGCCTTGAAGGTGTCCGGCGCGCGGAACAGCGCCATGAAGCTCATGAAGCCGCCGTAGCTGCCGCCGTAGATGCCGACATTCGCCTTGTCGCCCTGGTGTTTTTCCACCAGGTAATCGACGCCGTCCAGGTAATCCTCCAGTTCCGGATGGCCCATCTGGCGGTAGATGGCGGTGCGCCAGTCGCGGCCGTAGCCTTCCGAGGCGCGGTAGTCCATGTCGAGCACGATGTAGCCGCTTTGCACCAGCAGGTTGTGGAACATCTGCTCGCGGAAGTAGTTCGGGTAGCGCGCGCTGACGTTCTGCAGGTAGCCGGCGCCGTGCACGAACAGCGCGATCGGATATTTCTTTCCGGGCACGGCGTTCTTCGGCCGGTACAGTTTGGCCCAGATCACCCCGGCGCCGTGCTTGGACGGCACCTGCACGTATTCCGGTTCGATCCATTCGCGCGCCTTGAATTCGGCGCTGCGGGTGTCGGTCAGGCGGCGGGTCTCGCCGCCGGCCACGTCGACCACCGCCAGCTGCGCCGGCGTGTAGCTGGCCGAATGGCGCACGGCCAGACGCGTGCCGTCCGGCGACAGGCTGAAGTCCTCGACGCCGTCCAGCGCGGTCACCTCGCGCAGGCCGGAGCCGTCGCGGTTGACGCGGCAGACCTCGTAATCGCCCGGCCAGGCGCGGTTGCACAGGAAATACGCCTGCGTGCCGTCGGCGTTCCATTGCACCGAGCTGGCCTCGTAGTTGCCGGCGGTCAGCGCCTTCGCGGATTTGCCGTCACCGAGATACAGATGGCTGTAGCCGCTTTGCTCGGACAGGAACCAGAAGCGGTTGTCGGGCAGGAAACCGAATTCGTTGAAGCCCCAGTTGATCCAGGCCGGGTCGGTCAGCCGGTGGCGCAGCTGCAGTTTGCCGGCGGCGAAGTCGACGCCGACCAACCAGCGGTCCTTGTTGTCGACCGCGCGCAGCATCAACGCCACCTGCGAGCCGTCGTCGCTCCACACCGCCGGCGCATCGGCGCGCACCGCGCGGTTGCCCTTCAGCGCTTCCAGCTTCTGCGCCTTGCGCAGGTCGGCCAGCGGATCGACGCCGATGCCAGGCAGCGCGGAGAGATCCAGCTCGCGCGCGCTGCGTGCGGTCACGTCCACCAGCCAGACCTTGTGCGGCACCGGCGGGTTGCGGCCGACGCGGGTGCGCACGTCCTCGAATTCCTCGAAGCCGCTTTCGGTCACGTACAGCGGCATCTTGCCGGCGCGGCCTTCGTCGGCGCCCTTCTCGGCGGTCACCACCAGCGCGTAGCGGCCGTCCGGCGACAGCGAGCTGCCTTCGACCGTGACCTTGTTGCCGAGGTACACCGGCAGTACGGCGCCGCTGCCGTCACCGGATCGGCGCGCCTCGCGGTCGGCCTTCAGCGCCTCGCGCTCGGCCTTCTGGCGCGCCAGCGTGGCGATCAGACGCAGTTCGTGCGCGGTGGCGGCGTTGGCCGGCGGCGCCTTGTCCGGGTCGTTCTCGGCCTTCAGCTGCAGCACGGGTTCGACCAGGCCGTCGCCGTTCCAGGCGAACCAGTCGTTGCCGCGCCGGAACAGCACGCGCCGGGAATCGCCGGCGAACATCGCGGCCGATTCGTTCTCGGCGCTGCGGGTCAGCTGCTGCAGCTTGCCGGTGCCGAGCTCACGCAGGAACACGTCGCCCTGGCGCACGAACACCGCGCGCCGGCGCTGGCGGTCGAAACTCTGGCCGGCTTCGTCGATGTCGGCCCAAGCGCGCTGGTCGACGCGTTCGCCCGCGCCGCCGGCCGGATCGATGCGGAAAGTGCCGCGTACCGGACTGCCGTCCAGCTTCTGCCGGTACAGGATGCTGCGCGAGTCGGCACTCCACCAGGCCGACTCCACCGGCGTGCCGATCCAGTCCGGATGGGCCATCGCCTGGTCGAGCGTGATCGGGGTTTGCGCGGACGCGGACGCCGCCAGCAAGGCGGCCGAAAGCAGGAACGGAAAACGTGCGGACATGCGGGATTCCTCGGCGGTAAACCCCCATAGCCTAACAACAAAAAGCCCTTTCCTGAAACGGCGATGTGGGTGACAATGACGCAAAGGCCTTGGACCGCGTATGCCCGTGTTCGTCTACAAATCCCTGCGCAAACCGGATACCTACCTGTATGTGCCGGAACGCGACGCCTTCGGCGCCGTACCCGAAGCGGTGCAGGCGCCCTTGAAACCCTGGCAGTTCGTGCTCGAATTCGAATTGAGGCCCGGTCGCCGCTTGGCCCGGGTCGATGCCGCGGTGCTCGCGCTCAATCTGGCCGAACGCGGATTCCATCTGCAATTCCCGCCCACCGTGCTCGATCCGCTGGTGGCCGGAGGCGTCGGCGATGGTTGAGTTCCTGTTCGCGGCCGCGCAGCTGGCGCTGCTGCAGGCTGTGTTGGCCGAACTCGCGAAGGCCGCCGTGCGCCGCGGCCGTTGGCGTCCGATGGACTCCGTGCAGTCGTTCGGCGCCGTCGCCGCCGCGTGGTTCGTGCTGCAGCTCGCCGTCGGCGGCTTGCTGCTGTGGCCGATCCGCGCCGTGCAGCAGACCCAGAGCCTGTGGTCGGCGTTGACGCTGGCGTTGGCCGCCGGCCTGTTGGTGATCGGCTTGCAGCGCGTTTGGCCGAACTGGGCGCAGTGGCAACGCGATTGGCGCCAGGGTTGGCCCGCGCTCGATTCCGCCGGTCCGGCTTTCCGCTTCTGGGCGTCGGCCTTGGCCGGCGGCGTGTTGTTGGCCTTGGCCGCGCCGGCCTTGCTGCAGGCGGCCGGCTGGGCGTTCTGGGCCGCGGATTTCCGTCTTTGGCTGTGTGCGTACGCGGTGCTCGCCGCGCTCTGGCACGGCGTCGCCGCGGCACTGCCGTTGCCGCGCCTGGCCGAAACGCCGGTATCCGCCCCGACAACCGAGCGCGCCAAGCCGGTGCTGTCCTTGGATCCCGACCTGCGTCTGTTGCAGGCGGTGCATGACGGCCAGGTCGATATCGCGCTGGAAGCGCTCGAGCAAGGCGCCAATCCGCACCAGCTGCCGGCCGGCGGCGCCAAGGACCAGCGCAGCCTGATGATGATCGCCGCGACCTTGGGCGATCTGCGCCTGCTGCGCGGACTGATCGCGCACGGCGTCGACGTCAACGCCTTCCATGGCGGCTTGAACGCCCTGCTCAGCGCCACCCGCGACAGCTGGCACGGCCGGCCGGAGGCGGTGACCATGCTGCTGGCCAACGGCGCCCGCACCGAGGTCCTCGACCGCGACGGCAACACGCCGCTGCACCATGCCATGCGCAGCACCGACGCCGCGGTGGCGGCGCTGCTGCTGGATGCCGGCGCCGAGATCGAGGCGGTCAACCGCGACGGCTTCACGCCGCTGGCCCTGGCCTGCCAGGCCGCCAACTGGCGCGTGGCGCGCTACATGCTGGAGCGCAAGGCCAAGACCGATCCGGCCGGCGCGCAGCCGGTGATCATCGCCGCCGCCGGTGCCGAAGACGACGAGATCGGCATCCGGCTGCTGCACAAGCACAAGGCCAAGATCGACGCCCGCGGCAACGGCGGCCGCACCGCGCTGATGGTCGCGGCCGAAGCCGGTCTGGTCGAGGTGGTCGCGGTCCTGCTCGAGCTCGGCGCGCAGATCAACCTGCAGGACGACAGCGGCCTGAACGCCTACATGCTGGCCGCCAAGGCCGGCGAAGTCGACGTGCTGAAGCGTCTGCAGCAATCGCCGCGGCTCAATGCGCAGGCGACCGACCACGACGGCAAGACCGCGCTCGATCACGCTCTGGCCAACGGCCGCTGGTCGGCGGTGGCCTGCATCGATCCCGATTACGCCTTGCCCGAGCACCTCAGCCGCGAGCCCGAACGCGAGCACCGGGTGACCGGCAGCCAGCAGTTGTTCCATGTGCTGTCCGACGCCGATTTCGCCGCCGCCGCCGATCTGCTGCAGGCCGGTTTGGCGCCGGGCGGACCGGAACTGGCCGAACTGTATTTCCTGTTCTGCCAGCAGGACCGACGCGACGTGCTGGCTTGGCTGCGCCGCCAGGGCGCGCATCTGTTCAGCCGGGATGCGCACGGCCGCAACGTCTATCGCCGCTTGCTGCAGGGCACGCAGAATCCGTCCGCGCTGCTGTCGCATTGTCTGGCCGCCGGCGAGACGGCCAGCGGCGCCGGCACGCTGGCGGCGTATCTGGATTGCTGCCTGCACAACGACTTCGGCCGCCGCGCCGATGAACAGTTCGCGCTGCAGCTGCTGGCACAGGGCGCCGACCCGTTCGCCGCGTCCGAAGACGGCATGGCGCCGCCGCTGGTCACTGCCGTCCGCTTGGGCTGGCAGCGTCTGTGCGAGGCGCTGTTGGCGCTCGGCGCCGACGCCAATGCGCCGGATGCCGCCGGTTTGGGCGCTTTGCATTTCGCGGCGCAATCGGGCAATGCCGGTCTGTTGAAGGCGCTGCTTGCGGCCGGTGCCGATCCCGAACGCCGGGCCGGCGACGGCCAGACGCCGCTCGGCCTTGCGCTGTTGAACGGCCATGCCGAGGCCGCGCGCTGGCTGTCCTGGCCGCGTTGGCCGTTGCCCGGCCGCCGCCTGCACGGCGGCGACCTGCCGGCCGCGGCGGCTACAGGCGACCACGACGCCGTCGCCAGGCTGCTTGCGCTCGGCGTACCGGTCGATGGCACCGACGCCAAGGGTTCGACCGCGTTGATCCACGCCTGCGGCCAAGGCCGGCTGGATACCGTGGCCCTGTTGCTGGCCAACGGCGCCGATGCCGGCAAGCCCGCGTACGGCGGCGTGACCCCGCTGTGGGCCGCGCTCAGCCAGATGCACGGCGAAGTCCTGCGCGCGTTGCTGGCGCACGGCATCGAGGTCAACCAGCGCGTGGCTGGATTCCCGCCCTTGAACCTGGCCTGCGTCGGCGGCGAACCCGAACCGGTCGCCCTGCTGCTCGAGCACGGCGCCGACATCGCCGCCGTCGACGGCCAGGGCCAAAGCGCCCTGCACGCCTGCTGCGGCTATCTGGCGTCCGAGCGCGCGCGGCTGGAGTCGGTGGTGCTGGTCGACAGCCTGATCCGCGCCGGCGCCGCAGTCGACGCCGCCGACAAGTACGGCCAGACGCCGATGCATCTGCTGTGCGGCGCCGGGCTGCAGAAGGGCCAGACGCTGAAGGAGGATCTGGTGCTGTCGGCGCTGGACCGCCTGTTGCAGGAATCGCCGGCGGTGGATGCCCCGGACGCGCGCGGCTTCACCTCGTTGCACCATGCCGCGGCCCGCGGTTACGGCCGCCTGGCCGGCCGCCTGCTGGGCGCCGGCGCCGACCGCAACCGGCGCGACAACCTCGGCCGCAGCGCCTACGATTTCGCGGTGATGGGCGGTTTCTCGGAAACCGCGAACCTGTTGCAGGACCGCCCGGAGCGCGTCGACATCGCCAGCCTGCTGGTCAAGAAAGATCAGGGCTGAGCGTCGTCGCGGTTCTTGCGGTCGGCGTCGAACAGCGCTTCCAGTTCCCGATAGGCCTCTTCGGTGCTGGCCACCAGGGCGGCTTCGTTGTCGTGCACCAGATACTGTTCGGCCAGGATGTGTTCGTCGTGCTCCAGGAACAGCTTGGCCGAGCGCTCGGCCTCGTCCTGCGGCATGCCCAGGCCGATGAACGCCATCTTGCCGATTTCCACGCTCGAGTACAGGGTCTCGCGGATCGCGGCCACGTTCAGGTCCATCAGGCGGAAGGCGTGCTGGCGGTTGCGCGCACGCGCGATCACCCGCAGGTGCGGAAAGTGCCGCCGGGCCAGACGCGCGATCTTCAGGTTCACCTCCGGGTTGTCGGCGGCGATGATCAGCAGCTCGGCTTGCGTCACATGCGCCGACTGCAGCACTTCCAGCCGGCTCGGATCGCCGAAGTAGATCATGCTGCCGAATTTGCGCGACATCGCGACCTGGTCGACGCTGTTTTCCAGCGCGATGAACGGGATGCGGCGCGCGCTCAGCATGCGCCCCACGATCTGGCCCATGCGCCCGAAGCCGGCGATCACCACGCGCGGATGCGAATCCTCGATGGCGTCGTAGGCCGGCTCGGCCGCCGTTTCCGGCTCCGGATTGCGTTTGAACAAAGCCTGCAGCCCGATCAGGATGAACGGCGTCAGGGCGATGCTGATGCCGACCACGGCCACCAGGCGGTCGCGCCAGATGGCCTCGATCAGGCCGTATTTGACCGAATCGGCGAACACCACGAAGGCGAATTCGCCGCCGAGCGCCATGCTGCCGGCCAACAGCAGCGCCTGCCGCCGGCCGATGCCGGCCTGCCGCAGGCCGAGCGCGTACAGCACCGCCGCTTTGATCGCCAACAAGGCGGCGACGCCGCCGAGGATCAACCCGGGCTCGCCGGCGATCACCGGCAGGTTGATGGTCATGCCGACCGAGATGAAGAACAAGCCGAGCAGCAGGCCCTTGAACGGATCGACCTGCGCTTCGATCTCGTGCCGGAATTCCGAATCGGCGGTCAGCACGCCGGCCAGGAACGCGCCCAAGCCCATCGACAACCCGACCGAGTGCAGCAGCCAGCCGGTGCCGATCACCAGCAGCAGCGCGGTGGCGGTGAAGATCTCGCGCATCCGGGTCCAGGCCACGGCGCGGAACAGCCGGCGCATGGCGAAGCGGCCCAGCAGCACCACCAGCAACAGCACGCCGATCGCTTCCAGCACCATCGCGCCGGTGAAGCCGCCGCCGCTGGCGCGGCTCTGGCCGAGCAGGGGAATCGCCGCCAGCAGCGGAATCGCCACGATGTCCTGGAACAGCAGGATGCCGAACGCCGATTTGCCGTGCGGTTCGGTCAGTTCCTTGCGTTCGGCCAGCAACTGCAGCACCACCGCGGTCGAGGACAGCGCCAGGCCGATGGCCAGGATCAGCGCGCTCTGCCAGGATAGGTCGAACAGGCGCAGCAGGGCGAACAGGCCCAGCGCGCTCAAGCCCGTCTGCAGGCTGCCGGCCACGAAAATCCGCTGGCGCATCTGCCAGAGCTTGGCCGGCGAGAGCTCGAGGCCGATCACGAACAGCATCATCATCACGCCGAACTCGGAGATGGTCAGCATGCTTTCCGGGCTGGAGATCACCCGTAGCCCGAACGGGCCCAGCACCAGCCCGACGAACAGGTAGCCGAGCACCGCGCTCAGCCCCAGGCGGCGGAACAGCGGTACGGCCAGCACCGAAGCCAGCAGGAACCACAGCAGGTCGATCAGGCCGGAATGGGCCATCGGGTATTCTCCGCCGCATCCGGCGGCCGGCCACAGTATAAACGCCGTCGGCATTTCTGCTAAAGTGAAATCGCGCGCCGGCCTGCCGGACCGCGCACCATAACGAGAACGAAAATCCAGGGGAAAACACGATGCAGACGTCCAACCGGAGAGCGGCTTTCGGCCTATTGCTGACCGCCGTCACCGCCGCCGCCGCGGCCCAGACCGAATACAGCCGCCGCGTCACCGGCAGCATGGAGATTTCCGCCGCCGGCCAGGTGCTGACCTATACCATGCAACCGGCCGGCGCGCCGGCCATCGACCAAAGCCTCGGCAATCTGGTCGAGTCCTGGCGCTTCAATCCGCCGCCCGGCGGCAAGACGCTGCGGGTCGAGTTCAGCCTGACCCTGCTGCGCGCCAGCCTGGACGAGCGCACCTACACGCTCAAACGCGTCGAGTTCTTCCCGCAGGGCGCGCAGCCCGCGGCCCGCGGTGCCGGCCCCGACGATCAGGCCTATTGCCGGCAGGCCGAGGCCGCCCCGCGCAGCGACGTCATCTGTCCGGCCGTGTTGCCTGCGGATCCGGCCTTGGCCGCCATGCCGGTCAGCGCCGAGGCCTACATCGCGCTGCGCAAGACCGACTCCGGCGCCGAGGCGGTACTCGAAAGCCTGTATCTGTACGGCCCGCAGAATGGCAAGTTGCTGAACCGCGCCCTGAGCCTGGGCAAGCAGCAGTTCGCACCGGCCGCGCTGGCCTGGGCCAACAAGAACGCGTTGGCGCTGCTGCAGGGCCGCGATTATTTCGTCACACGGGTCGAGTTCGTGCAGGCCAACAACACGCTGCCTTGGCGCCGCCAGGAGAAAGTGCAGGCCGATGCGGCCGACTGGCTGACCGATACCGTACGCGCCAAGACTGTGTACGTGAGCCAGGGCGGCTTGGAGTTGCAATAAGTCCGGGACGCGATCGGCATTAACGAAAAACCCCGCGGCTGCGGGGTTTTTCGTTTCGGGCTCAGCGGCCGTTGCCGCGCGGCGCGTAATCCACCCGCCGCCGCTCGGTCACGGCGCCGTCGACGATGCGGCCTTCGACCAGTTCGTAGCCCATCAGCGCGTACACGCGTTCGCCGACGAAGATCGGTCGCGCGTTGCCGTACCAATCCACGCAACTGGCGCGGCAGCCGTCGTCCAGCCCGTCTTGCGGCGAGGCCGACAACTGGCCGAGGTCGCCCAGCCTCAGGTCGCGGTTGCGCAGGTATTTCACCGCCGCGCCGCCGCGGCCGGTCAGCATCGGCAGGCCGAGGACGCCTTCGCGCACGCCTTTGGGCTGATAGAAGAAACCGTGCGTGCGGCTTTCGCTCTGCGCGGCGTTGCGCTCGATGTAACCGGTCATCGCGGTCGCGGTGCCGTCCAGGCGGATCGAGGAGAACACCAGGTCGCCGCCCTGATTGCCGACGATCAGCGCGTCACCGCCCAGCGCTTCGATGCGTTCGCTGCGATGGCCGAGGTCGAGCGCCACCGGTCGGCCGGTGCGGGCGTACGCGACCGCGTACGCCGGCGCGTCGCCGTACGGGCTGCCGTAAAGCAGCCAATCGCCGACGAAGCGGTTCTGCAGGCTCCAGCTGCCCACGCCCGGCAACGGCCGGTAGTGTTCCGGCGCGGAGCTTGCCTGTACGCCGCCGAACAGCCGAAGCGGCGCACGGAACAGCGCGATCGGGCCGGTCCTGCCGTCCGAGCGCCACATGCCTTCGCCGCCGGCATCGCGGCCGACCAGCACGTTGATGTGCCCGTCGCGTTCCAGGAACGACATCTGGTCGATCGGCGCGCCGGCCACGCGCAGCGCCTGCGGTTCGCCGCCGGCCAGCGGCATCCGCAGCAGCGCGCTGTCGCCAAGCGCCACGCCGCGCCGGCGCGGTGCGCGCACGGGCGACAGCCAGACGTAGACGGTATCGGCCGCGACATAGAACACGCGGCCGCTGCTGCCGAGCACGGCGGTGGCGCGGCAGTCGAGTTCGGCCTTTTCGCTGATGTCGCAGACGGTCACCGTGTGCAGGGTGGCGTCATAGGGCGCCAGATCCTGTCCGGAGGCGTAGATCCGGTTGGCGGGCAGAATACGCTTGAATTCGCCGCCGCCGTCGCGCCAATGCCGTACCGCCGGCAGCATCGGCGCATCATTCATCACGCCCAGACGCATCGGTGAATAGAAGATCAGCTGTTTACCGATCAACCGGCTGGCGTAGTTGCGCGAGGAGTAGTAATCGTTGCTGCGCAGGTGGTAGGTGTTTCGGTAGCTGAGCCGGCCGGCCTCGTCGACGTGGAACAGCCCGACCTCGGTGCCGCCGCGTGCGTAGCTGTAACCGATCACCAGCACGGTGCGGCCGCTGATCAGCATTTCGTCATACCAGGCGCCATCGGGATCGATGCCGAGCCCGAACGCGTCGATGTAGTCGATCGGCCGGAGTTCGTCGGCGCCGGCCTTGATGGTGAACAGGCGGCCGCGGCGCAGCACGATCAGATGGTCGCCGAGCTTCTTGACGATGCCGCCCTCGTCGACGCCGGCGGTCTGCACGTTGGTGATGGCGTCGCTGGCCGGTGCCGAGGCGGCTTCGGCGGCCGCCGGCGGTGCCGGCGGCGGCGGGCTCATCGGCGCCGGATAGATCATTTGGCCCTGTTTGGCTCGTTCGCGCCGCCACTTGCGCTCCTGTTCGGCCTGCCGCTTCTGTTCGGCCTTGCGCGCCTTGGCCAGATAATCCTGGAAAGCGGCTTCGCTGGCGAACGGCGTCAGGTGGCTTTGGGCTTCCTTGGCCTGCGCGCCGGCGGCGACGGACAGGGCGAGCAGGACGGACAACAGACGGAGTCGGGTCATGGGCGGGCTCATGGGTGAGGGTGGCCCATGATTAGCATTGATTTCCGTGACAGGCAACGCTTTTTCGGCGGGACCGGTCAGCCGGCGTTAATCGCCCCGATGGAAAAACCCCGCCGGAGCGGGGTTTGTGTTCAGTGCTTCTTGGTGGCCGTGGCGCCCATCAATTTGTCGGTGTAGGCGATGCCGATGGCCGACAGGATGAAGATGACGTGGATGATGGTCTGCCACATCACGCCGGCTTCGGTGTAGCTCGAGCCCGGCGCGCCGAGGTTGCCGATGGCGATGAAGGTCTTCAGCAGGTGGATCGAGCTGATGCCGATGATGGCCATCGCCAGCTTCACCTTCAGCACGCTGGCGTTGACGTGGCTCAGCCATTCCGGCTGGTCCGGATGGCCTTCCAGGTTCAGGCGCGAGACGAAGGTCTCGTAGCCGCCGACGATCACCATCACCAGCAGGTTGGAGATCATCACCACGTCGATCAGGCCGAGCACCAACAGCATGATGTCCTGCTCGCTCAGGCTGGTGGCGCCGGACACCAGATGGATTAGCTCCTTGATGAACAGCACCACATACACGCCCTGGGCCACGATCAGGCCGAGGTACAGCGGCAGCTGCAGCCAGCGCGAGCTGAAGATCAGCGCCTGCAGCGCGTTCAGGCGGGGGGCTTGGTTCGGGGTCATCGTATACGTATCTCCGTTTTCCGCATCAGCCGCGTTTCATCGCGCTGAAGAATTCGTCGTTGGATTTGGTGGTCTTCATCTTGTCGAGCATGAACTCCATCGCGGCGATCTCGTCCATCGGGTGGATGAGCTTGCGCAGGATCCAGATCTTCTGCAGCATGTCCGGATCAATCAGCAGGTCCTCGCGGCGGGTGCCCGAGCGGTTGATGTTGATGGCCGGGAACACGCGCTTCTCGGCGATGCGGCGGTCCAGATGGACCTCCGAGTTGCCGGTGCCCTTGAACTCCTCGTAGATCACCTCGTCCATCTTCGAGCCGGTGTCGATCAGCGCGGTGGCGATGATGGTCAGCGAGCCGCCTTCCTCGACGTTGCGCGCGGCGCCGAAGAAGCGCTTGGGGCGGTGCAGGGCGTTGGCGTCGACGCCGCCCGACAGCACCTTGCCGGAGCTCGGCACCACCATGTTGTAGGCGCGCGCCAGACGGGTGATCGAGTCGAGCATGATCACCACGTCCTTCTTGTGCTCGACCAGGCGCTTGGCGCGCTCGATCACCATCTCGGCGACCTGCACGTGGCGCGCGGCCGGCTCGTCGAAGGTCGAGCTGATGACCTCGCCGCGCACGGTGCGCTGCATCTCGGTGACTTCCTCGGGGCGCTCGTCGATCAGCAGCACGATCAGGTGCACTTCCGGGTGGTTGTTGATGATGGCCTGCGCGATGTTCTGCATCATCATGGTCTTGCCGGCCTTTGGCGGCGACACGATCAGCGCGCGCTGGCCCTTGCCCTGCGGCGCCATCAGGTCCATGATCCGGCCGGTGATGTCCTCGGTCGAGCCGTTGCCGCGCTCCAGCACGAAACGCTTGCGCGGGAACAGCGGGGTCAGGTTCTCGAACAGCACCTTGTTCTTGGAGTGCTCCAGCGGCTCGCCGTTGATGGTGTCCAGGATGTTCAGCGCCACATAGCGCTCGCCGTCCTTCGGGTTGCGGATGCGGCCGGTGATGTGGTCGCCGGTGCGCAGGTTGAAGCGGCGGATCTGGCTGGGCGAGATGTACACGTCGTCCGGGCCGGCCAGGTAGCTGGCGTCGGCGCTGCGCAGGAAGCCGTAGCCGTCCGGCAGGATCTCCAGCACGCCTTCGGCGGCGACGCCGGCCGGATGCCGGGTCAGCACCTTCAGCAGCTGGAAGGTCACGTCCTGGCGGCGCATGCGCGCCACGCCTTCATGCAGGTTGAGCTGCTCGGCCATCTCCAGCAGCTTGTGCATCGGCATGCGCTTGAGTTCGGTCAGCGAGTAGTTCGGGAAATCCGGCGGCAGCTGCGGCGGCTGGTAGGCCTGGCGCGGTTCGCCCTCGCCGTCGTCGCCGCCTTGGCGGTCCTGGCGGTCCTGGCGGTGCTGGAAGCGGTCGCGGTTGCGTTCGTTGCGGTGCTGGAAGCGGTCGCGGCGGTTGTTGTGCTGGTGGCCGTGGCGTTGGCGCTGTTCCTGGCCGCCCTGGTTCTGGCCTTCGCCGTCCTGGCCGGCTTGCGTTTCGCCTTGTGCGTTCGGCGTCGGGGTCCGCTCGGCCGCTTCCGCGCGCTGCGGCGCGGCCGGCTCCGGATCGACATGCACGACCACTTCCACCGGCGCCTCGGCGGCGGGCTTGGCGGTTTTGCTCAGACGGGGTTTACGGACTTTCTTGGCGACGGCGTCGCCGCTTTCGTTTTCGGATTCTG
>JAYSFF010000035.1:18593-19772 GCA_041913425.1 Arenimonas sp. | reverse complement strand
CAGGACGGCAAAGCGGCCGAAGTCACCTACATCAACTTCATTTTCTGAATCCGGCCGCTGGTCGTTTCGACAGGCCCAACGGCCGTCGCGCTCCTACCGCTCCTCAACGACCGCCACCTTCCTGCCGCTCCCTGAGCCTGTCGAAGGGAGCCCGTCGAAGGCAGCTTTGCTCAGTCGAAGCGCAGGTGCTTGACCGACTTGCCGTGGCGGCGGATCAGCTTCAGCGCCTCGATGCCGATGGTGATGTGCGATTCGACGAAGTTCTCGGTGACCTTGCGGTCCGAGGCCTCGGTCTTGACGCCTTCCGGGATCATCGGCTGGTCGGACACCAGCAGCAGCGCGCCGCAGGGGATGGAGTTGGCGAAGCCGGCGGCGAAGATGGTCGCGGTCTCCATGTCGATGGCCATGCAGCGCAGTTTGCGCAGGTAGGCCTTGAACTCCTCGTCGTGCTCCCAGACCCGGCGGTTGGTGGTGTACACGGTGCCGGTCCAGTAGTCGTGGTCCAGGTCGCGGATCATGGTCGAGATCACGCGCTGCATGGCGAACGCCGGCAGCGCCGGCACTTCCGGCAGCAGGTAGTCGTTCGAGGTGCCCTCGCCGCGGATGGCGGCGATCGGCAGGATCAGGTCGCCGAGCTGGTTCTTCTTCTTCAGCCCGCCGCACTTGCCCAGGAACAGCACGGCCTTCGGCGGCAGCGCGCTGAGCAGGTCCATCATGGTGGCGGCGTTGGCCGAGCCCATGCCGAAGTTGATCATGGTGATGCCGTCATGGGTCGCGCTCGGCATCGGCTTGTCGCGGCCGATCACCTCGGCGCCGGTCAGGCGGGCGAAGGTGTCGAGGTAGCCGCCGAAATTGGTCAGCAGGATGTGCTCGCCGAAGGCCTCGAGCGGAAGGCCGGTGTAGCGCGGCAGCCAGTTGCTGACGATGTCTTGCTTGTCTTTCATGCAGGTCTCCTTTCGGCATATTGTGACACGCGTCGTCGATTGCGGCGAAATGCGCGTCCCGGGCGGCTCCGGTATTGGCAGCGCCGGGCTTCTGCTATAGGGTATCGGTTCCACCGGAGGAACCCATGAGACACATACCGCTTTATCTGGCCCTCGCCGCCGCCTTGGCCAGCGCCCCGCTGCAGGCCAAAAAAGACCGCAACCCCGCCCCGCCGCCGGCCGCGCCGGAAACCTA
>JAYSFF010000035.1:0-18493 GCA_041913425.1 Arenimonas sp. | reverse complement strand
TGCAGGCCAAAAAAGACCGCAACCCCGCCCCGCCGCCGGCCGCGCCGGAAACCTACGCCAGCACCTACAAGCCGGTCCCGTACGGCCCCGTGCTGCTGCGCGGCGCCACCGTGCTGACCGGCACCGGCGAGCGTCTGGACGGCGCCGACGTGCTGATGCGCGACGGCAAGATCGTCGCCGTCGGCCCGAACCTGGAAGCCCCGGCCGACGCCCGCGTGCTGGACGCGCGCGGCAAGTGGGTCACCCCCGGCATCATCGACACCCACTCGCACCTGGGCGTGTACCCGAGCCCGGGCATCGCCTCGACCGGCGACGGCAACGAGATGACCAACCCGAACACCGCCGAAGTCTGGGCCGAACACTCGGTCTGGCCGCAGGACGCCGGCTTCTCGAAAGCCATGGCCGGCGGCGTGACCAGCATGCAGATCCTGCCCGGCTCGGCCAACCTAATCGGCGGCCGCAGCGTGATCCTGAAGAACGTGCCCTCGGTCAGCGTGCAGGGCATGAAGTTCCCCGAAGCGCCCTACGGCGTCAAGATGGCCTGCGGCGAGAACCCGAAACGGGTCTACAGCAGCCGCGGCCCGGCCACCCGCATGGGCAACATGGCCGGCTACCGCGAGGCCTTCATCGCCGCCGAGGGCTACCGCAAGCAGATGGACGCCTACCGCGCCGGCAAAGGCGAGGCCCCGCGCCGCGACCTGCAGAACGAAACCCTGGCCGGCGTGCTCAGCGGCGACATCACCGTCAACATCCACTGCTACCGCGCGGACGAGATGGCGCAGATGATCGACCTGTCGCGCGAGTTCGGCTTCAAGATCGGCTCCTTCCACCATGCCGTGGAGGCTTACAAGCTGGCCGACGTGCTGGCGCGCGAGAACATCTGCGGCTCGCTGTGGGCTGACTGGTGGGGCTTCAAGCTCGAGGCCTTCGACGGCATCGAGGAGAACATCGCCATCGTCGACCGCGCCCCGGGCGGCTGCGCCATCGTGCATTCGGACTCCTCGGAAGGCATCCAGCGCCTGAATCAGGAAGCCGCCAAGGCCATGGCCGCCGCCAAGCGCGCCGGCATCGAGATCGCGCCCGAACACGCGATCCGCTGGCTGACCTACAACGCCGCGAAATCGCTGCGCATCGAAGACAGGACCGGCACCCTGACGCCGGGCAAGATGGCCGATGTGGTGGTCTGGAGCGGCAATCCGTTCTCGACCTACGCCAAGGCCGAGAAGGTGTACATCGACGGCGCCCTGCTGTTCGACCGCGACGACCGCGCGCGGCAGCCGAAAGCGGACTTCATCATCGGACAGGAGGCCCAGCCATGAACCGCCGTATCGCATTCCTCGGCCTGATGGCCGTCGCCTTCTCCGCCAACGCGCAGAACCTGCTGATCCGCAACGCCACGGTGCACACCGCGGCCGCGCAGGGCACGCTGAAGAACGCCGATGTGCTGGTGCAGAACGGCAAGATTGCCGCCGTCGGCCGCAACCTGACGGCGCCGGCCGGCACCGCCAGCCTCGACGCCGGCGGCAAGCCGCTGACGCCGGGGCTGTTCGCCGGCGTCAACGACATCGGCCTGGAGGAGATCAGCGCCGAAGACACCACCGTGGACGCCAACCTCGAGCTGAAGACCGGCGATTCGGGTTTGATCGAAACGCTGCGCCCCGAGTTCGACGCCACCCGCGCCTTCAATCCGCGCTCGACCCTGATTCCGGTCGCGCGCGTGGGCGGCATGAGCTTCAGCGCCGTGGCCACCAACGGCAGCCTGCTGCCGGGCCAAGGCGGCGTGATGCGCCTGGACGACGGCCACGAGCCATTGCGCCGGACGCCGTTCATCAGCATCGGCAGCGGCAATCTGCGCCAGAGCGGCGCCACCCGCGCCGCCCAGTTCATGCTGCTGGAGCAGGCATTCGCCGAAGCCAAGCTGCCGGTGCCGGGCGATGAACGCCTGCTAACCGCGGCCGGCCGCAACGCGCTGAACTCCGCGGCGCTGAACAGCCGGTTCCTGGTGTTCGTGAACCGCGAGGCCGACATCCGCGAGACCCTGCGCATGGCGCGCAAGGCCGGCATCCGCATCGCCATCGTCGGCGGCAGCGAAGCTTGGCTCATGGCCGACGAACTGGCCGCCGCCAAGGTGCCGGTGTTCCTCGATGCGCTGGACAACCTGCCGGCCAGCTTCGAGCAGATCGCCGCCAGTGAAGAGAACGCCGCGCGCCTGCACCGCGCCGGCGTGGCGGTCAGCTTCATCAACGGCAACGACGCCTCGCACAGCGCGCGCAAGCTGCGCCAGATCGCCGGCAATGCGGTGGCCAACGGCCTGCCGTGGGAAGCCGGCCTGGCCGGTCTGACCTCGGTGCCGGCGCGCGCACTGGGCGTGTCCGACCGAGTCGGCAGCATCGAGGTCGGCAAGACCGCCGACCTGGTGCTGTGGACCGGTGATCCGCTGGAGGTGAGCTCGACCGCCGAGGCGATGTGGCTGGCCGGCAAGGCCACGCCGCTGGTCTCGCGCCAGACCCGACTGCGCGACCGCTATATGGCACCCGCCGGCGACCTGCCGCGCGCCTATCAACCCTGAAGGAAACCCGATGAACCTGCGCCATAAACCGCTCGCCCTGCTCTGCACCGCCCTGCTGCTGGGCTCCGCCGCCTCGGCCGCCGACAAACCCGCCTGGGACGTCGCGACCGGACAGGGCAAGACCAAGACCGTCCGCTTCAGCACCGAGGAAGGCACCTGGCTCGACCTGGACGTCAGCCCCGACGGCAAGACCGTCGCGTTCTCGATGATGGGCGACATCTACCTGCTGCCGATCGCCGGCGGCACCGCCCGCCGCATCAGCAGCGGCCCGGCCTGGGACGTGCAGCCGCGCTTCTCGCCGGACGGCCGCGAGATCGCGTTCACCTCCGACCGCGGCGGCGGCAACAACCTGTGGCGCATGGGCGTCGACGGCGGCAACGCCAAGCAGGTCACCAAGGAAAGCTTCCGGCTGTTCAACAACCCGGCCTGGACCCCGGACGGCCAGTACCTGATCGGCCGCAAGCACTTCACCTCCGGCCGCTCGCTGGGCGCCGGCGAGCTGTGGATGACGCACCGCAACGGCGGCGACGGCCTGCAGCTGACCAAGCGCAAGAACGACCAGCAGGACCTGGGCGAACCGGCGGTGAGCCCGGACGGCCGCTATGTGTACTACTCGGAAGACGTCAGCCCCGGCGGCGCCTTCGAGTACAACCGCAACGTGCACGGCGTGATCTACGCGATCAAGCGCCTGGACCGCGAGACCGGCGAAATCGACACCTTGGTGAACACCCCGGGCGGCGCCATCCGGCCGCAGCCCTCGCCGGACGGCAAGCGCCTGGCCTTCGTCAAGCGCGTGCGCGACAAGAGCGTGCTGCACGTGCTCGACCTGAAGACCGGCAAGGTCACGCCGGTCTGGGACGGGCTGTCGCACGACATGCAGGAGGCCTGGGCCATCTTCGGGCCGTACGCCAACTTCGACTGGACGCCGGATTCGCAATCAGTGGTGATCTGGGCGCAGGGCAAGCTCTGGCGCGTGGACATGGCCAGCGGCACGCCGTCACAGATCCCGTTCCGCGCCGAGGTCGAGCAGAAGCTGGCGATGCCGATCCGTTTCGAGCACAAGCTGGAAGGCGACAGCTTCACGCCGAAGATGCTGCGTGACGTGGCGACTTCGCCGGACGGCCGCACCGTGGTGTTCCATGCCGTCGGCCAGCTGTGGAAGCGCAGCCTGCCGGACGGCGCCGTGACCCGCCTGACCGGCGAGCAGGACGCCTTCGAATACCAGCCGAGCTTCAGCCGCGACGGCCGCAAGCTGCTGTTCACCACCTGGAACGACACGGCGCAAGGCAGCATCCGCGAGATCGACCTGGCCAGCGGCGCGGTCAAGACCCTGAGCACCGAGCCGGGCTTCTACTACGGCCCGCGCTACTCGCCGGACGGCAAACAGCTGACCTTCGTCAAATCCGGCGGCGGCGCGCTGACCGGCAGCCTGAACTCGTCCGACACCGGCATCTACGTGACCGGCACCGCTTCGTGGTCGCCGCTGAAGGTGGCCGACGGCTACGCGCCGCAGTTCACCCCGGATTCGAAGCAGCTGCTGTTCATGGACGGCGGCGGCCTGTCGAAGAAGGTCTACCGCATCGGCCTGCACGGCGAAGCCAAGCGCGAGCTGATGAGCCTGAAGTACGCCGACAACGTCGAACTCAGCCCGGACGGCAAGCACGTCGCGTTCAACGAGCTGCACAACGCCTACGTCGCGCCGCTGCCGGCCTACGGCGGCAGCATCGAACTGAGCAAGGACACCAAGGCCGTGCCGGTGACCGCGCTCAGCACCAGCGCCGGCCCTTACCTGCACTGGTCCGACGCCGACACCGTGCACTGGATGCTCGGCAATACCTACGTCAGCCGCGACATCGTGCCCGGCGCCGTCAACCGCAGCACCTCGATGGCGTTCAATGTGCCGAGCGACAGGCCGGAAGGCACCGTGGCCTTCACCGGCGCGCGCGTGATCACCATGCGCGACGCCGGCAAGGCGCAGGAAGTGATCGAGAACGCCACCGTGCTGGTCACCGGCGGCAAGATCGCCGCGGTCGGCACCGACGTGGCGGTGCCGGCCGGCGCGCGCGTGATCGACGCCCGCGGCAAGACCCTGTTCCCGGGCCTGGTCGACGCGCACGCGCATGCCGCGCACTTCGGCACCGGCGTGATCCCGCAGCGCAACTGGGCCTACTACGCCAACCTGGCGTTCGGCGTCACCACCATGCACGATCCGTCGGCGACCTCGGAGACGGTATTCGCCCAGGCCGAACTGCAGAAGGCCGGCAAGCTGGTCGGTCCGCGCGTGATGTCGACCGGCACCATCCTGTACGGCGCCGACGGCGATTTCAAGGCGGTGGTCAACTCGCTGGAGGACGCACGCAACACCATCGCGCGGATGAAGGCGGTGGGCGCGTTCAGCGTCAAGAGCTACAACCAGCCGCGCCGCGACCAACGCCAGCAGATCAACCAGGCCGCGCGCGAGCAGGGCATCCTGGTGGTCGAGGAAGGCGGTTCGACCTTCAACCACAACATGACCATGATCCTGGACGGCGTCACCGGCGTGGAGCACAACATCCCGGTCGCGCCGCTGTACAAGGACGTGGTCGAGACCTGGAAGGCCACCGACGTGCGCAACACGCCGACGCTGGTGGTCAACTACGGCGGCCTGAACTCCGAGTACTGGTGGTACAGCCGGATGAACATCTGGGAGAACGAGCGCTTCCTGCGCTTCTTCCCGCGCGAGGCGCTGGACGCACGCTCGATCCGGCGCGAGACCGGTCCGGACTGGGATTACTACCATGTGGAAGTGGCCAAGCAGGCCAAGCGCCTGCGCGACGCCGGCATCAAGATCCAGGTCGGCGGCCACGGCCAGATGCAGGGCCTGTCGCCGAACTGGGAGATCTGGTCGCTGGTGCAGGGCGGCTTCTCGCCGTGGGAAGCGCTGCGCGCGGCCACCATCGACGGCGCCGACTACCTCGGCTTCGGTTCGGAACTGGGCTCGATCGAAGTCGGCAAGCGCGCCGACCTGGTGATCACCCACTCCAATCCGCTGGAGAAGATCGAGAACACCATCGATACCGCCTATGTGATGGTGAACGGCCGCCTGTTCGACGCCGCCACCATGGCCGAAATCGGCGGCCAGCAGCGCCCGGCGCCGGTGTTCCACTTCCGCGAGCTGAGCGGCGTCAGCGTCGGCCAGGAATACGGACCGACCATGGAAGCCCAGGGCGACTGAGCCCGGACCGCGGTTTGCTACACTGGAAGGCGCCGGCGACGGCGCTTTCCTTTTTGGAGGCCGCTATGAAGTTCTACATCACCCTGCCCGAACCCGAACGCGCGCGCGGCGAGCTGACCGCGCTCAGCTTCTCCGCGCATGGCGCGGAGGCTTTCGCCGAACAGCTGCGGCACGCCTTGGCCGACCGCGCCTACAGCCAAGCCTGGCTGACCACGCTGGACGAGGACGACGCCGAACACGTCGATCCGGCGCTGTTGGCGGTTGATCCCGCGGCCACGGTCAGCGGCGCACAGAATGACCTCGCCATCGAGCTGGTCGCCGACACCCGCATCAACGGCAGCGCCTTCAAGCACCGGATGCGGTTGCTGGCCGGCGCGCACTGGCAATTGCGTGACGTCCGCTGAACCTCATAAGAAACAATCGGTTAGCTTGAAACCCAAGAGTTTTTCTTGTTGACCGGATTGCATTCGGGGCGTTTAATAATGGCGTAGCCAATTAAATTGTGAATTCAATCACACTATCGATCGCCCTCGAAGGCTCAACCACGTGATCCGTCCAAGCGCATGATTCCATTGTCTTACGAGCAGCCGATGCTGGCCTGGTTGGTGGCCGTACAGTTCTTCCTGTACGCCGCCGGCTGGGGGCTGTGCGCAGCCTTGGTGCGCGAGGAACGGCCGGCCATCGGGCACTGGAGCGCGTTCATGGCGCTGTGCGGCGCGGCGGTATGGGCTATCGCCCTGCGCGGCGGGACGCACGCCTGGCTGCCAGATGTCGGCGGTAACCTGTTGCTATTGGCCGCTTTCGTGCTGCTGCGCCGCGGCACGGAGCGCTTCCTGCGCCTGCCACCGGCCGACGGCGAACACCTGGCGGTACTGTTGGGGGCGGGCGCCGCCTTGGCCGTCCTCGGACTGGACGCCGGCGCCGACCGCTGGCGCAACGCGGTGCTGTACGCGGCGGCGGCTTGGGTGTTGGCGCGCGCCGGCCTGACGCTTTGGCGCGAACTCCGGACGGCCTATGAGCGCCCGATGGCGACCATGCTGACGGCGGTGCCGATGTTGTTCGCCGTCTTGTTCGCGGGCCTATTGGCCGCGCAGGCATCGGCCGTGGCCTGGCCGGCTGAAGTCGCTGCCGTCGGTCTGACGCCCGCCATCGCCGACATCGCCGGCGCCGCCCTGTTCAACCTCGGCCTGTTCGCGCTGCTGGTCTGCCGCCTGGTCGGCCGGATCCGCGAGGAATCGCACCAGGACGAACTGACCGGACTGGCCAACCGCCGCCGCATCGACTGCCTGTTACCGGTCGAATGGCAACGGTTGCAGCGTGGCGGCGCGGAGTTCGGCCTGCTGCGCATCGACATCGACCACCTCGACGACGTCAACCAGCGCCACGGCCGCAGCACCGGCGACCGCATGCTGGCGGAACTGGCGCAGCGTCTGCGCTATACCGCGCGCGAGATCGACCTGGTCGCGCGCACCGGCGGCGGCGAGTTCCTGGTGATGACGCCGCAGACCTGTGTCGACGGCGCGCGCACGGCGGCCGAACGCCTGCGCAACGCCGTGAACGCGATGCCGTTCACGGTCGGCGGCAATCCGGTCACGCTCTCGGTCAGCGTCGGCGTGGCGGTGGCCAAGCACAGCGACCTGGACCTGGCCGACGTGTTCGAACGCGCGGCCGCCGCCCTGAAGCGCGCCAAAAGCAGCGGCCGCAACCGCGTCTGCCTGGAAGACGCATGAACCGGGACGCCCTGATCGCGGCCACCGCGGACTGGATCGAATCCGTGGTGGTCGGACACAATTTCTGCCCGTTCGCCAAACGCGAACTGCGCCGCAACAGCGTGCGCTACACGCTGGCCGAAGGCGGCGCCGAGACGGCACTGGCGGCCTTGCTGGACGAATGCCGGCATCTCGACGCCGATGCCGGCACCGAAACCACCCTGCTGATCCTGCCGCACGGCTTCGACGATTTCGAGGAGTATCTCGACCTGACGGCAATGGCCGAAGACCTGTTGGCCGAACACGGCTATGAAGGCGTGTATCAAGTGGCCAGCTTCCATCCCGAGTACCGCTTCGCGGACGCCGAGGCGGACGATGCCGCCAACTACACCAACCGCAGCCCGTATCCGATGTGGCATCTGCTGCGCGAAGGCAGCCTGAGCCGCGTCATCGACGCCTACCCGGACGTGGACGCGATTCCGGACGCCAACATCGCCAAGGCGCGCGCCTTGGGCGCGGCGCACTGGCAGTCGCTGCTCGAGGCGTTGCGCCGCTGAGCGACGGCGCCGCGGCTTGGCCGAGAGCGGCGATTGGCTCTATAGTGGTGCTTTGCCACAGGAGCCGCCCGATGCTGAAAACCGTCCTGACCGCCGGCTTATTGCTGGCCGCATTGCCGGCTTTCGCGGCATTGCCGCCGCACTACCAGAACCGGCGCGACCTCGAGGTCATGCTTGAATTCATCCAGGCGCATCCCCGGGTCGAGTCCAGCCTGAACCTGATCGATCTCGACACCTACACCGTGCGCTTCGGGCGCGACTGCACGGCACGCTTCGTCCGCGAGGAAACGCCGAAACCGCCCGGCTGGGTCGGCCCGGCCGATCCGCTGGTGTTCGCTTCGGCCACCTGCCCGGTGGATTACGAATGAGCGCGGCCGATGCGCTGTTGCACGCGCTGACCGCCTTCCTGCGCGATCGGGTGTTGCCGGCCGAGGCCGAGGTCGCCGCCTGGCAGGCCGATCCGGGCACGCGCTGGACGCCGTGCCCGCGCATCGAATCGCTCAAGGCCGAAGCCCGTGCCGCCGGCTTGTGGAACCTGTTCCTGCCGGACGCGGTACACGGCGCCGGGCTGAGCAACCGCGACTACGCGCCGATGGCCGAGCAGATGGGCCGCGTGCCGTGGGCGCCGGAGGTGTTCAACTGCAACGCGCCCGATACCGGCAACATGGAGCTGCTGGCGCATTTCGGCGACGACGCGCAGAAAGCGCAGTGGCTTGAACCGCTGCTGCGCGGCGAGATCCGTTCCGCGTTCGCGATGACCGAACCGGAGGTGGCGTCATCGGACGCGACCAACATCGCGTTGCGCATCGCGCGCGACGGCGGCGACTACGTGCTTGACGGCCGCAAATGGTGGATCACCGGCGCCGGCGATCCGCGCTGCCGGATCCTGATCGTGATGGGCGTGACCGGTCCGGACGCCGACCGTCACGCCCGCCACTCGATGGTACTGGTGCCGATGGATACGTCCGGCGTGCGCGTGACGCGCGCGTTGCAGGCCTTCGGCTTCGACGACGCGCCCGGCGGCCACATGGAATTGGCGTTCGACGGCGTGCGCGTGCCCGTCGCGAACCGCATCGGCGCCGAGGGTTCCGGTTTCGCGCTGGCGCAGGCGCGGCTCGGGCCGGGCCGCATCCACCACTGCATGCGCCTGATCGGTCTGGCGCAGCGCGCGCTGGAGCTGATGGTCGAGCGCGCCAGGACGCGCGTCGCGTTCGGCAAGCCCTTGGCCGCGCAAGGCATGGCGCAGGAGATGATCGCGCTGTCGCGCTGCGAGATCGAACAGGCGCGCCTGCTGACCCTGGACGCCGCGGCCAAGCTCGACGCCGTCGGCAACAAGGGCGCCAAGGACGAGATCGGCATGATCAAGATCGTGGCGCCGCGCATGGCGCTGGCGGTGATCGACCGCGCGGTGCAGCTGTTCGGCGCCGAAGGCCTGCAACATCCGTTCCTGGCGCCGGCCTGGGCCGGCGCGCGCTGCCTGCGCCTGGCCGACGGCCCGGACGAAGTGCACATCGCCGCGCTGGCGCGCGGCATGCTGAAATGAGCCCCGTGACCGGACCGCGCGCCGACCTGCAGCTGCCCGACGACGCCCTGGCCGATTATCTGTCGCGCCATCTGCACGGCTTCCGCGGCCCGCTGGTCTCGCGCAAGTTCAAGGGCGGCCAGAGCAATCCCACTTACCGTCTGCAGGCCGCCAGCGGCGACTACGTGCTGCGCCGCAAGCCGCCCGGCGAACTGCTGGGTTCGGCGCATGCGGTGGACCGCGAATTCCGCGTGCTGCAGGCGCTGCATGGCGGCACCGTGCCGGTGGCCGAACCGCTGCATCTGTGCGCGGACGAATCCGTCATCGGCTCGATGTTCTACGTGATGGCGTACGTGGACGGCACCGTGAACTGGGATCCGGCGCTGCCGGAACGCACGCCGGCCGAACGCGCGGCGGCCTATGACGCCGTGCTGCGGACCTTGGCCGCGATCCACGCCATCGGGCCGGAGGCGGTCGGGTTGGCCGATTTCGGCAAGCCGGGCAATTATTTCGCGCGCCAGACCGCGCGCTGGAGCGGGCAATACCGGGCCTCGGAAACCCGCGCGGTTCCGGCCATGGACGCGCTGATCGCGCGGCTGCCGCCGCGTTGCCCGGCCGATGACGGGGTCAGCGCCCTGGTGCACGGCGATTTCCGCATCGACAACCTGATGTTCGCACCGGATCTTTCCCGGGTGCTGGCGGTGGTGGATTGGGAACTGTCCACGCTCGGCCATCCGCTCGCCGACCTCGGCTATTTCTGCATGGCCCTGCGCCTGCCGCGCAATCCGGCCCTGCCGGGCCTGGCCGGCCTCGACCGCGCGGCGCTCGGCATTCCCGACGAACCGGCGTTGTTGGCGCGCTACGGCGAGCTCAGCGGCCGCGCGCTGCCGGACGACTGGCCGTTCGTGCTGTCCTTCAGCTTCTTCCGTCTGGCGGCCATCGCCCAAGGCGTGGCCAAGCGCGTCGAGCAGGGCAACGCTTCCAGCGAGCAGGCGCAACAGGCCGGCCGGATGGTCGATTTGCTGGCGGAGATGGGTCTGGAGGCCCTGGACGGCTGATACCTCGGCCGGCCGCCGGCTTGACGTGAACTCCGTCACACTATTTAATGGTCGGGCCGCAGGAAGCCGGTCCCGCACGTCCGTGCCCTCATGCTTCCGTATTCCCGGGGGATGGATACGATGGTCAAGCCGAGTTTCTTCAGTGAACTCAAGCGCCGGCAGATTTACCGCGGCGGCGTGATGTATGTGGTGGCCGGATGGGTCGTGGTGCAGGTCGCCACCCAGGTGTTTCCCTACTTCGACATCCCGAACTGGGCCATCCGCCTGGTGGTGGTGGCGATCCTGCTCGGCTTCCCGATCGCCCTGGTCTGCCTGTGGATGTTCGAAAGCGTGGATCCGGAAGCCCCCGAAAAGCATCTGGCCGACAGGCGTCAAAGCCGGGATGCAGGCAGTGCGGAACTCGGGAGGCTGATGGCGGCCGAGCGCGCCGAACGGCAACGTCAGAACGAAGAATTGATTTCGGCCCTGGCCCAGCTCAAGGGCGGCCACGGCGGTGTGGCCGAAAACACCGGCGTCACGCCGGCTGCGGCCGTCTCGGCGCCACACGCGATGCCCGGGCAGGCGATGGAACCCGCGCCGGCACCGGCACGCAAAAGCAAAGCGGGCTTGTTGGCCGGGGCGGTGGTGGTCGTCTTGGTGCTGGCCGGGCTATGGATCCTGTTCGGACCGCAGGCGCCGAGCCAAGCCGGCGCCCTTCCCGGCGAGTTGGCCGACAAATACGTCGCGCCCGGCTTCGCGCAGATCGAGCGGCTCGGTGCCGACCTGTTGCGGCCGCTGCTGAACAAGCTCGGCATCGGCATCGCGCCCGAGCGTGTGTTCACCGTGTTGCTGGTGTTGGCCGGCGCCCTGATCCTGCGCGACTTCTACCATCAGATGGTCAGCGCCCGCCGCCGCAAGCGGCAGGGCTGAGCGGCGCTCATCCCCGGAGAGCGGGCGGTTCGGCAGGGACGCCGAACCGGCTGCGCTCCAGCAGCCATAGCGCGGCGCTCAGGCACAGCCAGGCGATGAAGAACGGCCAAGGCGAACCGGGCACCGGTACCGCGGCGCCTTGAACGCCGGCCGGCCGGCCGGATGCCATGGCCAAAGCCGCTTGCCGGATGGTTTGGCGCCACAGCGCCAGGCCGTCGTCCGGCGCGCGCACATAGAACGGCACGCGCCGGTCGCCATCGACCAACACATGCCAGCCGGCGGCTTGCGGCCAGAACGCCGCGCATCCGCGCCAAGCGCCTTCGCTATCCGGCAGCAGACGCGCTGCCGCGCCATCGGCGGCCAGCACCCGGGCGTCGTCGCCGAGGCGGCAAGCCAGCAGGCGCTCATGCGGCTGGAATTCGGTGCCGTGCAACGACGGCTCGTTCTGCGCGCGCGGACGCGCCAGCGCCGAGGCCAATGCGCTCCAGAGCCGCGCGTGTTCGCCGGCGAATCCGGCCAAGGCCAAGCGATGGCTGTCGGTCAGCCATAGCGCGCCCACCCGGCCTTCCCCGACGTTGCGCCAGACCGCCAAGGCGCCGCCGTCGGCATCGCGCAAGGCGACCTGCAACGCGGCGCCGCCGACCTGTAGCGGGTATCGGCTCAATTCCGGCCACTCGCGCTTTCCGGACGGCTCGGGCAAGCGCATGCCCTGCGGTGCGTCGTCATCCTGGATGCGCAGGCCGAAGGCCGCGAAATCGGCGCGACTGGCGGCATCCAGCGGGCCGGTCACGCGCAACAACAGACCCAGACCGCCGGCCACCGCCTCGCGCACCTGCCGTTTCTCCGCCGCCGGCATCGACGCCCAGGCGCGTTCGTCCACCACCAACAGATCGTTGGCGCGCAACGTCGCGGCGCTGATTTGCGCGTCCGGCGTGGCGACCGCCGTGCCCGGCCCGAGATCGATTCGGCTCTGCAGTTGCAGGCCGGCATCCAGCGCCCAGCGTCGCAGCAGTTTCACTTCCGCGTTCGGTCCGCCGGCCAGGCTCAGCATCCGTAACGTCGGCGCCCGGCGCACGTCCACCGGCACGTTCAGGGTTTCGTGCACGGTACCCGCTGCATTCCGCACCCGCAAGCGGTACAGCACCTGACCGGGCGCACGCGCCCGGTCGCCAAGCGCGAAGCCGCCTCGGGAATCCGCGCGTTGGCGCGCGATCACGGCATTGCCCGGATCCAACAGTTCGACCTGCGCATCCGGCAACCCATGGATGCGGCCGCGGACCGCCCACGGCAGGCCGGCATACACGGCCGGCGTGCGCCAAAGCTCGACCACGCCGACCGGCATCGGGGACGGATGCAGGCGCAGACTACGGCCTTGCGCGGCATCGCGGTCGCGCGCCACCAGGCCATCGCCGACCACATGCAGCACGGCACTGCCCGGATACCGGCGCAAGGCGGCGGCGAGATCGGGCACGCGTTCGCCCTCCAAGCCCGCAGGCGCTTCCGGCAAGGCGATACGGCGGCCGGCGGGCAAGGTGCCGGCTTGGTCGGCCTGCGCGGTCAACAGCACCAAGGCGTCCGCGGGCGCGCGGCGCGCCGGCGGAAACAGGGTGAGGTACAGCGCCGTCGCCGCGGCCAAGGACAGCACCGACAGCAACACGGGCCGGCGCAGGGCGGCGCGCTGGCCGGCTGGCGTACGCAAATGCGCACGCCAGCTCAACAGCAGGTGCACCAGCACCGCAATAGCCAATACCGCCGCGCACAGCAGCTCCATCCTCATCGCTCACGCTCCCGGCGCAACAGTTCGCGGTAACTCCGGGCCGTACCGTCGGCGGCGCGGCGCGGCACCGGCGCCGCCAATGGCACCGGCAGGACAGGCCACAGCAGGGCTTTCAGCCGCACGCGGCAGGGTTGGCAAGCGGGTTTGCGTTGCGCCTCGTCCATCGCCACCTTCAATCCGAGCGCGTCCGGCACACGCTCGGGATGCGCCGCCAGCCAGGCGCGCAAGGCGCCGAAGTCGGGCTCGCCGCCGTCCAAGGCCTGCCAGAACGCGAGCACCGGGGCATCGTCGCGGCTGGCCGGCTGCAGGCTGTCGGCCGGACGGATCACGCCGCTGCGGTCGCCGCTCAGGCGCCGGCCCTCGTCGATCGGCGGCAGTTCGGTGCCGACACGCGCCAGATAGATGCGGCTGGCCTGCTGCACCTGCTTGATGAAATCCAGGGCACGGTACTCGTACGGCAACGCCAGTTTGGGCTCGCCGCTGCGCAGATGCAGCTCGGCGCGCCACATCTCGTTCAGCGCGGCGCGCAGCAGACGCTTGGTGTCCGGATCGAGCAGGGTCGCGGCCTCGGGGATGTCGTGGGTATGGCCGAATTCCTCGAGCACCGCCTGGTTGGTGGCGGCGGTGGTCGGCGGCGCTTTCTTGGCCGCGGCGCTCTGCTCGCCGTGGTCGTGTCCGTCCTCGGCGTGGTGTGTTTCCTCCGCACCGTCTTCGGCCGGCTTGGCGGCCTGCACGCCTTCGGTCTCCTCGCCCAGGAACTGGCCGTATCGCAGACGCAGGATGCGCTGATCGACGCCGATGGTGTCCGAGCGCACGGCGAAGGTGTCGCGGTCGAGACGGCCGCGCTGCGCCAGCAGTTTTTCGGTGTCGATGATGATCTGGCGCTGGCTGCGGAAGTACGCCGGCATCACCTTCTTCAGCAGGCCTTCCACGCCGCTGGCCTCGAAGGTGTCCTCGGCCGGCCAACGCAGGATGTAAGCGGCGCTCTGGGTTTCGTTGGGCGTGCCCTGCCGGCGGTCTTTCACGCTGAAGCGCACGATCAGGTCGTCGCCGACCGCCATGCCGAGTTGGGCCAGGTCGAGCGTGGCGGCATAGCGCTTGCGGGCATTGCCGCCTTGGCCGGCCAGCGGGCGGCTGAAAGCAGTGAAGCGCACGTTCTCGCCGCTGCCCTGTGCCAGTTGGATGTCCAGCGTCGCGGCGCCGAGTCCGTAATCGTCCTCGGCCTCGAGCGCCAAGGCCCAAGCACGCTGGCCGGTTTGCACCAGGCTCAGGCTGCGGTCGGGTTGCGTCACCCGCAACTGCGGCGGCAGATCCTTGACCGCATCCAAGCGATGCCAGGCCTCCGGCTGCAGGGGCTTGCCGTCGACCTCGATGCGGTAGACGTCGGACGCTGCGATCAGGCGTGTGGCGGTCCAGCCGTCGGCACCAGGCGCCAAGGGTACGCGCTGGCCGTCGAAGAACACCAACGCGGCCGCGGCCGGCGGACGCGAAAAGCGCAGTTGCCAGCGCAGGCGGCTGCCTTCGGGGAATTTGGCCGCCAACGCGCTCTGGCTGCGCGGCGCAAGGCCGGTGTAGGCCGGCGCGGCGATGTCCAGACGCACCTGCCGCAGCACGATCGGCCCGGACGGCGCAGCCGCCGCCGTGCGCGCGTCCGGCACGCCGCTTGCGGCGACAGGCGCGGCCGACGGCCAGAAAGCGGCGACGGCGGCCAAAGCCAGAGACAGCATCCACGCCGCGCACAGGCGGCGCCAAGGCCACGGCCGACGCAGGTCGACCCCGCGCAGTTGCGACAGCCGTGCGTCGATGCGCGCACGCTGCAAAGCCGCCAGCGTGCCATCGGCCGGCGCGGCGGACAACAGCAGATCGCTGCTGTTCTCCAGCTGCGGATACCGGCCGTCGAGTTGCCGGATCAGCCAGGCGTCATCCAGACGCCGGTGGGCACGCATGATCCACGGCCATGCCGCCAGCAATACGACGAGGGCGGCCGATGCGGCGGCCGGAACGCCGGCCAAACGCCAGCTGGCGGCAACAACCACGGGAATGGCGGAGGAGACGGTCAACAACGCGATGGCGCCGTCGCGGCGTCGGGCTGCCGCCAGCCACTGATGCGGCATCTGCCGCGCGCTCATGGCGTACTCCAGACGCCGCGCCGCGCGGCCAGCAGGCGCTCCAGCGCGAACAGCAGCACGGCCGCCAAGGCGAACCACGGACGCAGGGGTTCCGGCGCCGTCGGATGCGTCGACGCGCCGCGCAGCGGCACATGGTCGGCGGCGAATGCGCGATCGGGCGCGGCCGGTAGACGGACCAGCACGCGTTGCAGGCCCTCGGCGAAATCCGGCTCCAGCAGCAACGGCAACGCCTGCGGATCCAAAGGCCGTTGCCATTGCAGGAGGCGGCCTTCGCCAGCCGCCGCAGCGCGCAACAGCGGCAAGCCGTCTTCGTCGCGCCAGACCGTGTGCCATGCCGCATCCGGCAACCGGGCCTGCGAGGACACCATCACCGTGCCGCCGCGCTCAAGCCAACTGCGCAGATCGGGCGGCAGCGGGCCGGGTTGCAGATGCACCGCGATGGCATCCGGAGCCATTTCCGCGATGTCGGCTCGCGGCAGGCTACGACGCTTCGATTCAGCCACACCGGCCTGCCAGCTGAGATAGGCGGCGCGGAAATAGACGGCGCTCTCCGATTCGGCGCTGCCATCGAGTAAAGTCAGCGCCGGCAACGGCGCGTCCGGCATCCGGCGCAAAGGGTATGAACCCGTCGACACGCGCCAAGCCACCGCGCGGCCCAGACGCAGGCGTTCGCCGTCCAGCCCGCCGAGTGTTTCGGGCACCAGCACCGTCAAACGATCGCCGGCAGGCGCATCGGCGTCCCATTCGCGCAGCAGACTGGCGGTCGGCAACGCCTGTGCTGATGGCGACGGCGCGGACAGCGGCGGAAAGCCCGGCGCCAGCCAGCGGCGCTGTACCGTGTCGCCGGCGGGCAGATCCGATACGCCGCGCCAATCCACTCCCGGCGCCACCAACAACCAATCCCGCGACGGCGCCGCGCGCTGCCAGACCGGCGCGGCCAGCCACAGCACCACCACGGCGAGCAGCAACAGACGCAGCAACAGCAGCAGCCGTTCCTGCAACACCGGCCGGCGCCGCGGCCGCAGCTTGGCGCTGATCCAGCGCAGGGCGGCGAACTCGGTGCGCTGCGTCTGCGAGCGGCGGCTGAGATGGATCAGGATCGGCAACAGCAGGGCGGCGAAGGCCGCGAACGCGGCCGGCGACAGGAAGCTCATGCGCCCTCCGCGAAGCGGGCCTTGCCCGGCGCGAACAGGCGGCGCAGGGGCGCGTCGAGCGGCTGGTCGAGCACGTACTCGACATGGCGGATGCCGGCAGCGGCCAGGCGCGCGGCCAGCGCCCGGCGCGCGGCGCCGAAGCGGGCGAGGTATTCGGCGCGCGAAGCCGGGGCGTCGGTCAGCAGCTCATGGCCGTCTTCGGCATCCACGAAGCGGTGGCCGCCGCGGAATGGGAAATCGCGCTCCTCGCAGGTCAGCAGCTGCACGCCGAGCACCTCACGGCGCGCCGCCGCCAAGCGTTCAAGCAGCTGCACCGCGGTCTCGTCGAAGCCGTCGCCGAGCCACAGCGCCAGTTCGCCGGCGCGGATGCGCTCCCAGATCGGGCGGCAGACCGCTTCATCCGGCCAGACGCCTTTCGCCTCGACCTGCGCGAGCGCCAGCAGACAGCGGTCGCGGTGGCGGTTGCCCTGTCCGGCCGCGACCACGCTCAAGCCGTCGCCGTTGACCGCGATCAGGCCGAAACGGTCGCCCTGCCGGCAGGCCAGTTCGAACAGGCAGGCGGCCTGCGCCTTCGCCGCCTGCAGACGGCTCCAGCCCGGACGCGCCGCATCGGCCTGCGCCATCGAGGCGGTGGCGTCGAGCAGCACCCAGGCGGTCAACGGACTGTCGCGTTCGGATTCGCGCACGAAGAACTTGTCGGAGCGGGCGTACAGTTTCCAGTCGATCTGGCGCGGCTCATCGCCCTGCTCGTAGGCGCGGTATTGCGCGAACTCCATGCCGGCGCCGCGGGCGCGGCTGAGGTGCTGGCCGATGCCCTGCGCCGTCGATGCCCGGCGCGAGGCCAGACGCAGGTCCTTCAGACGCGCGCGCACCTCGGGCGGAATCAGGTCGGGCGTGGCCACGGCGGCGGGCTCAGCGCGGCGGCGGCACCGCGGCCAGCAACAGCGCCACCACGTCGTCGGCGCTCTTGCCTTCGGCCTCGGCCATGAAGGTCAGCAGCAGGCGGTGGCGCAGCACCGGCGCGGCCAGTGCGCGGATGTCGTCTTCGGTCACCGCGAAGCGGCCGTGGATCAGCGCGCGCGCTTTCGCGCTCAGCACCAGGGCTTGGCCGGCGCGCGGACCGGCGCCCCATTTCACCCACTGCGCGATGTCGCCGACGCCGGCCTGCGGCCGGCTGGCGCGCACCAGGCGGTTGATCCAATCGAGCATGCCGGCGCTGACGTGCACTTCCCGAACCAAGGCCTGCAGGCCGCGCACGGCCTCGCCGGCCATCACCGACGGCACCTTGGCCGAGGCCTTGCCGGTGGTCTGTTCGAGGATGGCGCGCTCCTCGGCCTCGCTCGGATAATCGACGCGGATGTGCAGCAGGAAACGGTCCAGCTGCGCTTCCGGCAGCGGATAGGTGCCGGCCTGCTCGAGCGGATTCTGCGTGGCCAGCACGAAGAACGGCTCGGGCAGCCGGTGGGTGACGCCGGCGTAGCTCACCGTATGCTCCTGCATCGCTTCCAGCAGCGCGGCCTGGGTCTTCGGCGGCGTGCGGTTGAGTTCGTCGGCCAGCAGCAGATGGGTGAACACCGGGCCGGGCTGGAACTTGAAGTGACGCTTGCCGGTGCCGTGGTCCTCTTCCAGGATCTCGGTGCCGAGGATGTCGCTCGGCATCAGGTCGGGCGTGAACTGGATACGGCGGAACGACAGGTCGAGCGCCTGTCCGAGCGAACGCACCAGCAGCGTCTTGCCCAGGCCCGGCACGCCCTCCAGCAGGCAGTGCCCTCCGGCCAGCAGGCCGGTGAGCAGCTGCTCGACCACGTCGTCCTGGCCGACGATGGCGGCGGCGATGGCCTCGCGCAGGCGGCCCAGCTGGCTCAGGGTGGCTTGGATCTCGGCTTCTTGGGTCG
>JAYSFF010000034.1:0-19911 GCA_041913425.1 Arenimonas sp. | reverse complement strand
TGCCGGCACCGCCCTTGGAGCTTGCTACTACGATCGTGCGCATAGGCCCTCCTGTCGATGGCCCTACTCTACAACGAGTCCGGGGCGGGGGCTAGATGGTGGGGTTTCCGGGCACTGGCGGGCGCGTCCCAAAAAAACCTCATTGGCAGGGCTGGCCCAGAATCATTCAATGAGACGATTTACATAGATACTGCACAGACCAACCTAAACCAATAGCTTTATGATTGATGTAGCCACTCAGTTCGGGCATAAGCATTATGACAAGAAAAAAATTCGCGATCGACGATGCTCCCGGCAAAGCATTGCTGGAACCGATACGAAACGTTGCTGATCTTGACGCTTTTGTCGAATTCTACAGACTACGATGCGATTGGTGGAAATATCCGCTGATCCATGACTACATGGTTACCTATAGCATTTTCGACGACCTCACAAACAATTTAGACCGAAACACCAAGGCATTTCTTCTGCCAAAGGCTGTGAATCTGGCCGAGGATGAATCCGACAAGCTATTTCTATGCGCCGTATACCTGATGCTAGTTTTGGCCGATGGCTTTGTACTACTCAGCGACCAGGACGGTATTCGCCAAAAAATTCAAGCACTGCTCCACCGAGCGAAAAAGCTGTCTCTGTTCCCTAACATGAGTTGTTTTTGGAATCAGTTGGCGAGAAAAGTTTCGACCAACATGAATAGCCAGCAGATGCGTATTGAAGACGAGGACTGGAAAAGCTTTATATCTCTAAATCTGCCCTTGGCTGACGATATGGACTGGCAGAACTGCCCGGGCGGGGAAGATGCAATAAAGAAGCATGTGGCAGTCATACGTGGCGGAGACTTTGCACTCGAATACTTGAGAAATGCCGTTTATGATGGATCGAAGTATTGGATTTGGCTTTATAGGAACATATCAAAGAAACCGATATATCATTGGTATTTTTATATTGTCACAACCCCTGATGGAAAATCATCAACCTATAGTCATTCAATGCATACCGTTGTAAGTATCACCCCTGAGGAGCTCATAGTCAGGCACTCCTATGGACTTATTGGTAAGCCAAGGGTTTAAATTAGTCTTAAGGCAATTTCTAATAAGCTGATTTTTCTATCTTGCTTTTGAACACACTCAGCATTCCGGAGCACTCTCAAATGACTGATTTTCGCTGGCAATATTTAAAAAAATATCAGGGCGGAAAAAAGCACGAAATACTCAGAATTGATAATGACTTGAGGTCAATGGGATTTGACTCTCCCATACAGGCATTGCATTGGTTTGTTGATGAATTCCAAAAAGGAAGCGTAGACAAAATTTATGGCTGCGGGCCCTGTTGCAATGATTTTATATTTCCATTTATAAAAAAATTAGAAAATCTCTGCAAAACCGACATTAATGACGTGGTTTCAGGCAGATTTGATTTTCTTTCGAAGAGCGAGAAACAATCAATAATTGATTCCTATAACTGGTTTTTCATACCCAAATTTAACGATGATGGGAGAGAGAAAATTAATAGACTAGAGGCCTCACTGAGCCACACTGATTTTTTTCGTGAAATTCAAGCCAGAAAAATAGCCTCGGATGAAAAAGAAAGGCTTGGCAGGTTAAAGAGTTTTCACCTGCAGGAATTTAGTGCCAAAGAAGCCGAGCTTGCCGGAAAAATTGAAGAATGCAGGCAGCACATATTAAGACAACAGTCTGAAATTGCAGCGCTTGAAACTCAGATTCAGAATGTCCGAAACGCCAAAGAAAGAGAGTGGGAGCTTTATCAGTTTGAAAGACTGGGATTAGACGAGCAGATCAAGACATTAATCAAACAAACCAAACCTCTCGCATATTATGAATGCAGAATTTCCAAGCTTATCGATGAGTATGACTTTTCACTACTGCCTAAAGAGTTGATTGAAAAATTATTTGTCATGTCAAAAACTGCCAAGCCAAGCAAATTACCGCAAATCGCCAAATTGCATAAAATCCTAAAGCAAAAAATTGATGAGATTCACGATCAAACCCCATAAAAAAATGCTCAGATACGCATTTTCATATCTAATTCAGAAATGACCAATCAAGTCCTCCGAACCCGCCGCCGCTTCCTCCATTCCACCGTCACGCTGGGTACGCTGGCCGCATTGCCCTGGGGCCGCGCCGCGGCCGCCGATTGCCGAACGGCGGATGGCCCGTGGATTCCCGACGAGGAGTTTCTTGCCGAACTGCCGCGCATCATGCAGGCCTTCGCGGTGCCGGGCGTGGGCATCGCGGTGGTGGAAGACGGCAAGCTGGCCTGGAGCCGCGGTTTCGGCGTTCGCCACGCGCTCACCGGCGCGCCGGTGGACGAACGCACGGTGTTCGAGGATGCGTCGCTGAGCAAGCCGGTGTTCGCCTATCTGGTGATGCGGCTGGCGGATCTGGGCCGGATCGACCTGGACCGGCCGCTGGTGCGCTACCGCCGGCCTGGTTACCTGGCCGCGCATGAATGGATCGAGCGGATCACCGCGCGCGACGTGCTGCGCCACACCACCGGCCTGCCGAACTGGCGCGCCAAGCCGGCCACCGAGAAGCTGGTGCCGGCGGTCAAACCCGGCACCCGCATCGACTACTCCGGCGAAGCCATCTTCTGGCTGCAACTGACGGTGGAGTCGATCACCGGCCAAAGCCTAGACCAGGCCATGCAGGAACACCTGTTCGGCCCGGCCGGCATGGCCGACAGCAGCTACACCTGGAACACGGACCTGGCGGCGCGCTCGGTATACGGCCACCGCGCGCACGACCAGGCCGGCGACGGCATGCCGCCGCAGATGTTCCGCGAACAATGGACCTTGGCGCAGCAGGTGGCCGATGCCTGGGGCAAGCCGCTGTCGGCCTGGAAATACGAAGATGCCGAACGCGCGCTGCCGCAGGTGATGGCGCGCGCACCGGCCGGACTGGTGACCTGGCCGGGCGACATCGTGGCCAACGCCGCCGCCAGCCTGCGCACCACCGTGCAGGATTACGCCCGCTTCATGGCGCTGATGACCGAACGCCGGCCGCGCGCGGCCTGGGAGATTTCCGAGTCCGCGCGGCAGGCCATGCTCACGCCGCAGATCAAGCTGCCCGGCCGTTGGACGGATAAAGGCCTGGGCTGGAACATGGAACCGACCCGCGACGGCCCGCTGTTCTACCACTCGGGCAGCAACGGCGGCATCTTCAAGAACTTCGCGGTGGGCGATGCAACGCGCCGGCGCGCGCTGGTGGTGCTCACCAACGGCGGCAGCGGCGGCTATGTGTACCGGCGCGTGGTGCGCGCGGCCACCGGCCATGATCTGCTGTCGTACGATCTGTGAACGGGCGGCGGAATTGCGTTTACACTGAAATCCGCCGTCTGATTCCATACTGCCTCCGATGAACCTCGATACCGACTGGAACACCTTTCTCGCCGCCTTGCCCGCCGCCAGCCCCTTGGCTTTTCCGTTGGCCAGCAAGCCTTGCTACGTTCTGGATCTGAGCGCCGACAATCCGGCGCTCGGCGGCTTCGATCCGGGCGTGACGCCGGACTTCACCGCCTTCATCGAACGACAGACCGTGGCGGCGGGCGCCGCCTATGCCGCTGGCGGCTACGGCGAGAACCGTACGCTGTACGCCATGAGCGCGGTGTTCTCGCCGCAGGGCGACGGCAGCGAGCCGCGCACCCTGCACCTGGGCGTGGACCTGTGGCTGGCGGCCGGCAATAGCGTGCATGCGGTGCTGCCGGGGCGCGTGCATTCCTGCCAGGACAACGCCGCCTTCGGCGACTACGGCCCCACCCTGATCCTGGAGCACGATATCGACGGCCGGCGGTTTTATACGCTGTACGGGCATCTGGCGCGCGAAAGCCTGGCCGAATCGCCGGTGGGCCGCACGGTGCAAGCCGGCGACCTGCTCGGTTGGCTGGGCACGCCGGAAGTGAACGTGGGCTGGCCGCCGCACCTGCACTTCCAGATCATCACCGACCTGCTGGATTACGTGGGGGACTATCCCGGCGTGTGCCGGCCGTCGGAGGCGGCGCGCTGGTTGGCGCGTTGCCCGGATCCCAATCTGTTGCTGCGCATTCCGGCGTTGGTGGTAGGGAAATGAGGATGATAAGGCACGTGGCCGGCGTCGTATCACATCGGGAGAACAGGGCATGAGTTGGATCTATCTGATTCTGGCGGGCCTGCTGGAGATCGGCTGGCCGGTCGGCCTGAAAATGGCGCAGTCGCCGGAAACCCGCTGGCTCGGCATCGCGCTGGCCGCCGTGTTCATGGTGCTGTCGGGGCTGATGCTGTGGCTGGCGCAGCGCCATATTCCGATGGGCACCGCCTACGCGGTATGGACCGGCATCGGCGCGGCCGGTACCTTCGCGGTGGGCGTGCTGTATTACGGCGATCCGGCCTCGTTCCTGCGCTATCTCGGCGTGGCGCTGATCATCGGCGGCGTGATCGTGCTCAAGGCCGCGCACTAGCGCCCCACGCCACGTTCACGCCCGCGCCACCGGCGCCAGCCCATGATGTGGGCATGGCCGCCATCCAACTCGTCTGGTTCAAGCGCGATCTGCGCACGCACGACCACCTGCCGCTGTGCGAGGCGGCGCGGCGCGGCCCAGTGCTGCCGCTGTACATCGTGGAACCGGACTACTGGCGCGGCGCGGATGCCGGCGCCCGGCACTGGCAGGCGCTGCGCGAATCGCTGCTGGAACTGCGCGATGCCCTGCATGAACTCGGCCTGCCGCTGATCGTGCGCCGCGGCGAGGCGGTGGCCGTGCTTGAGCAGCTGCGCCGGGAGTTGGACGTCGCAGCGCTGTGGTCGCACGAGGAAACCGGCAACGGCTTCACCTACGCCCGCGACCGGCGCGTGGCCGGCTGGGCCAAAGCCCACGGCATCGCCTGGACCGAGATTCCGCAGTTCGGCGTGGTGCGCCGGCTGAAACGCCGCGACGGCTGGGTGACGCAGTGGGAAGCGCACATGAACCGGCCGGTGCAGGCCCTGCCCGGGCGCATCGAGGCCGCGCCGGAGGGCGCTTCGGAGCCGCTGCCGGACGCCGCCGATCTGGGTCTGGCCGACGACGGCTGCACGTACCGGCAACGCGGCGGCCGGCGCCTGGGCCTGAAATACCTGGACAGCTTCTTCGCCGAACGCGGGCTGGAGTACCACTACCGGATGAGCAGCCCGAACACCGCGCCGCAGGCCTGCTCGCGGCTCTCGGTGCCGCTGTCGGTGGGCGCGCTGTCGATGCGCGAGGTGCTGCAGCGCACGGCGTGGGAGCGCGAACGGGCACGCGGCACGCCGCGCCTGCGCGCGTTCACCGCGTTCGAGGCGCGCCTGCACTGGCACTGCCATTTCATCCAGAAGTTCGAATCCGAGCCCGAGCTGGAATTCCGCAACATGAACCGCGGCTTCGACGGCATGCGCGAGGCCGAATTCGACGCCGCGCGCTTCCGGGCCTGGGCCGAGGGCCGCACCGGCCTGCCGTTCGTGGACGCCTGCATGCGCCGGCTGCAGGCCACCGGCTGGATCAACTTCCGCATGCGCGCCATGCTGGTGTCGGTGGCGGCCTACCAGTTCTGGCTGCATTGGCCGCCCGTGGCGCACCACCTGGCGCGGCTGTTCACCGACTACGAGCCGGGCATCCACTATCCGCAGGTGCAGATGCAGAGTGGCACCACCGGCATCAACATCCCGCGCATCTACAATCCGGTCAAGCAATCGCAGGACCAGGATCCGGATGGCGGCTTCATCCGCACCTGGCTACCGGAACTGCGCGGCCTGCCGGCCGCCGCCATCCACACGCCCTGGCGGCTGGACGCGGCCACGCTGAAACGCCACGGCGTGGTGCTGGACGGCAACTATCCGCGACCGCTGGTGGAACCGGAATCCGCCGCGCGCGAGGCCAAGCGCCGCTACACCGACTGGCGCAACCGCATGCAGACGCGCGAGCTCAGCCGCGTCGTGCTGGACAAGCACGGCAGCCGCAAGAAAGCGCCGATGCGCCGACCGGCCGCGAAGAAACCGGCACCGCAAGGCGATCTGTTCGTCTGACGCGGGCTGCGCGGCGGTATCCTATAGCGACGATTTCCCGCACGGAGCGCCGCATGCGCCAACTCGATTTCCGCTGGGCGCGCCTGCCCGAACTCACCGCCCTGGACTGGCACGCGGTCATCGCCGCGCGCGAACGCGTGTTCGTGGTCGAGCAGAACTGCCCGTACCAGGACGCCGACGAACTCGATTTGGCGTCCTGGCATCTGATCGGCACCGTCGACGGCGCGGTGGCGGCCTATCTGCGCGTGGTCGATCCCGGCCGAAAATCGGTGCACGAAGGCCGCTACTACGCCGAGCCGTCCATCGGCCGGGTGCTGACCTCGCCCGGCTTCCGCGGCCACGGCCTGGGCCTGGCCTTGATGCGCGAAGGCATCGCCGGCTGCGCGCGGCTGTTCCCCGGCCAAGGCATCCGCATCAGCGCGCAGTCGTATCTGCTGGATTTCTACACCGGCCTGGGATTCGCGGTGGTGGGCGCGGAATACCTGGAAGACGGCATTCCGCACCACGAGATGCTGCGGCCGGGGCGCTGAGGTTTATTTCGCCAGGAACCAACCGGTCACCGCCAGGCGGTCGGCGCCGGCCCACGGCGACACCAGACTGACCGTATGCGCCTGCGGCACACGGAACAGCGACAGCGTGTTCCAGTACGGCACGAAGGTGTCGACCAGGCGTTTGTGCTCGTCGTGGAACTGCAGCAGGCCGCCCCAATCGCTGTCCCAATCCTTGCTCAGGTTGATCACGAAGGCGCAGACGCGGCCCTCGTCCACGTCCTGGTCCTCATGCCGGGTCAGGAACTGGCCGGCGCGGTAGCGCGTGCCCTGCGCGGTCACCGCGTTGATACCCGGCTCGCCGGTCAGCCGGCGCGCGAAGGCCAGGAACTCGGGCGAATTCAAAAACTCTAGCACGCCGTGCAGCAGGTTCGGCGTCCAGCCTTCCTTCACCGCGCGCACGATCATGTAGCTGTCGTAGGAGAACTGGAAGCCCTCACGCGCCGCGGCATATGCCTTTTCCAGCAAGGCCCGGCGTTCCGGCTCGGCCATCGCGGCGTAGGTGGCGGCATCGACGGTGCGCGACGTGCCGCTCGAGCGTTCGGCCAAGGCCCACGGCGTGTCCTCGCGCAGGCAGCGGTGGATGGCCTCGGCGGCCTCGGGCTGCAGGAACTCCGGAATCTGCACGCGGGTGCGCTGCACCAGCTGCTGGCGGTGGCGGTTCAGGTCGAGCGCGTCGTTGATCATCGGCCTGCGCTCAGTAGCCGGCGGCCTGGCCGTCCTTGCGGCTTTCGCTGGCGCCGATGTAGCCGCCTTCGGGATTGACCATGATCGCCTGATAGCCGCCGTACGGGCCGTCGGCGAAGCGCACCGAATGGCCCTTGCGCATCAGCGCGCGCACGGTGGCGTACGGGAAACCGGTCTCCAGGTCGAGCTCGCCGCCGTCGCTCATGGCCGTGGCCTGGCCGGCCGGATCGGTGCTGCCGTCGTGCTGGATGCGCGGCGCGTCGCCGGCTTCCTGCAGGTTCATGCCGAAGTCGACCAGGTTGATGACGATCTGCGCATGGCCCTGCGGCTGCATCGCGCCGCCCATCAGACCGAAACTGAGCCAGGGCTTGCCGCCTTTGGTGATGAAGGCCGGGATGATGGTGTGGAACGGGCGCTTGCCGGGCGCGAAGCTGTTCGGGTGGCCCTTCTTCAGCACGAACTGCTCGCCGCGGTCCTGGAAGATGAAGCCCAGGCCGGGCGCGGCCATGCCGCTGCCCATGCCGCGGTAGTTGGACTGGATCAGCGACACCATCATGCCGTCGGTGTCGGCCACGGTCATGTAGATGGTGTCGCCCTCGTTCAGTTCGGGGATGATGCCGGGCTCGGCCGCCTTCATCGCCTTGTCCATCGAAATCAGCTTGCCGCGTTCGCGCGCGTACTCCTTGGAGACCAGGCGCTCGACCGGGGTGCGGTAGAAATCGGGGTCGGCGTAGGACGCGGCGCGGTCGGCGAAGGCCAGCTTCTTGGCTTCGGCGAACAGGTGCACGTGCTCGGGGCTGCCGAAGCCGTAGGATTTCAGGTCGTAAGGTTCGAGCAGGTTCAGGATCTGCAGCGCGGCGATGCCTTGGCCGTTCGGCGGCAGTTCCCAGACGTCGTAGCCGCGGTAGTTGGTGCTGACCGGCGTGACCCACTCGCCGCGGTGCGCGGCCAGGTCCTCGTAGCGCAGGAAACCGTCGTTGGCGCGGAAGTAGGCGTCGATGGTGCGCGCGATGGCGCCGTTGTAGAACGCGTCGCGGCCTTCGCGGCCGATGGTCTCCAGCGTGCGCGCCAGGTTCGGGTTGCGCCAGGTCTCGCCCTTGCGCGGGGCGCGGCCGTCGAGGGTGAACTGTTCGCGGAAGCCCGGCCACTTCGACAGCGTCGGCACGCTGCGGTCCCAGTAATAGGCGATGACCTCGTGCACCGGATGGCCGTTGCGGGCGTAGGCCACCGCCGGCGCCAGGTTCTGCGCCATTGTGCGGCGACCGAATTTGGCGTGCAGGGCGAACCAGGCGTCGACCGTGCCCGGCACGGTGACCGGCAGCGGGCCGTGCGCCGGGATGTCGGTCAGGCCGCGGCGCTCGAATTCCTCCAGCGTCAGCGCCTTCGGCGAACGGCCGGAGCCGTTGTAGCCGTGCAGGCGCTTGCTTTTCGGATCCCAGACGATGGCGAACAGGTCGCCGCCGATGCCGTTGCCGGTCGGCTCCATCAGACCGAGCGCGGCGTTGGCGGCGATGGCGGCGTCGACCGCGCTGCCGCCGTCCTTCAGCACGTCGAGCGCGATCTGGGTCGCCAGCGGATGCGAGGTCGCGGCCATCGCGTGCGGCGCCATCACCTCGGAACGGGTGGCGAAACCGGCGCCGGTGACGCGGTCGGCGGCGGTGGCGGACAAGGCGGAAACGGCGGCAAGCAGGGCGGCGGACAGACGCAGGACGGACATGGAACGATCCTCGAGGGCACGGATGGACGATTCCCGAAGTGTACGCCAAGCCGGCACGGATCCGCGGATTTTTGGCAGAATGGGGGCATCCCCGCCCGCGAATGTGACCCATGGCCCAGATCAACCCGCTGTTCAGCGTCCCGTTCGGGCTCGAGCGCCTGCCGGACTGCGACGGCCTCAACCGCGAGCTGCGCGAGCTGTTCATCCGGCGCGAAGCCCAGGGCGCGCGCTTCGCCAACCCGAACCCCTACACGCCGCGCAACAAGGAGCTGTTCGAGAGCAACTTCGACCTGTTCAGCTGGCCGGACGCGCCAATCGCGCGTCTGCGCGAGTTCTGCCTGTCCAACCTCGCGCGGCTGGTGGCCGAGATCAACGGCTACGACGCCGCGCGCATGGCGCGCCTGCAGATCGTCACCGACGCCTGGTTCCACATCACCCGGCGCGGCGGCTTCTTCGGCGTGCACAACCACCCGATGGCGTCCTGGTCCGGCGTGTACTGCGTCAACCCCGGCGTACACGACGCCGACCAGCCCGACAGCGGCCGGCTCAGCTTCATCAACCCGTTCGCGCAGATGTACCTGGACGCCGGCAACGCGCAGCAGCAGTTCCCGTACCAGCTCGGCAACTACGCCTTCGACCTGCAGCCGGGCCAGCTGGTGCTGTTCCCGTCCTGGGTGCAGCACCAGGTGATGCCGTTCTACGGCGAGGGCGAGCGCATCACCGTCGCCTTCAACTGCGCGATGAGCCTGCGCTGAGGCGGCGTATACTGGCGATGAAGGCGGAGCGGGCTCCGCCGCGGACGCGGGAGGCAGGATGGCCGGCTCGAAAGCGGATACCACGGAAGCCGTATTCCAGGCGCGCGGTCTGGGCAAGACCTACCGGATGGGCGAGGTCGAGGTGGCGGCCCTGCGCGGCGTCGACCTGGAGCTGCGGCGCGGCGAATTCATGGTCATGCTCGGGCCATCCGGCAGCGGCAAATCGACCCTGCTCAACCTGCTCGGCGGATTGGACGTGCCGACCGCCGGCGAACTGCGCTACTGCGACCACCGGCTCGACGGCGCCGGCGAAGCCGAGCTGACCCGCTTCCGGCGCGAGCACGTCGGCTTCGTGTTCCAGTTCTACAACCTGATCCCGAGCCTGACCGTGCGCGAGAACGTGCAGCTGGTGGCCGACATCAGCATGGACCCGATGCCGGTCGAAGAGGCGCTGGCGATGGTCGATCTGGGCCCGCGCGCCGACCACTTCCCGGCCCAGCTGTCCGGCGGCGAACAGCAGCGCGTGGCCATCGCGCGCGCCATCGTCAAGCGCCCGGACGTGCTGCTGTGCGACGAGCCGACCGGCGCACTCGACTACGCTACCGGCAAGCGCGTGCTGGAGGCGATCGAACAGGTCAACCGCGGGCTCGGCACCAGCACCTTGGTGATCACCCACAACGTCGCCATCGCCGGCATGGCCGACCGCGTCATCCATCTCGGCGACGGGCGCATCCAGCGCACCGACGTCAACGCCCGCAAGCTCAGGCCCTCGGAGCTGTCCTGGTGACGCCATGAGGGCCCTGGAGCGCAAACTGCTGCGCGATCTGCGTCGGATGTGGAGCCAGGCGCTGACCATCGCGCTGGTGGTGGCCAGCGGCGTCGGCGGCTTCATCACCACGCTCAGCGCGGTCGATTCGCTGGCGCTGGCGCGCGACCGCTTCTACGCCGAGGACCGCTTCGCCGACGTGTTCGCCGCGGTCAAGCGCGCGCCCGACGCGCTGGCCGACGAGATCCGCGCCCTGCCCGGTGTGGCCGCGGCGCAGACCACGGTCGAGCAGGCGGTGCGCATCGAGATCGACGGCGTATCCGATCCGATCATCGGCCAGCTGATCGGCCTGGATCCGCGCCGGCCGCCGGAGTTGAACCGGCCGCGCCTGAAAAGCGGCCGCGCGCCGGCCGAAACCGGCGGCGGCGGACTCGAGGCGCTGGTCTCGGAAGGCTTCGCCACTGCGCGCGGCCTGCGGCCCGGCGACCGGGTCGGCGCGCTGATCAACGGCCGGCAACGCGAACTGCGCATCACCGGCGTGGCGGTGTCGCCGGAATACATCTTCGCCGGCTTCAACGGCATGCCCGACGACCGCGGCTTCGGCGTGTTCTGGCTGGACAAGGACGCCTTGGCTGCGGCCTACGACATGCACGGCGCCTTCAACCGCATCGCGCTGCGGCTTTCGCCCGGCGCCGCGGTGCCGGCGGCAAGCGCCGCGCTCGACCGGCTGACCGCGCCCTACGGCGGGCGCGACGCGCACGGCCGCGAGGAGCAGGCCTCGCACGCCATGCTCGACAACGAGATCACCGAAATGCACGTGCTCGGCACCGTGCTGCCGGCGATCTTCCTGGCGGTGGCGGCTTTCCTGCTGAACGTGGTGGTGTCGCGCCTGGTGGCCACCCAACGCGAGCAGATCGCGGCGCTGAAGGCGCTCGGTTACGGCAACCGCGCCGTCGGCGCGCATTACCTGAAGCTGGTGCTGCTGATCGTGGCGGTCGGCATCGTGCTCGGCACCGGACTGGGCAAGGTGCTCGGCACCCTGCTCACCGGGCTGTACGCCGATTTCTTCCGCTTCCCCAGCTTCGAACACCGGCTGGCACCGCGTCTGGTGCTGATCGCCGCCGGCATCAGCCTGGTGACCGCCGTGCTCGGCACACTCGGCGCGCTGCGCGGCGTGGTGCGTTTGGCCCCGGCCGAGGCCATGCGGCCGCCAGCGCCGGCCCGTTACCGGCGCACGCTGGTCGAACGCCTTGGCCTGCGCGGATTGTCGCAACCGCTGCGCATGATCCTGCGCAACATGGAGCGCCGGCCGGTGCGCAGCGCGCTGTCGACGGCCGGCGTGGCGGCGGCGGTGGCGATCGTGATCATGGGCAACTTCTTCCAGGACGCCATCGACGCCATCGTCGAATCCAAGTTCAACCGCGAGATGCGCGGCGACGTGCTGCTGTGGCTGGCCGAACCGGCGCGCGAAACGGTGCGGCTGGACATCGCGCGCCTGCCCGGCGCGCTGTCGGCGGAGTCCGGCCGCGACGTGCCGGTGCGCCTGGTCAACGGCCACCGCAGCGAGCGCGTGGTGCTGCAGGGCATGGCGGCCGCGCCGGTATTGCAGCGCGTGCTGGACGTCGACAACCGCGCCTACGCGCCGCCGGCCGACGGCCTGCTGCTAACCGACCGGCTGGCCGACAAGCTGGGACTGCGCACCGGGCAATATGTGCAGGTGGAAGTACTGGAGGGGCGGCCGCGTAGCCTGACGGTGCCGGTGGCCGGCACCGTGCGCGACATGATGGGCCTGAACGCCTTCATCGAACGGCGCGCGCTCAACCGCCTGCTCGGCGAAGACGATCTGGCGACCCGCTTCGCGGTCTCGGTGCAGCGCGGCCGCGAGGCCGAACTGCTGGCAGCGGCGATGCGAACGCCGCGCATCGCGGGCGCGTTCAGCAAAGCCGCATTGTGGCGCAACATGGAGGCGATCAGCGCACGCAACGTGCGGGTGATGAGCACCATCCTGACCCTGTTCGCGGCGGTCATCGCGGTCGGCGTGGTGTACAACAACGCCCGCATCGCGCTGGCCGAACGCACGCGCGAGCTGGCCAGCCTGCGCGTGCTCGGCTTCACCCGCGCCGAGGTCTCGCGCCTGCTGCTCGGCGAGATGGCCATCGGCATCGCGCTTGCGCTACCCTTGGGCATGTGGCTGGGTTACGGCCTGGTGCATGCGGTGACGGGGCTGTTGAAGAGCGACCAGTTCTTCTTTCCGGTGGTGATCCTGCCGCGCACCTACGCCTGGGCGGTGTTGGCGGTGCTGGCCGCCGGCGCCGCCAGCGCCTTGGTGGTGCGCCGCCGCATCGACCGTCTGGACCTGGTGGCCGTGCTGAAAACCCGCGACTGACACGAGGACGCGCATGAGAATTTCCCGTAAAACGCTGCTGACCGCCCTGGGCCTGGCCGCCGCCATCGGCACGCTGGTCTGGGCCTTCGCGCCGCGGCCGACGCCGGTCGATGTGGCGGTGGCGGCCAAAGGCCGCTTCGAGGCGGTCATCGCCGAAGACGGCAAGACCCGCGTGCGCGACCGCTACACGGTATCGGCGCCGCTGGCCGGACGCTTGGCGCGCATCGCGCTGAAGGAAGGCGACACGGTGGCGGCCGGCGCGGCAGTGGCGCATCTGGATCCGCTGCTGCCGCCGATGACCGACGCCCGCACCGCCAGCGAGCTGGGCATCCGCGTGCAAAGCGCCGAAGCGACGCTGGCCGGCGCGGCGGCCGACGCCGACCGGACGCGGGTGGCCCTGCAGCAGGCGCGCGCGGTGCTGGCGCGCAGTGAACGGCTGGCCGGCGACCGCTATATTTCGGCGCTGCAACTGGACAGCGACCGTCTGGCGGTCAGCGCCGCCGAACGCGCGCTGAGCGCGGCGCAGGAGCGCCGGCATGCGGCGCAGCACGGCGTGGACGAAGCGCGCGCGGCCGTGCGCAACCTGCAGGACGAAGCCGGCGCGGAAGCCGGCTTCGCGGTGCGTACGCCGGTGGCCGGCCGCGTGCTGCGCGTGCTGCAACCCAGCGCCGGCACGGTGGCCTTGGGCACGCCGCTGCTGGAGATCGGCGATGTGCGCGATCTGGAGATCGAAGCCGAACTGCTGACCGCCGACGCCGTGCATGTCGGCCCCGACACGCCGGTACGCATCGGCCGCTGGGGCGGCGATGGCCTGTTGCAGGGCCGTGTCCGCCGCGTCGAGCCGGCGGCGTTCACCAAGGTTTCGGCCTTGGGCGTGGAAGAACAGCGGGTCATGGTACGCATCGACATCACCAGTCCAGCCACGCAGTGGACCGGGCTGGGCGACGGCTACCGGGTCGGCGTGGAACTGGTCACCGACGTGCACGAGGGCGTGCTGCTGGTGCCGGTCAGCGCGGTGTTCCCGCCGGCTGGCGCGGCGCCGGGCAAGGCCATGGCGGTATTCGCGGTGCGCGACGGACGCGCGCGGCTGACGCCGGTGACGGTGGCGGCGCGCAACAGCCAATGGGCCTGGATACAAAGCGGCCTAAGCGCCGGCGACCGCGTGATCCAATACCCGGCCGCCAGCCTGCGTGACGGCCTGCGCGTGCGCGCCCGCCAGGAACCGCGCTGAGCGCCGGCATGGCCGAAGCCGCCTGGATTCTGTATCTGCTGGAATGCCGCCGCGGCGACGCCACGGTGTATTACGCCGGCATCACCAACGACCTGCCGCGCCGGTTGCAGGCGCACCGCACGGGCAAGGGCGCGCGTTTCACCCGCGCGCATCCGCCAACGGCGGTGGTGGCCACACGCGGCTATGCGGACCGTTCCAGCGCCTCGAAAGCCGAGGCGGCGCTGAAGAAACTGCCGCGCGCGCGCAAACCGGGCTTCTTCACCACCGGGTGACCGGGGCTCACGGCTTCCAGCGTTTCAGCAACAAGGCGTTGCCGACCACACTGACGCTGCTGAATGCCATCGCGGCACCGGCCACCACCGGACTGAGCAGGCCGAGCGCGGCCAGCGGAATGCCGACGACGTTGTAGGCGAAGGCCCAGAACAGGTTCTGTAGGATCTTGCGGTAGGTCCGCCGCGAGATGTCGATGGCGTCGGCCACCAGGGCCGGATCGGCGCGCATCAAGGTGATGTCGGCAGCATGCATGGCGACATCGGTTCCGCTGCCCATCGCGATGCCGACATCGGCCGAAGCCAGCGCCGGCGCATCGTTGATGCCGTCGCCGACCATGGCCACGATCTGCCCCTGCGCTTTCAGCGCCGCGATCTGCGCCGCTTTGTCGGCCGGCAACACCTCATAGCGCACCTCGTCGATGCCCAGTTCGGCGGCGGCGGCCTGCGCGGCGCCGCGGCCGTCGCCGGTGATCATCACCGTGGTGATGCCGAGCGCGCGTAGTTTGGCGATGGCCGAAACCGCGGACTCCCGCACGCGGTCGCCGAACGCCATCAGCGCCAGGACCCGGCCGTCATCGGCATCGGCCAACCACGAGACCGTGCGTCCGGCGTCGGCATGCCGCTCCGCCGCCAGCGCCAACGCATCCGGCAAGCGCACGCTTTGTTCGCGCATCAGCCGCGCACTGCCGAGCCAATACCGCCGGCCGTAGATGTGGCCGGTGAGGCCGCGGCCGGGCAGGGCTTGCACCGCCTCGGTGCTACCCGCCACCACGCCCCGCTCCGATGTCGCCTGCAGCAGCGCGCGCGCCAGCGGGTGCTCGCTGCCGGCCTGCAGCGCCGCCGCGATGCGCACCGCCGCGTCCGCATCATCGGCGGCGGCTTCGAACGCGATGAGCCGGAAGCTGCCTTCGGTCAGCGTGCCGGTCTTGTCGAACGCGACCGCACCGATGCGGTGCGCCTGTTCGAGCGCCTCGGCGTCCTTGATCAGAATGCCGCGGCCGGCGGCGACGCCGGTACCGGCGATGAGCGCGGTCGGCGTGGCCAGGCCCAAGGCGCAGGGGCAGGCGATGACCAGCACCGCCACGGCGTTGATCACGGCCTGCGTCACGTCGGCGGAAAGCCACCACCAGCCCAGGAAGGTCAGCACGGCGAGCGCCAGCACCGCCGGCACGAACACCGCGCTGATGCGGTCGACGGTCTTCTGGATCGGCGCTTTCGCCGCTTGCGCGCTTTCCACCAGCTGGATGATGCGGGCCAACGCGGTTTCGGTGCCGACGGCATCGGTGCGCACCAGCAGCAGGCCCTCGGCGTTGATGGCGCCACCGGTCACTTTATCGCCGGGCGCTTTCGGCACGGGACGGCTTTCGCCGGTGAGCAGGGATTCGTCGGCGTGGCTGTCGCCTGCCAGCACCGTGCCGTCCACCGGCAGGCGTTCGCCGGGGCGGACCACCACCTGATCGCCGACGGCGATGGCCTCGATGGCGACCTCTTCGTCCTGCCCGTTGCGGCGCCGGCGCGCGGTCTCCGGTCGCAGGCGATGCAAGGCGCGGATCGCCTCGCCGGTGCGTTGCTTGGCGCGCGCTTCCAGCCATTTGCCCAACAGCACCAAGCTGATCACCACCGCGGAGGTTTCGAAATACAGATGCGCGGCGTCCGGCATGGCCAGCAGCTGGTATACGCTCAGACCGTAACCGGCGCTGGTACCCAGCGCCACCAGCACGTCCATGTTGGCGCTGCCGGCCCGCAGCGCGCGCCAGCCGGCGCTATAGAAGCGCGCGCCCAACCAGAACTGCACCGGCGTGGCCAAGGCCAGCTGCAGCAGGCCCGGCAACATCAGGTGCCCGCCGGACAGATCGACCAGCATCGCCACCACCATCGGCAGGGACAGCAGCGAAGCCAAGACCCACGGCCGCCAATCGGCCGGCGGCGGGGCTTCACCGCGGGCTTGCGCCGGAGTTTCGACCTGCGCGCCGTAGCCGGCCGTGACCACCGCCGCGACCAAAGCGGCGTCCGATCCGGCCGCGCCGGTGACCGTGGCTTTTTCGGTAGCCAGGTTCACGCTGACCGAGGTGACGCCCGGCACCGCCATCAGGGCTTTTTCGATGTGCGCGACGCAGCTGGCGCAGGTCATGCCGGTCACGGCCAAAGTGGTGACCGCCGCGCCCTGCGATGACTTGGTCTGTGTGGCCATGGCATTACCCTCCCTTTCCGGCGCTCATATGGCCGTCGCGGCCTCTGCGGCTTGGCGGCGGAGCATCCGTTGGAATGATACGCCACTGCCGGCGGGCCGGCCCGCGGTAGAGGCGCCACGTATTAATCGAGCAAATACCTGAGGCATCCGGAAAGCGCGGACATTAACAGTCGGCCGCGCGCAAAGCCGCACGGGGCTTGGCCTGCGCCGGCCTGTTATAATTTCGAGTCTTTACTCAACCGGCTTTGCCATGTCCCCGATCGCCCCGCACACCGCCAGCCTCGACCTGGATTACACCCTCGACCACAAATACAGCCGCGAACAGGGCCGCATCTACCTGTCCGGCGTGCAGGCCCTGGTGCGCCTGCCGCTGATGCAGCAGATGCGCGACCGCGCCGCCGGCCAGCACACCGCCGGCTTCATCTCCGGCTACCGCGGCAGCCCGCTGGGCGGCTTCGACCTGGAGCTGTGGAAGGCCAAGAAGCATCTGGCGGCCTCCGACGTGGTGTTCACCCCCGGCCTGAACGAGGACCTGGGCGCGACCATGGTGTGGGGCACGCAGCAGACCAACCTGTTCCAGGGCGCCAAGTACGACGGCGTGTTCGCCATGTGGTACGGCAAGGGTCCGGGCGTGGACCGCTGCGGCGACGTGTTCAAGCACGGCAATGCCGCCGGCACCTCGCCGCTGGGCGGCGTGTTGGCCTTGGCCGCTGACGACCACGCCTGCCGCAGCTCGACGCTGCCGCACGGCTCGGAACTGGAGTTCGTGTCGGCGATGATGCCGGTGCTGAACCCGGCCGGCGTGCAGGACATCCTCGACATGGGTCTGCTCGGCTGGGCCATGAGCCGCTATACCGGGCGCTGGGTCGGCTTCAAGACCATCGCCGAGACGGTCGAATCCTCGGCCTCGGTCAACGTCGATCCGCACCAGCTCGACATCGTCATCCCGACCGACTTCGCGATGCCGGCCGGCGGCCTGAACATCCGCTGGCCGGATCCGCCGCTGGACCAGGAGATGCGCCTGCACCAGTACGCGGTCGACGCCGCGCAGGCGTTCGCGCGCGCCAACCGCATCGACCGCACGGTGATCGACTCGCCGAAGGCGCGCCTGGGCATCGTCACCACCGGCAAGAGCTACCTGGACGTGCTGCAGGCGCTGGAGAACCTGGGCATCGACGCCGCGATGGCTTCCGAAATCGGCATCCGCGTGTACAAGGTCGGCATGACCTGGCCGCTGGAGCCGATCGGCATCCGCGAATTCGCGCGCGGCCTGGAGGACATCATCGTGGTCGAGGAGAAGCGCAGCTTCATCGAATCGCAGATGAAGGAATACATGTTCAACTGGGACGTGCGTCCGCACGTGGTCGGCAAGTACGACGAATCCGGCGAATGGATCCTGCCCAGCACGCACGAGCTGACCCCGGCGCGCATCGCGCGGGTGATCGCCAAGCGCCTGGGCCGCTTCTTCCGCTCCGACGCCATCGACGACCGCCTGGCCTTCCTGGCCGCGAAGGAGAAGGAGCTGGCGCAGCCGCGCGCCGAGTTCCCGCGCGCCGCGCACTACTGCTCGGGCTGCCCGCACAATACCTCCACCACCGTCATCGAGGGCTCGCGCGCGCTCGGCGGCATCGGCTGCCACTACATGGTGACCTGGATGGACCGCAAGACCGATACTTTCACCCAGATGGGCGGCGAAGGCGTGACCTGGTGCGGCCAGGCGCCGTTCACCGACGAAAAGCACGTGTTCCAGAACCTGGGCGACGGCACCTACTTCCATTCCGGCAGCCTGGCCATCCGCCAGGCGGTGGCGGCCAAAGTCAACATCACCTACAAGATCCTGTACAACGACGCGGTGGCGATGACCGGCGGGCAGCCGGTGGACGGCACGCTGAGCGTGCCTGACATCGCCAAGCAGGTGCGCAGCGAAGGCGTGCGGACCATCGTGGTGCTGAGCGACGATATCGAAAAATGGTCGGACCGCTCGATCTTCCCGGACGGCGTCGAGTTCTTCGACCGCGACGAACTGGACAATGTATCCAAACGCCTGCGCGAGACGCCGGGCACCACGGTCATCATCTATGACCAGACCTGCGCGGCCGAGAAGCGCCGCCGGCGCAAGCGCGGCAAGATGCCGGATCCGGCCAAGCGTACGGTGATCAACCCGGCCGTGTGCGAAGGCTGCGGCGACTGCGGCGAAGCCTCCAACTGCGTCTCGATCCTGCCGCTGGAGACCGAATTCGGCCGCAAGCGCGAGATCGACCAGAGCAACTGCAACAAGGACTTCAGCTGCGTCAAGGGCTTCTGCCCGAGCTTCGTCACCGTCACCGGCGGCGGCCTGAAGAAGCGCAAGCCGAACGCCGCGATGGACTTCGACGCGCTGCCCGATCCGGTGTTCAAGACCGGCCTGGAGCAGCCCTGGAACATCCTGGTGACCGGCATCGGCGGCACCGGCGTGGTCACCATCGGCGCCCTGCTCGGCATGGCCGCGCATCTGGAGAACAAGGGCGGCAGCGTGCTCGACCAGACCGGTCTGGCGCAGAAGGGCGGCGCGGTCACCACCCACGTGCGGATCGCGCGCGACCCGTCCGACATCCACGCCGTGCGTATCGCCGCCGGCGAGGCCGACCTGGTGCTGGGCTGCGACATGGTGGTGGTCAACGACTACTGGGCGCTGTCCAAGATCCGCGCCGAGCGCAGCCACGTGGTGCTGAACGACTACCAGGCCATGCCCGGCACCTTCACCCGCAAGCCGGACATGCAGTTCCCGGCCACCGACATCGTGGCCGCGGTGCGTACCGCGCTCGACGGCCGCGCGCCGCTGCAGCTGGCCGGCACCGAGCTGGCGCTGGCGCTGATGGGCGACGCCATCGCCACCAACCTGCTGATGCTCGGCTACGCCTGGCAGCAGGGCCTGGTGCCGCTGTCGCTGGAATCGATCCTGCGCGCCATCGAGCTCAACGGCGCGGCGGTGGAGATGAACAAGAAGGCCTTCGCCTGGGGCCGCATGGCGGCGCATGACCCGGCCGCGGTGCAGGCCGCTGCCGGCCTAGGCGGCGGTGCCAAGGCCGCCGACTTCCTGGGCGATGCGCATACCGCCACCGAACTGGCCTTCGTCGGCGAAGGCAAGCTCAGCCGCTCGCTGGAGGAGACCGTGGCGCTGCGCGCCAAGTTCCTGACCGAATACCAGGACGCGGCCTATGCCAAGCGCTACACCGATTTCGTGGCCGAGGTGCGTGCCGAAGAGGCCAGGCACACGCCGGACTACAGCGGCGTCAGCGAAGCCGTGGCCAAGTACCTGTTCAAGCTGATGGCCTACAAGGACGAATACGAAGTGG
>JAYSFF010000033.1:0-20275 GCA_041913425.1 Arenimonas sp. | reverse complement strand
GCGCGTCCGACGCCATCCGGCATCCGGTGCTGGCGCCCGACCGCGACGTGCGCGGCTTCCAGTCGGTGTTGATCGACCTCGGCGCGCGCCTGGGCCTGCCCGTCCTGGTGCACGCCGACGGTTCGCCGAAATACCGCGACTACGCCGATTACATCCTGCGCCATGAACGCACGCCGGGCGTCGGCCTGTTGGCCGGCTGGCGCGGCGAGCACGGCGAGGCGGAGGGCAAAGGCGCGCCCAATCCGGAGCAACTGCAGCGCTATATCGAACACGGCGGCTTCTGGCACGCCGCGGTGCCGGAATCCGGCCGCTATTACAAGATGGCCAACCGCGATTACCTAGAATGGGCCAAGTCGATGGGCTTCATCGCCTCGAGCGAACCGGTCGTGCTGCAGCTGTATTCGGAGACCCTGCAGAAATTCCGCCTGGCGGCCGAGGGCTTCGGCGCCGTGCAGCCGCCCGAGGCCGAGCGCGAACGCGTGCGCCGCTATTTCGATCCGCTGCCGTTCTGGTACGCGCCGTTCGAACACGCGCAGACCGATTCCACCGAATTCCCGCTGCACGCGCTGACCCAGCGTCCGCCGTTCATGTACCACGCCTGGGGTTCGCAGAACGCCTGGTTGCGGCAGATCATGGCGCGCAACTACCTGTATCTGCATCCCGACACCGCTGCCCGCTACAGCCTGAGCGACGGCGACTGGGTGGAGCTGCGCTCGCACCTGAGCGCCATCACCGTGCCGGTGAAACTGACCGGCAACGTGCAGCCCGACACGGTCTGGACCTGGAACGCGCTGGGTAAACGCAAAGGCAGCTGGGGCCTGTCGGCCAAGGCGCCGGAAGGCAACCAGGGCTTCCTGCTCAATCCGCTGATCTCCGACCTGACGCCGCAGGGCGATTACGTCAACGCCGATCCGATCACCGGCCAGGCCGCCTGGTTCGACCTGCGCGTGGCAATCCGCAAAGTGCAGCCGCAGACGCAGAGCCTGCCGCAATTCGCGCCGCTGGCGCGCACGGAGCCGGCATGACCAGCCTGCCGACCACCACCGCCAAGAAGCTCGGTCTGCTGATCGACCTCGACATCTGCGTCGGCTGCCACGCCTGCGCGGTGGCCTGCAAGGAGTGGAACGACCAAGGCGCGTCCGGGCCGTTGCCGGACCTGGACGCCTACGGCGCGGCGCCGGACGGCGTCTGGTTCAACCGCGTGCACAGCTACGAGCTGGAGGCGCTCGGCGACCAGCCGACCAGCACCCTGCATTTCCCGCGCTCCTGCCTGCACTGCGAGACGCCGGCCTGCGTGAGCGTGTGCCCGACCGGCGCCAGCCACAAGCGCGCCGAGGACGGCATCGTGCTGGTCAATCCCGACACCTGCATCGGCTGCAAGCTGTGCTCCTGGGCCTGCCCGTACGGCGCGCGCGAATACTCGCCGAGCGAAGGCGTGATGAAGAAATGCACGCTGTGCGTGGACCGCATCTACGATGAGCGCATTCCCGAGGCGCAGCGGCAACCGGCCTGCGTGCAGGCCTGCCCGACGCGCGCGCGCGGCTTCGGCGACTTCAATGATCCGGATTCCGAGGTCTCGGTGAAGTCGCGCGAACGCGGCGGCCGCGAACTGATGCCGGAACTGGGCTACCGGCCGGTGAACCGCTACCTGCCGCCGCGCCGGAAACAGGCCGTATCGGCGCCGGTCGAGGAAACCCTGGACACCACGCAACTGCCGGCGGCCCTGCGCTGGCTCGACCGGATACTGAGCCGCTGATGCATCCCGCCCTTTCCGTCATCTTCTTCAGCACGCTGTCCGGCGCCGGTTACGGCCTGTGGTTCTGGTTCGGCGCGTCCCTGCTCGGCCACGACCGCGACTTCGGCGTACGCGACTACCTGACGCTTGCTACCGGCGCGCTGTTCGTGGTCGCCGGCCTGCTCAGCTCCACGTTGCACTTGGGCCGCAAAGAGCGGGTCTGGCGCGCATTCTCGCAATGGCGCAGCGCCTGGCTGTCGCGCGAGGGCGTGGCCGCGGTGCTGTGCTTCCTGCCGGCCGGCGCGCTGGCGTTTTTCCCCCAACACGGGCCGATGCAGAAATTCCTGGCAGCGGCGCTGATGGCGCTGAGCCTGCTGACCGTGCTCTGCACCGCCAAGATCTATCACTGCCTGAAGACGGTGCCGGCCTGGACGCACGCTACGGTGGTGCCGATCTATCTGGTCTCCGCCCTGTATACCGGCGGCCTGTGGCTGGCGTCGATCTACGCGGTGTGGACTTTCGCGCCGGCGCTGGCGATCCTGGCCATGCTCACGCTCTGGCTGATGACGCGCTACTGGCGAAATACCGACCGGCCGCTGGCGATTACCCGCAGCAGCGCGCTCGGCCTGCCGGAGGAGCGCAGCGTGTCGGTGTTCGAGCATCCGCACACCGAAGCCAATTTCATCACCAAGGAAATGGCGCACGTACTGGCACGCAAACACAGCGGGCGCTTCCGCGAGTTCTGCAGCTTGTTCGGTTACGCGTTGCCGCTGATCGCCTGTCTCGGCGCCTGGACCTTGGACCAGCCCTGGCTATACAGCCTGGCCGCGGTGTCCGGCATGCTCGGCGTGTTCATCGGCCGCTGGCTGTTCTTCGCCGAAGCCAGGCACGTGGTGAGCCTGTATTACTGAGCCAGCTTCAGCATCGCCGCCGCGCCGCGCGCGAACAGCTTCTCGGCCACGAACTCGCCCAAGGCTTCCGGATGTTCGGCATCGCCCGTGCCCTGCGCGCTGATGGAGGTATTGTCGGTGGCTTCGCCGACCCAACCGGTCAAGCGCAGGCGGTCCTCGACGAATTCGGCATAGGCCGCCACCGGCACCTGGCAGGAGCCGTGCAGCTGGCGGTTCAGGGCGCGTTCGGCGCGCACCCGGATTTCCGTCTCTTTGCAGTTCAGCGGCACGAACAGCGCGGACACCTCCGGCCGGGCGTCGAGCGTTTCGACCGCGATCGCGCCCTGCGCCACCGCCGGCCACCAGACATCCGGCGCGAGCACGGAACGGATGTGCTGTTGCAGGCCGAGGCGCTCAAGGCCGGCGCAGGCCAGGATGATGGCGTCGAATTCACCGGCGGCGGACTTGGCCAGGCGTGTGTTGATGTTGCCGCGCAGGTCTTTGATTTCCAGATCGGGACGCAGCTGCCGCAGTTGCACCTGCCGGCGCTGCGAGGAGGTGCCGACCACCGCGCCGGCCGGCAGCTCTTCCAGGCTGGCGTAGGCGCCGGAGATGAAGGCGTCGAACGGATTGTCGCGCCGCAGCACCGCAGCCAGCGCGAAGCCGTCCTCCAGCTCCATCGGCACGTCCTTCAGCGAATGCACGGCGGCGTCGGCGCGGCCTTCCAGCATCGCCACTTCCAGTTCCTTCAGGAACAGGCCCTTGCCGCCGATCTTGGCCAGCGACACGTCCAGCACCTGGTCGCCGCGCGTGGTCATCGGCACCAGCTCCACGTTCAAGCCGGGATGGGCCGCGCGCAACAGCGCCGCGACGTGGTTGGTCTGCCAAAGCGCCAGCGCGCTTTCCCGGGTGGCTAATCGGATGGTCTGCATGCGTGCATTATCGCACGCGGCCGGCGCTCGGGGCATCAGCCGCCCTTGAACCAGTCCTTCAGCTCGCCGGCGCAGCGGCGGCTGACCTCCAGCGGCCGCTCGACGTCCCTCAGCAGCGCCCAGACATGGCCCTCGGCATCGCGGCGCAGGGCCTGCAGCTGCGCGCGGTTGACCAGGCAATTGCGGTGGATGCGCACCAGTTGCGCGGGGAACTGCTGCTCCAGCTCTTTCAGCGTCTGGTCCAGCACATGCTCGCCGCCCTGGTGATGGGCGACGGTGTACTTGTCGTCGGCGTGCAGATAGCGGATGTCGGCCAACGCGATGCGGCGGATGACGCCGCCGACCGTGGCGGCGACGAAGGCCGCAGTTTCGGGCGCGGTGCTTGCCGATGACAGCCGGCGAACGCGCGCCAGGCTGTCGGCCAGGCGTTCGCGGCGGACCGGTTTCAATAGATAATCGATGGCCTGCGCCTCGAAGGCCTGCAGGGCATGCTGGCCGAACGCGGTGCAGAACACCACCGCCGGCGGTTTCGGCAGCGTGGCCAGGCGGCCGGCGAATTCCAGCCCGGATTCGCCGGGCATGGCGATGTCGAGCAATACCACGTCCGAGGCCTGTCGCTGCGCCAGCTGCCAAGCCTCTCCGGCATTGCCGGCGACGCCGGCGAGCGCGCAATCCGGCATCTCGGCCAGCAAGGCGCACAGGCGCTCGGCCGCCAAAGGCTCGTCGTCGACCACCAGCACCGACAGCGGCCTAGTCACAGGGCAGCTCCAGACGGATGACGAAGCGGCCGTCCTCGCGCGCGCTCTGCAGACGGGCGCGGCCGCCGTAATACAGCTCCAGCCGTCGCGTCACCGAAGCCAGCGCGTGGCCGTGCCCATGCACGCTGCCGGCGTCCGGCGCCAGCGGATTGCACAGGCTCAGGCGCAGACGGCCGTTTGCGGCCTCGGCCTCGACGCGGATCTCGCCGCCTTCCGGCCTCGGCGCGATGCCGTGCAGCACCGCGTTCTCGAACAGCGGCTGCAGCAACAGGCGCGGCAACCGGCATTGCAGCGGCAGATCCTCCGCCAGACGCCAATCGACGCGCAGGCGCGCGCCCAGACGCAGCTGCTCGATGGCCAGATACTGGCGCACCACCTGCAGCTCCTCGTCTAGCGTGGCGTCGGCGCGGTCATCGCCGAGCGCGGCGCGGAACAGGTCGGACAGGTCTTCGATGGCGCGTTCGGCGGTGGCGGCGTCCTTGCGCACCAGGGCGGCAATGGTGTTCATCGAATTGAACAGGAAGTGCGGATTGATGCGCGCCTGCAGGGCCTGCAGCGCGGCGGCGGCGTTGGCCTTGACCTGCGCCTGCCACTGTTCGCGCACGTAGAAATAACGCAGCATCACCGCGCACAGCAGCGCCATCATCAAGGCCGTGCCGAGGCTGAACTGCACCGCACCCAGATGCTGCAGGGCGCGGTACTGGAGCTCGCGGTCGAGCACGTACAGCAGCCAGGCCGCCAAGGCCGAGACCATGCCGACCAAGGTGGAAGCCGCCGCGGAAGCCAGTACCAGCGGCAGTCCGGCCAAGGCGGGGCCGAGCCGGCAGAGCAGCACCGCCGCGCTCAGCGCCAGCCATTGCGCGAACGCCGAAGCCGCCAGGAAGGTGATCAGTCCGCCGGGATGCACGCCAAGCGGCGACAGGAACAGCAGAATCACCGCCAGCTGCGTGATGCCGCACACCGCGGCGATGCGCGGCGGCCGGCAGAAATCCGGCAGCGGCTGGCCGCTCCGGCTCATCGCGCGGCGAAACGCTCCCCGAGCCAATCCGCCATGTCGCGGATCTCCTCGGCGCAGACGCTGTGCTGCATCGGATAGGATTTGAACGTGACCGAAAGCCCGAAGGTCTGCAGCTGGCGCCGGCTGTGTTCGCCCAGACCCAGCGGAATCACCGGATCGAACGCGCCGTGCGCCATGAACACCGGAATCGAGGCCGACTCCGGCGTGCGCTCCTCGGCGTTCTTGCCGCCCAACGGCAGATAGGTGGACAGCGCCATCACGCCGGCCACCGGCACGCGCTGGCGCAGCGCGTGCGCCAGCACCACCGCGCCGCCCTGCGAGAAGCCGGCCAGCACGATGCGCGAGATCGGCACGCCGCGGTCGCGTTCGCGCGCAATCAGCCGGTCGAGCTCGCCCATCGACTCGCGCAGGCCGGCCTCGTCGGCGCGCTTGTCGAGCTCCATGCTGACGATGTCGTACCAGGCGCGCATGCGCGCGCCGCCGTTGATGCCGACCGGACGCACCGGGGCGTGCGGGAACACGAAACGTACGCCGGGCCAGCCGGGGCGCACCAGCTCGGGCACGATCGGCGCGAAGTCGTTGCCGTCGGCGCCCAGGCCGTGCAGCCAGATGACGCTCCAGGCGGGGGTTTTGGCGGTGGCGTGTTCGACGGTCTGCAGCATGGCGGGTTTCCTTTTCCGGCCTTCATGATAGCGCAGCCGGCACGAAAAACCCCGCCGTGCGGCGGGGTTTCGCGTTGGTGGGCCCACTAGGATTTGAACCTAGGACCAAGGGATTATGAGTCCCCTGCTCTAACCGCTGAGCTATAGGCCCGGCAGGCTTAACCGTTGTCGGAGTCGAGGAACGAGCGCAGCACGTCGGCGCGCGACGGGTGGCGCAGCTTGCGCAGGGCCTTGGCTTCGATCTGGCGGATGCGCTCGCGGGTCACGTCGAACTGCTTGCCGACCTCTTCCAGCGTATGGTCGGTGTTCATGTCGATGCCGAAGCGCATGCGCAGCACCTTGGCCTCGCGCGGGGTCAGGCCGGCCAGCACGCCGCTGACCGCCTCGCGCATGCCGATGCTGGTGGCGCTTTCCATCGGCGACTCGATGTTGCTGTCCTCGATGAAATCGCCCAGATGCGAGTCCTCGTCGTCGCCGATCGGGGTGGCCAGCGAGATCGGCTCCTTGGCGATCTTCATCACCTTGCGGATCTTGTCCTCGGGCATCTCCATGGCCTTGGCCAGCTCTTCCGGCGTGGCTTCGCGGCCCATCTCCTGCAGCATCTGGCGCGAGATGCGGTTGAGCTTGTTGATGGTCTCGATCATGTGCACCGGGATGCGGATGGTGCGCGCCTGGTCGGCGATCGAGCGGGTGATGGCCTGGCGGATCCACCAGGTGGCGTAGGTCGAGAATTTGTAGCCGCGCTTGTACTCGAACTTGTCGACCGCCTTCATCAGGCCGATGTTGCCTTCCTGGATCAGGTCGAGGAACTGCAGGCCGCGGTTGGTGTACTTCTTGGCGATCGAGATGACCAGGCGCAGGTTGGCCTCGACCATCTCCTTCTTGGCCTTGCGGGCCATCTCCTCGCCGTAGCGCATCTCGTCGTTGGCGCGCTTGATCTCGGCCAGCGGCGCGTACAGCTCCTTCTCGATCGCGCGCAGGGCTTCCTGCTGGGCGATGATGGCGTCCTTGTGCTCGCGCATGCCGGACGACCACTTCTGCTTACGGGCGATGACGCTGTCGGCCCACTCGAGGTCGGTCTCATGGCCCTTCCAGGCCTTGAGGAAGTCCTTGCGCGGCATCTTGGCGGCGTCGACCGAGAGCTTGAGCACGGCCGACTCATGACGGCGGATCTCGGCGATCACCTCGCGCAAGCGGCCGAGCAGGGAGTCGGTCTGCACCAGCGGGAAGCGCAGGCGCAGCACCTCGTCGGCGATGGCGACACGGATCTTCTGCGCTTTCGGATCCTCCAGGCCGTATTTGTCGACGGCCTTGCGGAATTTGGCGGTCAGCTCGGCCAGCAGCTCCATGCGGCGCGCCACTTCGGCCGGATCCGGACCGGTCTCGGCCGGCGCGGCCTCGGCGTCGGCTTCGTCGTCGTCGTCGGCGACCACGTCATCGGCCGGCGGCAGGCCGGCGTCGGCGTCCTCCAGGTCGTTGAAGCCGATGACCACTTCCGACAGGCGCTTGCGGCCGGCCTTGTGCTCTTCGTAATCGGCCAGGATCTGCTGGGTGATCCAGGGGAAATTGGCCAGGCCGGTGTGCAGTTTGCCCAAGCCCTCTTCGATGCGCTTGGCGATGACGATCTCGCCCTCGCGGGTCAGCAGGTCGACCGAACCCATCTCGCGCATGTACATGCGCACCGGGTCGGTGGTGCGGCCGGCTTCGTTCTCCAGCGAGGACAGCACGGCGACCGCCTCTTCGGCGGCGACCACGTCGACGCTGCTGCCGGTGCTGCGGCCCGACAGCAGCAGGGTCTCGATGTCCGGCGCGGATTCGTGCACCACGATGCCCATGTCGTTGATCATGCCGATGATGTTCTCCATCTCATCGGGATCGATCAGGTCTTCCGGCAGGTGGTCGTTGACGTCGGCCAGGGTCAGGTAGCCTTGGTCGACGCCCTTGGCGATGAGTTCCTCGATTTCCGATTTGATGTTGCGTGGCGTGGTCATAGTCGCTCGTGTGGCCAAGGGTTGAGGGGAACCGCGTATTATAACAGAGCTCCGGAGTCCGTCCGTATCTCTTTGAATCAAAAGAACTTATGTTTCGAGCCAGAAAGTCACCGGACCATCGTTGAGCAGGCCGACCTGCATGTCGGCGCCGAAGCGGCCGGTGGCCACCTCGCCGTGCCGGCGGCGCACGGCCTCGACCAGGGCGTTGAAACCGGCCAAGCCCGCTTCCGGCGGCGCGGCCGAGGTGAAGCTGGGCCGCATGCCGGAATCGGTGTCGGCCGCCAGGGTGAACTGGCTGACCAGCAGCATGCCGCCATTGACCGCCTGCACCGACAGGTTCATCTTGCCGGCGGCGTCGGAGAACACGCGGTAGCCGAGCAGGCGTTCGGCCATGCGCTCGATGCGCTGCGGGGTGTCGCCGGGCTGCACCGCGGCCAGCACCAGCAGGCCCTGGCCGATCTGGCCCACCCGCTCGCCGTCTACGTCAACGTGTGCGTGCTTGACACGCTGGATCAGGGCAATCATGCGCGGCGGACGGCCTTGTGCGGGGTTGGAACAGTTAGACCGGCACACCTCGGAAAAAGTTCCGCAAATTCCGGAAAAGGCCAAATCCCGTACACTGGCACGATGACCCGCTCCGCTGTTTACGGCCAACTCCTGTACCAATCGGCCCGCCTGATCGGCCTGTTGCCGCTGTCTTGGCTGCGGTGGGCGGGCGCGGCGCTGGGCCGCCTGAACTACGCCTTGGACAGCCGGGAGACCCGCGTCACCCGCCGTAACCTGGAGCTGATCGGCTTGGCCGGGACGCCGGCCGCGCGGGAACGATGCACCCGCGAACTGATGCGCTCGACCGGCCAGACCCTGCTGGAGACCTTGGCGGTCTGGACCCGGCCGCGGCACCGGGTGCTGGCTCTGGTGCGCGAGGTGCACGGCGAGGCGCTGTACGCCGAGGCCCGCGCCCGCGGCAAAGGCGTGCTGCTGGCAGTGCCGCATTACGGCAACTGGGAGCTGGTGATCGAATGCCTGGCCGCGCGCGGACCGTTCAGCCTGGTGTACCGGGTGCCGGACAGCGCCTCTGCCGACCGTTTCCTGCAGCTGGCGCGCGGCGGCGACAACGTGCGGCTGGTGCCGGCCGAGGCCACCGCCATGCGGCCGCTGCTGCGCGCGTTGCAGAACGGCGAGACCGTGGGCATCACCCCGGATCACCAACCCAAGGAAGGCGGCGGCGAGTTCGCGCCGTTCTACGGCCGCCCGGCGCTGACCCTGAGCCTGATCGCGAAACTGGCGCAGCGCACCGGCGCGCCGGTGCTGTTCGCCTACGCCGAACGCTGCGGCGACGGCTTCAGCCTGCACTTCGAGGCCGAGGAGCCGGCGCTGCACGACGCCGACCTGTCGGTGGCGCTGGCGGCGATGAACCGGCGCGTGCAGGCCATCGCCGATCGTGACTTCCGGCAGTACCAGTGGACCTACAAACGCTTCAGCATACGACCCGACCGCAGCGACAAGAGCACCTACCGATGAATCCCGAAACGCGCGAAACCGACGCCGACGGCTGGCAGGGCCTGCACCCGGCGGCCCGTAGCCTGATGTTCTGGGGCAGCCTGCTGCCGAGCGCCATTCCGCTGATTCCGGTCACCGTGCTGTCGTCGGCGTTGGTGCCCGATGGCTGGCGGCTGGCCGCCATCGCGGCGGCGGCGTTAACCTGCCTGGGCTTCGGCGCCGTGCTCGGCCGCAACCGCTGGCGTTGCACGCGCTGGCGCCTGGACGAACACGGCTTCCGTCTGCGCAAAGGCCGTTGGTGGCGCACCGAAGTGTTCGTGCCGCGCTCGCGGGTGCAGCACTTGGACATCCATAACGGTCCGCTGGAGCGGGCGCGCGGCCTGGCCACCTTGGTGATCCACACCGCCGGCACCCAAAGCCATGCGCTGAAGCAGGGCGGCTTCGGGCTGGAGACCGCGACGATGCTGCGCGACGCGCTGATTCCGGAACGCCGCCGTGACGACAGCGCGCTCTGACGCCGTTTTGACCGACGCGCCGGAACAGCGGCTGCATCCGCTGTCCTGGCTGTTCGAGCTGTTCAATGTGCTCAAGCAGTTCATCGTGCCGCTGGCGGTGCTGTTGTTCACCGGCCGCGGCGAACGTTACGAACTCTGGGGCCTGATCGGCGCCGGGGTGATGGTGCCGCTGGCGGTGGCGCGCTATTACAGCTTCCGCTACCGCATCGGCGCCGACCGCATCCTGATCCGCTCCGGCCTGCTGCAACGCACCGCGCGCGAGATCGCCTTCACCCGCATCCAGAACGTGAGCCTGCACCAGGGCCCGCTGCACCGGCTGATGGGCGTGGCGGAAGTACGGCTGGAGACCGGCGGCGGCGACAAGGACGCTGAAGGCCGCATGCGCGTGCTGGGCTTCGCCGAAGCACAGCGCCTGCAGGGCATCATCCGCAGCCAGGAAACGCCGCTCCCCGGCGCCGGAGCGGACTCGCGGGCCGCCGACGGGCAGGTGCTGCTACGCCTGCCGACCGCCGAGTTGCTGAAGCTCGGACTGATCTCCAACAAAGGCATTCTGCTGGTGGCGGGCGCGTTCGGCGCGCTCTGGCAGCTGGACCGCGAACTGCCGACCGCAGCCATGCGCGAAGCCGGCGCTTGGCTGACGGACCACGGCGACGACATCGCCGGTGGCGGACCGGGCGCGTATGCGCTGGGCGGCGCCTTGCTGTTGCTGGCCGCACTGGCGCTGCTGCGCCTGCTTTCGATGCTGCAGGCGGTGCTGCACTACCACGGCTTCACGCTCAGCGGCGACGCGCACCGGCTGTCGATCTCGCGCGGCCTGCTGAACCGCTTCAACGGCTCGCTGCCGCGCACCCGCATCCAGGCCTGGACGCTGGAACAGGGCTGGCTGCAGCGCCGCTTCAACCGCTTTGCGCTGCGCGTGGACGCCGCGGCCGGCACCAGCGCCGGCAATCAGCAACGCGAAGCGCATTGGCCGCTGGCGCCGATTGCCGACGAGGCCGCCATCGCGGACATCCTGGCCGCGGTGCTGCCGGCCGGCAGTTGGCCAGTGGCCGATTGGCGGCCATTGCATCCGGCGGCGTGGAAGCGCCGGTTCAAGGCCGGCCTGCCTTGGCTGCTGCTGGCCACGGCGGTGTTGGCGGCGTGGTCCGGCCCCATCGGGCTCGCGCTCCTGCTCGGCGTACCGGTGCTGTATGTGCAGTCGAAAATCTGGGCGCGGCACGCCGGCTACGCCCATGCCAACGGCCTGATCGCCGTGCGCGAAGGCTGGATCGGCAAGAGCTGGCGCTTCGCCGAAACGCGCAAGGTGCAGGCGGTGTACCTGAAGCAGTCGCCGTTCGACCGCCGGCACGGCATGGCGGCGGTGTTCTGCGACACCGTCAACGCCGGCAGCTCCGAGCCGCCGCTGGCCGTGCGCTATCTGCCGCTGGCCGAGGCCACGGCCCTGCACGACGCCGTCGCGGCGGCGATCGCGGGATGATAGGCTTGACCGACTTCCGCAAAACAGGTCGCCCGCATGGATGAAATCCGCTCGCTTCTGCCCTGGCTCGACATCGCCGGCCTCGCGGTGTTCGCGGTATCGGGCGCGCTGGTGGCGGTGCGCCAGCGGATCGACCTGATCGGCGTCTGCTTCTTCGCATTGGTGACCGCGGTCGGCGGCGGCACCCTGCGCGACCTGCTGATCGACGCGCCGGTGTTCTGGATGCACGACTCGATGCCGATCATCCTGTCGGTGGTCATCGCCGTCGCGGCCTGGCTGGTGCCGCTGCGCTGGTGGCCGGAACGGGCGTTCGAATGGTTCGACGCGGCCGGACTGGCGGCCTACTCGGTGTACGGCGCGAACAAGGCCATGCTGTTCGGCGTGTCGCCGGTGTCCGCCGTCGCCGCGGGCGTCATCACCGCCTGCCTGGGCGGCGTCATCCGCGACGTCACCATCGGCGTGCCGTCGATCCTGATGCGGCACGAACTGTACGTGACCACCTCGCTGGTCGGCGCCGGCCTGTTCGTCGGCCTGGACCAGCTGGGCCTGCCCGCGCCCTGGCCGGCGGCGCTGGGCGTGCTGGCCGGATTCTCCCTGCGCGGCGCGGCGATCCGCTGGAAGCTGCATCTGCCGGCGCACCGGGGCAGCTGATGTTCGTGGTCATCTTCCGGGCGCGCATCCGGCAACTGGACGCAGATTACGCCAGGACGGCAGAACGCATGCGCGAACTGGCGTTGGGCGAATTCGGCTGCCTGCAATTCCACGCGCTGTGCGAGGGCGACGAGGAAGTGGCGCTGTCGTACTGGCCGGATGAGGACAGCATCAGGCACTGGCGCGCGCACCCCGAGCACGTGTCGGCGCAGCAGGCCGGGCGGGAGCGCTGGTACGAGTCGTATTCGGTGGAGGTGGCGCGGGTGAACCGCAGTTACCGCAGCGGAGCCTGAGGCGCCGCGTCCGCCTATTCCTGCCAGAACGAGGGCGTGAGCAGCACCAGGATAGTGAAGATCTCCAACCGGCCGGTGAGCATGGCGAAACTCATCAGCCAGGTCGCGCCGTCGCTCAAGGCCTGGAAATGCACTCCATTCAGGCCCAGGGCGGGGCCCATGTTGTTGATGCATGCGGCGACGGTCGAGAAGGCCGTTTCGGTATCCACGCCGTCGGCCACCAGAAGCAGCGTCAGCACCAGGTACACGGTGATGTACAGCGCGCAGAATCCGCCGACCGAAATCACGATGCTCTCCGACACGCGCCTGCCGCCCATGGTGACCAGGAACTGCGCTTTGGGATGGACCATCTGGCGCAGCTCGCGCAACCCCTGCTGGACCACCAGCTGGACCCGCGCGACCTTCATGCCGCCGGAGGTGGAACCCGAGCAGCCGCCGATGAAGCCGACCATGATCAACAGCATCGGCAACATGCCAGGCCAGGTGGTGAAGCCGGTGGTCACGAAGCCCGTGGTGGTCATGTTCGAAACCACCTGGAACGCGCCATGGCGCAGGGACTCGAAGAATCCGTCGAACGTGCCGTACGCCCAGAGGTAGAGGCCGACCAGCAGGGATATCGCGGCGAGGATGCCCAAGTACGCCCGCAGCTCGCTGTTGGCCTGGTAATGGCTGACCGTGGCGGCGCGCCATGCGTACCAGTGCAGGGTGAATCCGATGCCGCCGAGCAGCATGAACACCGTGGCGATGCCGTCGATCAGCGCGCTGTTCCAATGCCCGAAGCTGGCGTCGTAATTGCCGAAGCCGCCCGTGGCGATGGTGGCCATCGCGTGCGTCACGGCATCGAAGCCGTCCATTCCGCCAAGCCAATAGGCGAAGGCGCAGAGGACGTTCAGGCCGATGTAGATGACCCACAGCATGCGCGCGGTCTCGGCGATGCGCGGCGTCAGTTTGTTGTCCTTGACCGGCCCGGTGCTTTCCGCCTTGAACAGCTGCGTACCGCCGATCTTCAGCATCGGCAGCACGGCCACCGCCAGGATCACGATGCCCATGCCGCCGAAGAAATTCAGCGAGGCGCGGAAGAACAGCAGGCTGCGCGGCAGGTTCTCGAGCCCGGTCAACACGGTGCCGCCGGTGGTGGTCAGCCCGGAGGTGGCCTCGAACACCGCGTCGGTGTAGCTCAGCTGCGGCAGCGCCAGGTAGAACGGCACCGCAGTCACCAGGCTGGCGATGATCCAGATGCCGGCGGTGACCACGAAGCCGTCGCGCAGGCGCAATTCGTAGCGGCTGTGCCGGAAAATGAACCAGAGCAGGCCGCCGGCCAGTAGCGGCGGCAGGCCGGCCTCGGCGAACGGCAACGCGGTCGGCTCGCCCCACAGCAGGGCCAGCGCCAGCGACGGCAGGATGATCAGCGAGGACAGCGCGGTGACCGCGCCGAACACCCGGGCGATGGCCTTGGCGCGCGTGCTCAAAGCCAGTCGACCTCTTTGAACAGGTCGATCACCGCCGGCAGGTCGCGCTTGTCGTTGACGAACAGGATGACGTGGTCGCCGGGCTCGATCACCACGTCGTGGTGCGCGATCATCAGCGCGTCGCCGCGCACGATGCCGCCGATGGTGGCCGAATGCGGCAGGTCGAGCTCGTCCAGCTCGCGGCCGATCACGCGCGAGGTCCGGCGATCGCCGCGCACCACCACCTCGATGGCCTCGGCCGCGCCGCGGCGCAGCGAGTACACGCGCTCCGGCGCGCCTTCGCGGATGTGCGACAGCAGCGCGCTGAGGGTGACCGACTGCGGGCTGATGGCGATGTCGATGGTGCTGCCCTCGACCAGCTCGGCGTAGGAGGCGCGGTTGATCAGCGCCACCACGCGCGGGCAGCCCAGGCGCTTGGCCAGCATGGCCGACAGGATGTTGGCCTCGTCGTCGTTGGTCAGCGCGCAGTACACGTCGGTCTGGTCGATGTTCTCCTCGCGCAGCAGGTCCTCGTCGGCGCAGTCGCCGACCAGCACGATGGTGCCGATCAGGTCCTCGGCGATGGCGCGCGCGCGGTCGCGCGCGCGTTCGAGGATCTTGACCGAATAGCGGCGCTCGAGCGATTTGGCCAGGCGCCGGCCGATGCCGCCGCCGCCGGAGATGAAGATGCGCTTGGTCGAGCGGTTGTCGGCCGAGCGCAGCTCGCCCATCATCGCCTTGATCGCGCCCTGCGGTGCCAGGAAGAACACTTCGTCGCCGGCTTCGATGACGGTCGTGCCCTCGGGCTTGATGGCCTTGCCGCCGCGGAAGATGGCGGCCACACGCACGTCCATACCCTGCGGCAGGTGGTGGCGCAGCTCGCGGATCTCGTGCCCGACCAGGGCGCCGGCGCGCAGGGCGCGCACCGCCACCAGCTGCGCGCGGCCGCCGGCGAAGTCCAGCACCTGCAGCGCGCCGGGCGTGGCGATCAGGCGTTCCACGTGCCGGCAGACCAGCTCTTCCGGGCTGATCGCGGCGGTCACCGCCGGTTCCCCGCCCAGGCCCTGACGGGCCAGCGCCAGGTATTCCTGTTCGCGCAAGCGCGCGACCCGCGTCGGCGGATCCTGGCGCTGCGCGGCGATCTGGCAGGCGATGATGTTGACCTCGTCCGAGGAGGTCACCGCCACCAGCAGCTCGGCTTCGTCCAGGCCGGCCTGCTCCAGCACGCTGGGCAACGAGGCGTGGCCGGTGACGGTGCGGATGTCGAGCTTTTCGGTCAGCTCGCGCAGACGGCCCAGATCGCGGTCGACCACGGTGATGTCGTTCTGGTCCTCGACCGACAGCGCGGCCGCGACCGAACTGCCGACCTGACCTGCGCCCAAGATGAGAATTTTCATGGAATGCCCCGTCCCTTCTGCCGCCCATGATAGCGGAGGCCGGCGGCGCGCGCACCGTTTTGCTACACTGCCGGCTGTTTCCGGCGGAGCCATGAATGCGCAGCCTGTTAGTCCACATCGGCAGCCACAAAGCGGGCAGCACCGCGATCCAGGACAGCCTGCTGGCCAACCGCGGCAGCGACGCCGGCTTCCGGTTCCTGCACCATCCCCGTTTCCGAACCCATTCCGTGCTGGCCGCGCTTTACAAGCCGTACGAGGAGCTGGACCACACCATCCGGCTGCAGATGCCGGACCGTGCGGACGTGGAACGGGTGCGCCGGAATTTCTGGTCGCGGATTCCGGCGCTGTTCCCGGACGCCGACAACGCCGTGCTGTCCTCCGAGTACCTGGGCGGAATCGGCGCCGAGGCCGTGCGGCGCTTCCGCGCCGACGTCGAAGCGATGGGCTACCGGCGCTTCCGGATCCTGATGTACGTGCGCGAATCTACCGCACGCTATGCCTCGGGCGTCCAGCAGGCGCTGAAATTCCGTAACGAGCTGTCACGCATGGATCCGCGCGTGCTGCATTTCGATTTCCGCGAACAGATCGAAACCTGGGAATCGGTGTTTCCCGGCCAAGTGGAAGTGCGCGCGTTCGACCGCGCGCAGCTGGACGGCGGCTGCGTGGTGGCCGACGCCTATGGCCGGCTATCCGACTTCTTCGGCATCGCGGTCGAGCCCGCCCGAGTGATTGATTCGAACCGGTCGATTTCGGCGGAGACGCTGTACTGCCTGTACAACATCTATCGCCATCTGGATACCGAAAACTTCTCGCCGGCACGGGTGCGGATTCAGGCGCAGCTGCACAGGCGGATCGAACACGTGGTGCGGACCATGCTGCCCGAGCCGACGTCAATCACGTTGCGGCCGGCCTTGGCACGCATGGTGTACGCCCGGCATCAGGCCGACTTCGACTGGTTGGCGGCGCGCTACGGCGTGGCTTTTCCGGAGCCTGCGGTATTGCGCGCGACGGACGACGGACGGCCGCTGACGCTGTCGGATCCGCCCGCCTTGCCGCAATTGGTGGTGCCGCCTGATCCGCGCGTGCTGATCCGGCTTCTGGGCAAGATCGCCGCCGACGGGTTATTCGCCCGGCGCTGAAGCGCGGCAGGCCGTGACGGCCTGCACATTGACCAACCACCAGCTGCGGCGGTTGGCTTTCTCCAGCGGCAAGGTGCCGGTGCCGCCGAAATCGACGCAGTCCAGCGCCGCGATCTCGTTCACCATCAGCAGCCGCGTCTGCGGGCTTTGCGCCATCCAGGCGATGCCGCGCGCCAGCTGCTCGCGCTCGGCGCGGCGGAAGCCGAATTCGGTGACGCGTCCGCGCGCCTGCAACAAGTTCTGCTCCTTCCAGGCCACCAGGCCGATCTCGGCACCCGGCCCGGCCTGCACATAGGCGCGTTGCATCAGTGCCGCGGCCGAACTGCTGGCGTCCAGCACCGGATGCGCGACCAGGCCGTAACCGAGCCAGACGCCGGACAGCGCGATGGCGGCGGCGGCCAGCGCGCCACGCGTGCGCAGCCAAAGGCCGGCCAACAGGGCGATGGCACCGACGGCGCACAGCATCCACCACAGCCAACGCACTTCCTGGCCCAAGCCGCGCTCGGCGATCAGTTTTTCCGCGAAACCGGCTTGGCCATGCAGCGCCGCCGCACCCAAGCCGGCCAGCAACGCGCCCAGCAACAGCACGAAGCCGAGCAGCAGGCGGCGGAAACCGGCGCGTTCGGAAACGGCCTGCAGATAGGGCGCCGCAGCCAGGGCGAAGGCCGGCAGCGCCGGCAGGATGTACATGTCGCGCTTGCCGGAGCTGATGCTGAAGAACAGCACCACCAGCACGCCCCAGACCAGCGGCAACACCGTGTTCAGATCGCGCCGCGCGAATGCGGCGCGCCAGGGCCGCCACAGCCAGAAGCCGGCCAAGGAGAACGGCAGCCAGAACAGCGCGATGATTTCGGCGAAATACCAGAACGGCTCGTGGTGGTGCCAGGGGTTGGCGTAGCGCTCGGCGGTCTGCTTGAACAGGATGTTGTGCAGGTATTCGGCATGCTCGGGATTGCCGGAAGTCAAACCGAGGGTGACGATGGCGCCGAGCCAGAGCGCGATCGGCAGCAACAGGAAGCCGAACGCCGCCGTCCAGCGCCAGGCGTCGCCCGGCGCGGCAGGCGTCAGCGGCGCGAAGCCGTAACGGCGGTACAGCGCCAACGGCGCCAAGGCCAGCAGGGGCAGGAAGCCGACGCCTTTGGTGATCACGCCCAGGCCGGCCAGCAGGAAGCCGGCGTACAGCAGGCGCCAGTCGCGGCGCTCGAGCAGATGCCGCGCGATCAGGTAGAACGAGGCGGTGGTCATCGCCACCAGGGTCGGGTCGATCTGCGCACGCTTGAACTGATACAGGAACTGCAGCGAGGCCAGCACCGCCACCGCCGCCCACAGGCCGCTGCGCGGGTTCCACAGGCGCCGGCCCAGATCGAACGTAAGCCACAATACCGCCATACCCGACAGCAAAGACGGCAGCAGGAAGCTCCAGCGCCAGCTGCCGGTCAGCGCATGCGCGGCCGACAGCAGCCAGAAATACACCGGCGGCTTGTCCGGATACAGCTCCTGGCCGCGGTGCGGGAACAGCCACTGGCCGCTCTCCACCATCTGCTTGGCCACCAGCACGAAGCGCGGCTCGTCGGCCGGCCAGGGATCGCGCAGGCCGTAACCGGCGAACAGCAAAAGGAAGGCGATGGCGAAGAACCAGATTACGGTCGAGGGCTTCAGCGCGCCAATGGTGCCGGATTCAGATGCGTTCGAATAGGACATAGAAGAAACCGTCACCGTCGTCTTCGCCGGGCAGACGTTGCCGGCCAACGCCGCTTACCCTACCAAAGCGCGCGTCCAACGGCAAAGCGCGCGCGTCCGGATTCTGCGCCAGGAACTGCGCCGCCAGATTTTCGTTTTCCGCCTTCAGCAGCGAGCAGGTGCTGTACAGCAGCCGGCCGCCGGGGCGCAGATGCCGCCAGGCGTTCTTCAGCAACCGCCACTGCAGGGTGTTCAGGGCCGCGATGTCCTTCGGCTGCCGGTGCCATTTCACGTCCGGCTGGCGGCGGATGATGCCGGTAGCCGAGCACGGCGCGTCCAGCAGGATGGCGTCGTAGGCCGGCGGCAGGTAATCCGGCAGCGGCTGCGCGGCATCGGCGGCGGCGAAGCATACGGCATCTGCCGCCAACTGCAGACGGCCGAACAGATCGTGCACGCGTTGCAGGCGCCCGGCGTCGATGTCGACCAACACCAGCAGCGCGGGATCGCGCTCGGCCAATTGCGCGGCCTTGCCGCCGGGCGCCGCGCACAGATCCAACACCTGCGCGCCCGCGGCCGGCGCCAGCGCCTCGGCCGCCAACTGCGCGGACACATCCTGCACCGTGACCAGGCCCTCATCCCAGCCCGGCAGGCGGGTCGGCGCGATGGCGGCGTCGATGCGGATGGCCTGCGGCGGAAAATCCGGCAGATGGTGCGCGACACCGGCGTCCTGCAGCAGCGCCGAAACCGCCGCGCGCGTGCTGCGTCGGCCGTTGACGCGCAGCCACAGCGGCGCCTGCGCGTTGTTGGCGTCGAGCGTGGCCGGCCAGTCCTGCGGCCAATCCTGTTGCAGTTGCCGCAACAGCCAATCCGGATGGTTTCCGCGTATGCCGGGATCGTCGCTCTCCGGCAGGCCCTCGCGCTGGCTGCGGCGCAGCACGGCGTTGATCAGCCCGGCGCGCGCGCCGCGGTCGAGCAGGCGCGCGGCCTCAATGGTGGCCGACACCGCGGCATGCGCCGGCAACGCCAGCACGTGCAACTGCGTCAGGCCGATCAACAGCAACGCATGCGCCAGCGGATCGCGGCGCTCCAGCGGCTGCGCCAAAAAATGCGCAAGCGCGAATTCCAATGCGCGCCGATGGCGGATCGCGCCGTGGCAGACGGCTTCCAGCAGGGCACGGTCGCGGGCGTCGGCGAAGGCGGAACGTTCCTGCGCCATGGCCGCCTTCAGCGAACGGCCCTGCAGCACCTGCAGCACCGCGCGGGCGGCGGCGACACGGACCTGGGCGCCGGCCGGATTCAAACCGGCAACGGCCGCGCGTTGAGGTAATCGGCGGCCGACAGCGGACGGCCGCCGTCGCGCTGCAGGGTCAGCAGGCGCAGCGCGCCTTGGCCGCAGGCGATGTCGATGCCGTCCTTGCCGGCAGCGAGCAGGCTGCCCGGCGCCTGGCCGGCAGCGTCCGGCAGGGCCTGGGCCTTGTGGATGCGCACGCGCTCGCCGAGCAGGGACATCTCCGCCACCGGCCAGGGGTTGAAGGCGCGCACCTTGTCAGCCAGCACGCTGGCATCCTGCGCCAGATCCAACACCGCTTCGGCCTTGTCGATCTTGCGGGCGTAGGTCACGCCGTCCTCGGGCTGCGCCTCGGCCTGCAGACTGAAACCGGCGCGCGCCAGTTTCAGGCCATCACTCAGCACTTCCGCACCGAGCAGCGACAGCCGGTCATGCAGGCTGCCGGCGTTGTCGTGCGGACGGATGTCGGTGGCCAGGCGCAGTAGCACTGGGCCGGTGTCCAAGCCTTTCTCCATCTGCATCAGGCAGACGCCGGTGCGGGCGTCGCCGGCTTCGATGGCGCGCTGGATCGGCGCCGCGCCGCGCCAGCGCGGCAGCAGCGAAGCGTGCACGTTCCAGCAGCCCAGACGCGGGGTGTCGAGCACCGCCTGCGGCAGGATCAAGCCATACGCCACCACCACCATCAAATCGGCCTGATGGCTGCGCAGCACGGCCAGCGCCTCGTCCGATTTGAAGTTCAGCGGCTGCTGCACCGGCAGGCCGAGTTCCAGCGCCGCCTGCTTGACCGGCGAGGCCTGCAACTGGCGGCCGCGGCCGGCCGGCCGGTCGGGCTGGGTGTACACGGCCACCACTTCGCCGCGCTCGGCGCAGGCGCGCAGGCTCGGCACGGCGAATTCCGGCG